>CANRSD010000001.1 GCA_947642355.1 uncultured Clostridia bacterium
GGTATTACAACAACTGTACTTGATACACTATTTTTATATGAATCTTGCATAATAATTCCCATATGTGTATTACACAATTCTTTTCCTATATTTTGACCAAATTCTATTGAATATATTTCTCCTTTTCTTGGCCTTATAGGGTGTAAATTATTTTTTCTGTTTTTCTCAAATTGTTCAGATTTATCATTTAAGTCAAACTTATATATATACCAATCAAAAAACTTTTTAAAATTTTTTCTATTTATATATTTAGTAATATTTTTTATAACATAATCTAACATCTTTTAATTATTTTTCCTCCATTCTTTCTTCAATTCCTTTTCTTCTCTTTCATCAATATCTTCTTGTTCAACATCAATTAAATAAATTTTATCATTAAAAGAACCCTTTTTACTATTTTTAATTTTTCTTGCACTTTCTACATATTCTATTGATATATTTCTAACTTTCATTATAGCAAATATAACTTCCATTAAATCAGCTAATTCTTCAACTGAATGTTCTTCTATAAATTCATTTGCTTCTTCAAATAATTTTTTATCTAATTCTTTTAAATATTCATCATTATTTAGAATTTTAAAATTACATTTTCTTCCTTCCATAGAGTTAATATCCTCCGGTACTCTATCTCTTACTAATTTATTATAAATGTATTTCACCTTTATTTCCTCCAATTTAATTATGTATATATAATAAAACAAATGTTCTTAAAAGTCAATAGAATTTTTAACATTTTATGATTCATTTTCTTTAAATTTAAAAGCAAAGAAACTAGAATTTTTCTAATCTCTTTGCTCTTACTTTTTTATGCTATCATTATATTATCGCAATTTTATAAAATCAATTCCCTTTTATTTCCCTCTTTTCTATTTTTAATATAATTTTAGTATCTAATTTTATAAGTACACTAAGTGAACTAAAAATACTATGATTAAAAATTATAAGTTCACCTGGTGTACTAAAATATTTCTATACTAGTTCACTTAGTGTATTTGTGAATTTGCCTTTTCTTTATACTCAATTATTGGATATGTTTATAAAAATCAAGTACACTTAGTGAACTAAATCCAAAATATTCTATAAAAATTGAGTACACTCGGTGAACTTTTGCCTAAAATGAGTGAACTTTTTCAAATTTTTAGTTCACCATTTTTAATTTTAACGAAGAATAGCGGGTTTGACTCAGTTCACCGAGTGAATTTCTGCATCATATTTACTTAAAATTTCTGTTTCTTTATTAACTCTTGAAGGCTTGTCCTTCAATGTGTATAAGCATTGCATTAAGCATGCTTTCCTGCCCTCATTTTAATGAGGTATTTTAGGTTTTAATAGCAATTATGTCTACTTAATTAAATATACTTATCCTTAAATCCACTTAATTGAAAAATAATATGCTTTTAAAATAAAGTCAAGGTTGTGCGATGGCACATTCATTTTAACCTTGACTTTATTTTATAAAGCATATTAGAAGTGATGTTATGGATTTAATTAGTTAGTTCCTTTTATAAAAAAATTCTTTATTTTTTTAATAATTCTACTAATAACATTTTCTTTTATTTCTACTAATGCAACCTCTTTATTTACTATGGTGCTATTGGTATTGTCTTGTCTGCCTGTATTTTTAAAGATATTATCTGGATTATATTTTTTTCGTAATTCTTTTTGATATTCTATTTCGTTCTTTTTGTATTTATCTAAAAGGTATTTCTTTGTATCAGCACTATCATTTATGTATTTTATAAATAAATACGATAATATTACCATAGTTTCTTTATCATTTATTTGAAATTGTATAGGAACATTTTTGTTAAATTTAACTATATAATTTTCTTTATGCTTCATTATATATTTTTGCTTATCTTCTGGAAGTTTATTAAACATATTTAGTTCATTTAATATACTATAAATATTTGTACAAACTATACTATTAACATTATTTATCATAATCAATCTGCTCCTCCTTTTCTTTATCATCAAAGGCTTTTTCAATTCCGTCAAAATCAGATGCTTTTATTTCAGATGCTATGCTTACTGTTACAGATTCCATTTTTTGTTGTGCCTCTAATTGTTCTAACATTTTTACAAAATCTTCAATAGATGGATGCAATTTTCTTTCAATTTCTTCTTCACTAAATCCTAAAAATCGCAACTGATCTTCATTAGAAAATTCCGAAATTTCTCCTTCATCCAATGTTACAAACATATCATGAGTTAATTCTCCACTTCCAGTTGAATTAAATTCTTCTAATGATGGACAGCAATATTCTAATGGAAAACGTCCTAATTTTATATTATCTGCATCCCAAGTTAAATCACATAAATACTTCTTTCCATCTAATTCTACAGAATTCCATGCATGACCTGCATCATCTTTATAACCATACATTTTAGCAAATTCTTCTACACTCATTGCTTCAAATCCCAAAAATTCATCTAGTTCTGCTTTTTCTGTATATCCTATTAGCTCAGCATATTTTTCAACATCTTCTGGATCTCTACCTATATAATTTGCTTTTATTCCAAATTCTCCTAAAACATTTTTTAGTATATCTGCATATCCTGCACAAACAGCTTTCCCCTTTAATAATCCATCTTTCAAATTTCTACAAGTAATTTTTAAAGCATCATCTTTTTCACCTTCTTCTGTTACTGCATAATGATTATAATCTATCATTTTTCCTAAAACATTATATACTTGCATAAAAATTTTCTTTTCTCTATCCTCATCTGAAACATCTGGTAATTCTATTTTTTCCTTAATTTCATCAATTTTTTGTCTTATTTGTAAAAACTCTTCTCGTGTATAGGGTTCTTCTTGACCATACCAACCATGATTTTCTTCATCAATAATTTGTACTTCTACTATCTCAGGATGATCTTCTAAAAATTCAGTTGAAATATCCTTTGTTCCACTAATAATAACACGAGTAGGGTTCCCTTGATTTTCATTCATTTTTATATAATCTTCTATTTTTAAAGTTTTTTGTATTCCATAATCATTAATAAATTGAAATATTTCGTTCATTTTATTTTCTGGAATTTCAATATTACTTAAATTTATTTTTTTATCTTCCAATGCAAATACAACTGAATTAAAATAAGGATGCTCATTAAAAGCCATCTTTCCGTGATGTTTATTTATTTCTTTTACCACATCATTTATACTTACATTATTCATTGGATTGTTTCCAACATCAATTGCAAGATTCTCACTTAATTGTGATAACATTGTAAAATCATTTATATTATTATTTCCAAGCATAAGTACCTTCAAATTTTCTAATTTATTAAATACATCTGCATTGACATTAGATAAATCTATATCAGATATTTGTAAATTTTTTAATCCTTTGTTAAATTTTAATAAGAATGTAAGCTCTACTTTCATAGGTTCATTTTCTGTTTCCGAATATAAGAAAAAACTACTTAGTTGCATATTTTCCAGAACTCTACTTAATTCTTCAAAAAATGTTTCTTTTTCATCTTCTTGTATATCACTTATGTCAATGTATAAAGAACTTATTTTTTCCAAATCTTCATTTGATATATTTCCATTCTTAATCAATGCAATCTCTTCTTCTTTTGTATCTTCATTATATGAATTAATTGCTTGATTTAATTTTTCAATCAATAAATTATTGCTTAATTTCATACTTTTCACCTTTTTTATTTATAAAAACTTTTTATTATTGAACATTTTGTTTCATAAATTTATTATTATACTTAATTATAATTCTATATCAAAAGTAACAAAATAGTCAACAAAATAGACTTAATTCCCAAAATCATTTTAACAAAAATAAGATGCTATTAAACACCTTATTCTCAATTAAGTTTTATCTCCAAACTTTTATAAAATTTTCACTATAATTTATACTACTCCGCACACCATGTCTACCTCTATCGTTACCTTAATTTTATGATTTTCTACTCGTTTAACCTTATTTTTACCTTTTCTTTCAAAACTAATAAAATCCTCAAAAGCAGTAAACTCAACTATTTTGTCTAATTCTTTAAATATAGCACCGAGCAACATTCCACATGCCCAGTTCCAGGAAACATATCACATATAGAAATATGTTTTAAATCATATTTCTCATCAAATAATTTTAAATCCCTTGCTAAGGTTGCAGGATTGCAACTTATATATACTATTTTCTTAGGTTCTATTTTTAATAATGTATCTATTGCTGTTCTATCACAACCTTTTCTTGGAGGATCTAAAAATACCACATCTGCTCTTATATCTCTTTTTATAATAAGTTCTGGTAATTCTTCTTCTACATTTCCCACAATAAATTCTGCATTTTCAATATTATTCAATTTTGCATTTTCTCTAGCATCATTAATAGCAGCTGATACTGTTTCTATTCCTATTAACTTTTTAGCTTTATCTGATGCAAAAATACCTATTGTACCTATTCCACAATATAAGTCAAAAATAGTCTCATTTCCTGTAAGACAAGCATATTCTACTGCCTTTTTATATAATTTTTCTGTTTGTATTGGATTTACCTGATAAAATGACATTGGAGAAATTTTAAACCTTTTGTCTCCTAAATAATCATATATGTAACCTTCTCCATAAATAACTTTATTTTCTTTTCCAAGTATTACATTTGTATTTTTATTATTTAAATTCTTAACAATTGCCTTCACTTCTGGATTATTTATTGTAATTTCCCTTATTAACTCTTTTTCATATGGAATATCAAATTTATTTACTACTATAGTTACCATAATTTCATTTGTTTTTATTCCTATTCTAACTATAATATGCCTTAAAAGTCCTGACATATCTTTTTCATTATATCCTGAAATACAATTTTTCTTCGCAAATTCAAATATTTCATTTGCTATTTTTTGACTCTTTTCATTTTGTATTTGACAATTATTTATATTAATAATTCTGTGTGATCTTGAAGCAAAAACTCCCATTGATATATCTCCATTTTCGTCTATTCCTACTGGATACACAAGCTTATTTCTATAATATTTCGGATTTTCCATTCCGAATTACTTCTTCTATTTCTATATCTCTTTTTAATGATTTCTTTATTGTAGTCTTAACTGCATTTTTCTTCATCTCTAATGATTTTTCATAATCTATATGCCTTAAATTGCATCCTCCACATTTTTCATAAGCTATACAATCATCTTTTTTTCTAAATTCTGATCTTTTATGTATTTCAAGGAGTTTTGCATAACATTCAGATTTTGTGACTTTTAAAATCTTTATTTTTACAATTTCTCCTTTTATACAATTAGGTATAAAAATTACCTGACCATCTATTCTAGCTATTCCTTCTCCCATAAAGCCATTATCAATTATTTCTACAACATATTCTTCATTTTTTCTTATCATAAATCATTTCAACTCCTTAGATTCATCTATTAATTCAAATGAAATCTTTCTAAATAATTTGTTTGCTTCTATAACCCTTATTTTTACTGTATCTCCTATTTTATAAACTTTTCCTGTTCTTTCTCCAATTAAAATTTTTAAATCTTCATTATAATTAAAATATTCTCTAGAATTAAAATTTTCAAATCTTACTAATCCCTCTACTGTACTAGGAAGTTCTACAAACATTCCAAAAGCAGTAATCGAAGATATTATTCCTTGATATTCTTCTCCAATTTTGTTCTGCATAAATTCAGCCTTTTTAATATCTTCTGCATCACGCTCTACTTTTGTAGCTACTTTCTCGCAATCAGATGCACGTTTTGCATAATTTTCTGCTTTTTCATATATTTCTTCTATTTTATTATTTGTACAATAATTAGTGTATTCATTAATCATTCTATGAATAAATAAATCTGGATAACGTCTTATAGGAGAAGTAAAATGACAATAATATTTACTTGCAATTCCAAAATGTCCTTTATTTTCACTTTCATATCTTGCAACTTTTAAAGTTCTTAAAATTAAATTTGAAATTACTTTTTCATATTCTGTTCCTTTAATCTCTTCTAATACTTCTGAAAATGCTTTAGGATAGATATTATTTCTACTTACCTTTATTTTTTTTCCTATATTAAATAAAAACTTATTGGTTTCTGTAATCTTTTCATAATCAGGTTCTTCATGAACTCTGTAAATAAATGGAAATTCTAACCAATAAAACTTTTCTGCAATTGTTTCATTACATATAAGCATAAATTGCTCAATAATTTCATTTGCAAAAGTAAGTTTGTATGGTTCTACATTTATTGCTATTCCATAATTATCTAAAGTTATTTTGCTTTCTGGAATATCTAAATTTAAGTATCCTTCTTCTAAACGTCTATCTTTTAAAATATGAGCTAATTCTTCCATGACCTTAAAATCATTAATATATTTTTCATATCTTTTTAAAACTTTTTGATCTGATCCTGTTAAAATTTTATTTACATCTGTATACGACATTCTTTCAGTAACTTTAATTACTGACCTATAAACATCTGATGTTATTACTTTTCCAGTTTTATCTATCTCCATTGAGCAAGAAAGTGTAAATCTATCTTCTCCTGCATTCAGACTACATATTCCATTTGATAATTCAACAGGTAACATTGGAATTACCCTATCTAACATATATATACTTGTCCCTCTTAAAAGTGCTTCTTTATCTAATTTACTTCCATCTCTAACATAATAACTAACATCTGCAATATGAACATCAAGTAAATAGTTACCATTCTCAATTTTCGATACATATACAGCATCATCTAAATCTTTTGCATCTTCTCCATCTATAGTAAAAATTATTTTATCTCTTAAATCCACTCTATTCTTTATTTCTTTTTCATCTATTATTTGTGGAATATTTAATGCTTCATCTTTAACATCCTCTGGAAATTCATATGGTAAACTATATTCTTTTATCAAAGAAAGCATATCTACTCCTGCCTCATCAACTCTTCCAATTACTTCTTTTATTTCTCCTTCTGCATTTTTTCCTTTTTCTGGATATTTTAATATAGTTACAAGTACCTTGTCATTATTTTTAGCATTTTTAATATTAGATTTTGAAATGAATATATCTGTACCAAATTTTTTATCATCTGGAACTACAAAACCAAAACTTTTATTTTTTTGAAATATTCCAACTATCTCATTTCTCTCTCTGTTTAATATTTTAACTATTTTTCCTTCTGCTCTTTTATCTCTTGATTTTGGTTTAAATATAATTAACTCTACTTTATCTCCGTTTAAAGCTCCATTTGTATATTTAGAAGGAATAAAAATATCTTCTAGTTCTTCATTTTCTAATTCTACAAATCCAAAACCTTTTTCATTTCCTCTAAAAACACCTTCTATTTTCTGTTTTTTTCTCATAATATCCTTCCTTTTATCCATGACTATTTTTGTTTAATACAAAACTCACTTCATTTCACACAGCTAAATAAAAATAAGTTATCTGCCCTAATTTTTATAAAACAAATAACTTATATTTATCAATATATATTTTTCCTAAATTTATACTATATAAACAACTCCTAATGCTATTGTTAAAATAAAGTAAAGTACCATTAAAGTAATAGTTGCTCTTTTAACTTTTCCTTCTTTTGTCCTACCTTTATTTTTTTCATAAAAATTATTAGCAGATGCACCAACTATTGTACCTGATGCTCCTCCATCCTCTTTTGATTGACTTAAAACTAATACAATTAGTATAACACATATTACTAAATATATTCCAACTAATACATTCTTTACTATTTCCATAAATGAAAACCTCCATAACTTAAACCTTATATTAACTATTATAGTTTAACATATTAATTTTACAAAATCAACACTTTTAACAAATTTTTACAAAATTTATTTCATAATAATCTTAGCAGGTGAATTTCTAAAATAATATGTTTTAACTCCTCTATTTCGTAAAAACTCCCAAATCTGAGGAGCAGTAAACCAATCTACATTATTTGTATTTTTCATAATCCACTCTGGAGCAGGAAAAAAGGCAATTCTAGGATTAACTAATTTATAAAATTCTTCTCCTAAACTATTATTACCATGATGAGGTACTTGTAAATAATCTGAACTTAATCTTCCACCATATTTATTTACTAAAAATTCTCCTATCTTTTTATCTTGTACATCTCCGCAAAACATTATAGCTTCTTTGTTTCCATATAATTTAAATACTATTGAACCATTGTTTAAAAGATTTTCCATTTCTTCTCCAATCCAATTATCATATGCACATAAAACTTCCAATCTTAAACCAATAATATCATTTATTTCATCTCCTGTATGCAAAAATGTTTTTTGAAATATATTTAGATTTAAATATCTTTCATATAAATCCCAACCGTCATACCAAGTAGCTTTTGATTTGCAAGTTTCTAAGTCTGGTGTATCTTGAACATACAACTTACCCAGTTCTAAATCCTTATTTTTATTATATATTGCCATAAAAGCTCCTGCATGGTCTGTATCAAAATGTGTTAAAATCCAAGCATCTACTTTATTATTATGTTTTTTTATTGTATTTTCTAATATTTTCAAAGTTTCTTCATCATCTTCAAAACCACCATCAACAATAACTAAACCATTTCTGTTTCCTTCAATTGTATAACACATTAATTGACTTCTATCATTATTTCCATATTGGTTTATAATCCATAATGTATTTTGATTTAATATTTTTTCAATCCTTTCATCAAAACTTTGAACAGATTTTATAGAAATCAAAACTAAAATCAAACAAAAAACCATTAAATAAGCTAATTTCTTCATTTCAAAATCCCCTTTTTTCTACTTATCTTGGTAACCTAATTGTAAATATTGTTCCTTTATCTCCATTGTGTGATGCTCTAATAGTACCACCATGTGATGTAACTATCATATCTGCAATAGAAAGTCCTAAACCACTTCCACCAGTTTCTCTACTTCTTGCTTTATCTTCTCTATAAAACCTTTCAAATATATGTTTTATTGATTCATCACTTATTCCAATTCCTGTATCTTTAACTTCAATTACACATTTATTATCTTTAATAAATGTTGCTATTTCTATACTATCTCCTTCTTCTGTATATTTCATTGCATTATCTAATAAAATTACCATTAACTGATATATTTTATTTGTATCAATTGAAACTAATTTTTTGAAATTTAAGTTAACATTAAATTTTTTCCCCTCAAGTTCAACAATTTCACTATATGTTTTTGAAATCTCTAAAATAAACTCATCTATTTCAATCTCTTCTTTTTGAAGTACCATTTGTTTATTGTCTGCACGAGAAAGCATTAATAAATCTTTTGTTAATTTTGCCATTCTTTTTGTTTCATTTAATGTTAAACTTATTTCTTCTGTTTTGTCTATTATTTTAGCATTTGGCTCACTTAAAAGTATTTCTTGTTTAGCTTGTATTATGGCAAGTGGAGTTCTAAGCTCATGAGATACATTTTGCACAAATTCATTCTGATTTTTTAACATTTCAACTAATGGCTCTAAAGTTCTTTTTGCCATATTAATACTTGCTATTATTGATATGGCTATTCCAAATAATACAGAGTATACTATAATACGCCTATAAATATCTATCATTTCCTTTTCAGTATCAACATTAGTTAATAGCTGAACATATCCTTCTTGATTTTTAGTAACTTCTGACAAATCTATTGTCATTCCTCTATAATAATATTCGTCATCTATTATTACTTCATATATGTTATTTATTACTTCATCATCAAAATCCAATTTTATAATATATTCTCCAGTGTTAACACCAAAACCATTTGTGCTTATAATCTCACCTTCTTTATTCCTTATAACACATATAATTTTAGGATTATTAATACTAGACAAAATATTATAATTTCTTACTTCATCATCACCTGATGTAATATAAATTCTATCTGAAAGTTTTATTACATCCATTTTTTCAAGTACTTTTTTTAACATTTCTACATTTTCTGTAAGTTCAATATTTACTGAATTATATGTAATTTTACTAACAAGTTCATAAACAAATAACCCAAAAACCACAAATATAAATATAAACATTAATATATTATACTTAATATATTTAAATAATTGTTTTCTTAATACTTTTTGTTCGTTCATTATATCTCCAATTTAATTTATTCAGACCAAATATATCCGTACACCTCTTATTGTTTTTAGATATTTCTCATATCCGAAGTTTTTTAAGCTCTTTTCTAAGTCCGACTTGCATAAACTTCAATTACATTTGTACTAGTTTCTGAGTTAAATCCCCAAATTTTGTCAAAAATCTGGTCTTTTGTAATAATAGTATTTTTAGAATTAATTAAATATTCTAACATATCAAATTGTTTTCCTTGTAAAATTAATTCTTTATTACCAATCATAACTTTTCTATTATTTAAATCTAACTTTAAATCTTTAAACTCAATAATGTTTTCTGAATAATTACCATTTGTTCTTCGAATTATAGCATCAATTCTAGCTAATAATTCTTCTCTATTAAAAGGCTTTACTAAATAATCATCTGCACCTGATTTAAAACCTCTTAGTTTGTCTTCTAATGTATCTTTAGCAGTTAATATAAGTACTGGTGTATAAATTTTATCACTTCTTAAAGCATTAAGTACATCATATCCATTCATAATTGGCATCATTAAGTCTAGGATAATAACATCATAAATATCTTGCTTAGCATACATAATTCCTTCATTACCATCAAAAGCCCTATCAACATCATATTTACTAATAATACATTGTTCTATTGTTTTAGATAATATTTTATCATCTTCTATTATAAGAACTCTCATTTCTTTCCTCCAAAAAATGTTTTTTATATCATACTACTAAAACATTAAATTAATATTAAACTCTATCTATCTAGCTCTCTACCTCTACCTCCTTTTGTTCTTTCTTTTGTCTTAATCTTACTTCTAGTATGTATTCTTTCTTCTCTTTCAATATCAGATTCTTGTTCTATCATTCTGTTTAATGTTTCCTGTTTTTTATATTCACTTTCTTGCCTTCTAAACTTTTTCCCTAATTTAATTATTTTATCTATAATTGTATCATTACATCTAATTCTTTCTTCAAAGATTTCTTTTTGGCTTTTCTTCTTTTTCTTTTTTCTACAATTTATAATTTGTTCATACTCAAATTGATTAATTTTTCCCATTTCAAATAACTTTTCTATTTCTTCTTCAGAAAAATTTAAAAGTTTTTCTTCTAACCCTTCTTTTTTAACTGATTTAAAATCTTTACTTGATTTTTTTCCCAATTCTTAAGCTCCTTTTATTTATCATATTTATAAATCACAAAATATTCATCTTCATATAAATTTATAGCTTTTTCATCGTCTTTTAAATAAGTATTTTCAATAGATGTTTTATATATAATTGCATAATTTATATTATATTTTTCAAATAATTCTTTATAATTTCTTTTACCATTTTTAACTTCCATATAATCATCAAAAACTACTACTCCTTTATTAAATTCTGGAGTATATAAGTCACACCTAGAATCTATAAATACTGGTATACCTTGCCATAATAAATAGCTTCCAAAATTATAATCATTATATAGTCTCATATTTTCTAAATCAAGATTATCTTTAATCCATTTACTTGCTTTTACAGGATAATACTCACTATTTATATACTCTTTATCAAATTTTAAAATATAATTATATATACTTATTCCCAAAACACATATTGCTAATATCCCAAATAAGATATTATAAAATTTATTTTCAGTTGTATTTATTTTATCTATTTCTACATTTTTTATAATAAAATCATTTATTAGCTTAACAACTGGTATACTTGCTAAAAATATTAATAAATAAATTTGTCTCCTTGATAAAATAGTCATAATATATAACCCTAAAATCAAAAATCCATCTGATAATTTTAATTTAGAATCAGTAAAAATTAAAAATGCAATTATAAATATTGTATATATCATAAATTCAAAAGATGATGCTATTACAATTGGAAAATGTTCATTAATATATCCTAAAGAATTCCCTAAACTTGTTTTTATAAAATATGTATATGGAGTTAATCCGAATTGGTGTAATTAGTGCTCCTAAAGAAGTTATTATCATAACTAAAATTAACCATTTTACATTTTCATTTTTACAAATAATAATTTTAGCATTTTCTTTCTCTTTATAACTTTTAAGAAATTCATTATTATAATCAATTTCTTCTTCTAATTTTTTAATTTTTTTAGACTCTTCATTTTGTTTTTGCAACTTTTTTATTTTCTTCATTTTTCTTTTAGAAGATATACTTACTACATTTTTCAAAGTGTATAAACTAATTATATATTCTCCAATATATGGCAAAAATAATACTAAAAACATTATCCAAATTGTTGAATGAATATTTGCTATAATAGCTGAAACTATAAATAATCCGTATAACACTTAAAATATTTTTATCTTTTAAGAAATTTTCTATTAAAATAATTTCTATTAAAAACATTAAATAAGAAATTATCTGACCTCTATCTGTAAAAGCATATCTTCCTAAATATGCAATTATAAGAGTTCCTATAAACGCAATAATCCAATTTATATTTTTCTTTATCATTGCCCAAAATATCACAAGCATAAATATAATAGAGATTATACAAACAAATATATATAATCCATTCATTCCAAAACTATTATGAATACCTGCATTTATAACATCAAACAACCAATGTGGATATGTGTATTCTAATCCTTCATGCCAAGAATAATGGTCAATACCATCTATTCCATGTTCTATTATAGTTTGTCCGAAGTGGTATTATATAAAAAGTATCATTTTAAAAAGAATTTGGAACTACTGATATTGTGAATAATATTATTAATATAATTGCAAATATATATTTAAAATAATTTTTCATTAAATACTCCTAATTCATATTATTTTGAAGTAAATTATTTACTATAACAGAATTTGATATATCTAATTCTTTAATTGTCTCTTCTTCATAAACAATTAATCTTTCCTTTGTTTTTTCATCTAATGAATTAAAATCTAATTTTTCTCCATTATCCAATCTATACCAAAGTCCTCCATCAAAAAGATATTCTCTAGTTATTATTTTTCCATTATTTATTGTTATATATGAATCTCTCTCAAACATACTTTTTCCAATTGAAAAAGTGTCTTCTACACCACAAAGCTGTGCAAGTGTAGGTTTAATATCATTTTTACTTACTGGACTTTCTATTTTAACATTTTCAAATTCAGGAATCTTCATTCCACAAAGTACATTCGAAAATTCATACTGCATTCTTGCATCATTATAATTACTTTTATCATACCCTAAAAACTTTATTAAATTTTCATCATACATTTGCATTCCATAATGATCTCCAAAAACTACAATTACTGTATCATCATAAATATTATTTTCTTTTAATAAATCTATAAAAATTCCAAATGCATAATCTGTATAATTAATAGCTTCTAAATAATATCCTAATTCTGTTCCTTTTAAATCTCCAATATCTATTGAAACTTTAGAATATTTATCTTTAATTCCTTCAAGTTTAAATGGTTTATGTGAAGATGCTGCAACTATATTATAAAAAACTGGTTTTCCTTTTTCTACTGCTACTTTAAAATCTTCAATTGTTTGTTTATACAAAAGTTCATCAGATAAATATGTTCCTATAAGCTCAGAAGTATCATCAAAATCTTCTAAAAATTTAGTTTCATCTATATCAAGCTTTGATGTAACATTTTTTCTATTCCAAAAATCTGCATAATTTCCATGAGCATACATTGTATAATATCCAGCATCTTTAAAATTTTTAAATATATCGTCATATGTATTTCCATAATATTTACTAAATGCCTCTCCATTTTCTAATGGATATAATGAAGTAATTACACTATGCTCAGAATCAGCCGTTGTAGTATAACTTGTTGAATGCATATTAGCAATATTTACATTTTCTTTCAAAAACTTATTTAAATTTGGCGTAATCTCTTTTCCATTAATAGTTTTATTTACTACAAAATTTTGCACAGATTCTAACTGTAATACAATTACATTTTTTTCACTTGCAATCCCTTTAAATTTATAACTTGTTAAATCCTTTCTTGCAAGTTCATCTTGCTTTTCTTTAAATTCTTTATAAGCTACTAACATATCATCATATGAATCATATTTTGTTCCTTTATTATTAGTAACTGCATTAACAACATCAACTAAATGATAACCATAAATAGTTCCATATTTTACAGAATTTTCTTTACTATAAATAAAACCTGTAACAAGTTCTAATGATTCTGGTATAAAATGATAGTATGTACATAAAACCATTATTACTATAGCCATTACTATTACTGGCTTCTTTTTAAAATCTTTTACTTTTTTAACCTCTATTTTTTTAGAAATTAAAAATCCTAAAATAATTGGAAAATCAATAAAATATAATATTTGTCTAAACTTTAAAAGTGAAGGAATAGCTGTTATTATTTCATTTGTATATTGTAAATTTCCGAGCTTGCATAACAGATATAATATTTGATGCATATAAATAATAAAGTTCATCAGCAAAAAGTAGTATACTAATTAGCAAATTCAAAATCATACCTAAAGAAAATCTGGTTCTGGAACTTCTAACAAGTAATAGTATTGACACTAAAATTATTATAAAAAATGAAGTTTGTCTTATATACCAAAGCCATATTCCCTCTTTATAAAATACTGTATCTGCTGAAAATAAAAGCGTTTTTAAAAGTATAATTACAAAAAGAAATATAATAAAATATCTTGAGCTAAAGACTTTAGTAAAAAAATCTTTTTTATCCATATTTTTTATTTTCTTAAAAGCTCTAAATATTAAATTCTCCTTTTTTTGGAGTTCTGTTTTTACTGGTAAAATTTCTTTTTCTTCACTCATAACTATCATCCCTTACGTTTCTTTTAAAACTTTACTAATAGCTAGACCATCTCCTACTTCTAAAATCTGAGTTTCTAAGTTTTCATTTTCTAAAACATCTGCAATATATTCTCTTAAATGTCTAACTGCTGTACGTTGTTTATGTTTATTATAATCACTCAGTACATACCCTTTATATAAAATATTATCTGCAAATATTATACTATTCTTATGCGATAATCTAATAGCTTCTTTTAAAAATATAGGATATTTTCCTTTATTAGCATCAATGAAAATTACATCATACTTTTCATTTAATGATGGCAACACATCTACTGCATTGCCAAGTATTACATTTACATTTTTGTCTATTCCAATATTTTTTACGTTTTGAATTGCTTCATTTGCTTTTTCTTCATCCAACTCAATTGTATCAACTACTACTGATTTATCTGAAAATCTTACAAATTGACTTGCAGAATATCCTACCGCTGTACCAATTTCTAAAATCCTTTTAGGCTTTTCTTTTTCTAAATATTCTTTTATAACCTCTAATGTATCATCCATTATTATTGGAATATGTCTATTTAATGCATTTTGTTTTATTTTTTCCAATTCTTCTAAGTTCATTTATTTTCTCCAAATTTTATAGAAAAAGTTTAAATAAATTATTATTTATTGGCACTTCTTGCCGCTCTTTCTCTATCTTTATTATTCAAAATTTTCTTTCTAAGTCTTATACTTTTTGGTGTAACTTCAACTAATTCATCATCTTGAATAAATTCAATTGCTTTTTCTAAGCTCATTTGAATTGGTGGTACTAAACGAAGTGCATCATCTGACCCAGAAGCTCTTGTATTTGTTAAATGTTTTTCTTTGCATACATTAATTGCTAAATCTTCATTTCTTGAGTTTAGTCCAACTATCATACCTTCATATACTTCAACACCTGGTCCAATAAATAATTCTCCTTTATCTTGAGCATTGTATAATCCATATGTTATTGATTTACCAGCTTCAAATGCAACTATAGTTCCTCTAGTTCTAGCTTGAACTTCTCCTTTAAATGGTTCATATCCTTCAAACATATGACTCATTATACCATTTCCTTTTGTATCTGTAAGAAATTCTGTCCTATATCCAATAAGTCCTCTTGATGGAATTTTAAATTCTACTTTTGTATGTCCAGTTTCAGCAGGTTCCATATTAACCATTTCACCTTTTCTTTTGCCTATTTTCTCTATAACTGTACCAATGCAATCATCTGGAACATTTACAACTAATCTTTCAACTGGTTCACATTTTTGTCCATCAATTTCCTTATAAATAACTTTTGGTCTTGAAACTAGAAGTTCAAACCCTTCTCTTCTCATTGTTTCAATTAATATTGAAAGATGAAGTTCACCTCTACCACAAACATCAAATGACTCTGCTACATCTGTCTCTTTAACTCTAAGACTTACATTTCTTTCAAGCTCTTTAAACAATCTATCACGTAAATGTCTTGATGTAACAAATTCTCCTTCTTTTCCAGCAAATGGACCATTATTAACACTAAATGTCATTGAAACTGTAGGTTCATCAATATCAACAAATGGAATTTTTTCTGGATTATTATAATCACAAATTGTGTCTCCAATATTAATATTAGTAACACCTGACATAGCTATAATATCTCCTGCTGAAACCTTTTCTACCTCTATTCTTTTAAGACCTTCATAAGTATATAATTTTGTTACTCTTGCATTTTCTGTTTTATCAGCTTTACAAATAGCTATTGGCATATTAAGTTCAAAATTTCCTCTTTCAACTCTTCCTATTGCAATTCTACCAACATATTCATCATATTCTATATTAGAAACTAGCATTTGTGCTGTTCCATCTAAATCACAATTTGGAGCTTCAATATTATTTATAATAGTTTCAAATAATGGTTTTAAATCAGTTCCTAGAGTTTGCATATCTAAACTTGCAATTCCTTGTTTTCCTGATGCATACACTACTGGAAAATCTAATTGTTCATCATTTGCATCTAATTCTATAAATAGTTCTAAAACCTCATCAACTACCTTTTCAGGTCTTGCTCCTGGTCTATCTATTTTATTTATAACTACAATTGGTTTTAAATTTAAAGCTAATGATTTTTTTAGAACTTCTCTTGTTTGAGGCATTGCTCCCTCAAAGCTATCTACTAGTAAAACAACACCATCAACCATTTTTAAAACACGTTCTACTTCTCCACCAAAATCAGCATGTCCTGGTGTATCAACAATATTTATTTTATAATCTCCATAATTAATAGCTGTATTTTTTGAAAGAATTGTAATTCCTCTTTCTTTCTCTAAGTCATTAGAATCCATAACTCTTTCATCAACTTGTTCATTATTTCTAAAAATACCACTTTGTTTAAGCATACTGTCTACTAAAGTAGTTTTTCCATGATCTACGTGTGCAATTATTGCAACATTTCTAATATTTTTGTTATTCATTTTCTTACCCTCTATCTCTATTTTTTAACTACGTTATTATATATCTGTTTTACATAATTGTCAATACACAGCAAACATATTTTCTGATATTTAACGATGATATGTTTCTCCACATGAAATCTTAAAAGCTCTAAATATTTGTTCTAACAAAAATACTCTTATTAATTGATGTGGAAATGTCATTTTTGAAAAACAAATTTTTTCTTTTGATATATCAAGAATTTCCTCTCCAATTCCTAAAGTACCTCCTATAACAAAAGCAATAGCACTATTCTCAAGTGATATACTTTCTATCTTTTTTGAAAATTCTTCTGAAGTATATTCTTTTCCTTTTAAATCTAAGCAAATACAATATGTTTCTTTTTTTAAATATTCTAACATCTTTTTAGATTCTTTAGATTTTATATTCTCTATAATTACATCACTTAATTTATCTGGAACTTTTTCATCTGATACTTCATAAATATTAAGTTTACAATACTTTGATAATCTTTTAGAATATTCATTTACAGCATCTTTTAAGTATGATTCTTTTATCTTTCCAACACATATAATATTAATTGTTAACATATTTTCTTTCTCCTTATATATAAAAAACTGCAACATCTGTTACAGTTTTTTATATATTATTTTGTTTCTTTTTCTTGTTTATTATCTGACTTTTTAGCAACAACTTTAGCATTATCAACTAAATATGTAACAGCTTTTTCTGTTTTTATTCCTGTTTTTATATTTTCTAATAATTCTTCATTATTTTTTAATTCTTCTTCTTTTCTTCCATAAGCTTTAGCAAGTTCTTCAATTTTAACTTGTACATCTTCATCTGTTACTTCTAATTTAGCATCATTATATACAGCCTCTAAAACTAATCTAATTTTAATTGACTTTTCAGCTGACTCTTTATTTTCTTTTCTAAAATCTTCTGTTGTTTTTCCAATCATTTTTAAATATTGTTCCATTTTTAGTCCTTGATAACTAAGTCTTCTATCCATATCCTGAAGCATATTGTCTAATTCTACTTCTATCATTCCTTCTGAAATTTCTACTTCTGAAACTTCACAAGCTTTTTCTACTGCTGCTTCTTCTAATTCTGTTTTAGTTTTATTTTTGGCTTCTTCCTCTTTTTTAGATTTAATATCAGATTTTAATTCATCAATTGTATCAAATTCACTAACATCTTTAGCAAATTCATCATCTAATTTTGGTAATTCTTTTTCTTTAATTTCATGTAATGTTACTTTAAATACTGCATCTTTTCCAGCCAAATCTTTAGAAAAATATTCTTCTGGAAATTTAACATTAACATCTTTTTTCTCATCTATTTTCATTCCAATTATTTGATCTTCAAATCCTGGAATAAATGTATTACTTCCAATAACTAATTCATGGTTTTCTGCCTTCCCACCATCAAAAGCTACATCATTAACAAATCCTTCAAAATCTATAATTGTTGTATCACCTGATTTAACGGCTCTATTATCTACTGAAACTAGTCTTGAATTTTTTTCTTGCATTTTAGTAAGTTCTTCATCAATATCTTTTTTTGTAACTTTATGTTCAGTTTTTTCTACTTCTATACCTTTATATTTTCCAAGTTTAACTTCTGGTTTTATACCAACTATTACTGTAAACTTTAATTCTTTACCTTTTTCCATTTGAGAAATATCTACATCTGGTCTAGTAACAGCTTCTATATCATTTTCCTTTATAGCTTCTTCATATACACTTACAAACAAATCATTAAAAGCATCTTCATAAAATATTTCTGAACCATAGAACTTTTCTACTATATTCATTGGTGCTTTACCTTTTCTAAATCCTGGTATTGAAAAATATCTTGCATTTTTATTAAATACTTTTTTTATAGCTTCTTCAAATACTTTAGATTCAACAGTAAATTCTAATTTAACCTCACTTTTATTTTCAGTTTTTTCTACTTTTACGCTCATTATAAAATCATCCTCCATTTTATGATATGCTATTTTCCTAAACTTTTCCTCATAATAGCTTTTATATTATATCACAGTTTTCATAAAAAGCAAGTATTTTAAAAAAATTTAAACTTTATTATTTTTTCTTAAGTTTAGCTACAAAAAATCCTTCATATAAATCACTTGGAGCTATACAAATTGTACCTTCTATTTTTGTTGGTAATAATGATATATTTTCAAATATATTTTTATCAATAGGAACAACCTCTACTTCATTTAAAAACTTTTTTATTACTTCTTCATTTTCTTCTCCTAGTATTGAACAAGTAGAATACACCATTTCTTTTCCAGGTTTCAATATTTGAATTGCCTTTTTTAGAAGTTCTATTTGTGTTTTTTGAGATCTTTCAATAAGTTCTTTTGTAAATTGCTTTTCATTAATATTTTCAGTACCACTTCCACTACAAGGTGCATCTAATAATATTTTATCAAAAGAAAAATATTCACTAAGTTTTCTAGCATCCTCCACTAAAACATTTACACAACCTACACCTTGTCTCTTTAAATTATATTTTAATCTTTCACTTCTTATTTTATTTTTTTCACAAGCTGTAATCATCGCATTATTATCACAAAGAGCTGCTATTTGTGTTGTTTTTCCACCTGGTGCTGCTGCCATATCTAATATATTCTCATCTTTTTTTGGATTTAATACAATAACTGGAAGCATTGAAGATAAACTTTGCAAATATATTTCTCCATTTTTATACATATCTAATTTTTTTAAGTCAACTTCATTTGCATTCTCAATAATAAGTGCATCTTCATTCCATATAACTTCTTTAAAATTTATTCCTAATTCTATTAATTTATTTTTCACATAATCTTTATTTGTTTTAATAGTATTTATTCTTAAAGTTACTGGTCTATTAACATACCCATTTATAATTTGATTTAAAATTTCTTCTCCATATTGATTTAATAACATTTCTTTTAAAAATTCTGGAATTTTTTCATTCATACATTATCCCCTCTTATATATCTTGAACTGTAGCTATATCATCTATTTGTGCTGCAAAATATGGTAAATCTTTATCATTTTCCTTTAAAAATATTGTAAATGTATCATCTACTAAGAATTCTCTTTTTTCTTCTTTTGGAATAATAGCAGCTACATCATTTACCATCATTCCTGCTTCACTTTTTATTTTCTAATTCTTCAAAACTTTCTTTTAATTTAAATTTTATATTTGGAATTTTTAAACTATCAATATCATTAAATTTACTATCTCCATCATAATTCTCACTATTTTCTAATATTTCATCATATACATCTCCAAAACTTTCTTGTTTTATTCCTTTAGATATAATTACTTCATCATCACTTTTAGTTAACAATTTCACAGCAAAATCATCTAATACATCACTCTTTTCATTGAACTTATCTTTTATCTCATTTTCAATTTTTTCTTTTAATTTTAATGATGGATATCCATATACTTTATAATATGCTTCTTCTGACATATCATTTACTGAAAATGTTCCATTATTTAAATTTTTCACAACATCCAGTTGAGATAAAAAAACTATATCTTGTTTTGCTAAATCATTTTTTAAATCATTCCAAATCAAGTTAAAAGTCCCTCAACAGGCTGAATTATTAGAAACTTTATCTTTTAAAGATAATACTATATTAAAATCATTATTTAATTTTGGATTATTTTTATCTTCTGGTACTAATTTTTCTTTAGGGGCATATTTCTTTCCCCAAGTGCTAAATACCACTTCTTCTCCACTTTTCATCTTACTATGGTCAAGTATATAAAGTACAGAAAATACAATTAATACTAAAACTAAAATACCTAACAAAATTCTTATAAATTTCTTTCCCATACTTTTCCTCCATTTTCTCCATTATTATATTTGAATTTTATCATTTAAATTATTTTATATCAATACATTTCAAAACTTTAGTAAATTTGCATTTACTTTACTATTTTTCATTAATATGGTATAATTTATTTTAAGTGTACTGGAAAGTACCAAATAAAAAAGAAAGAGGTTAGATTATGCCAGTAGTTTCAAAGAAACTAGAACCCTATATTTATAGGGAATATTCAAATGTTCTACAGTTGGCTGAAGATATGCGGAAAGATTTAACTACTGCTGTCTCAGACAACAAAAAACAAGCTCAACGTAGGAAACTGAAAGAGTATATCGACACATTGCTTGACTTACAGTATAAAAACATTATACTTACACAATCTAATGGAGTTGTAGATACTCTTAAACGTAATTTCCCTGATCTTAGTTTTGACCTTTGTGGAAGGTTCAAGGGATTCAATAGCTTCTGGAATAAAGTCCTATATACACAGAATGAAAATAAATCTCTTGATACTATTAAGGATATCACGGGACTTAGGGTAATTACAAAAAATGCTTCTTTAAAAACGTTATATGAAGTCGCAACTAGTATTTATAACTTTTTTACAGTAAAAGGATTTACTCCATGTGAATTAACCTTTGAAATAGAAGTGTTTAACCCTGAGGAGCATCCTGATGTTGAACTTCCAAAACAAAGTTTTTTACCTGATTACATTAAAGAGCATGCAAAAGACTATGTAGCCTACCCAAAAGAAAATGGCTATCAGTCAATTCATTTTGTCTTTTATGACCCTTCAACTGGCAGGTATCTAGAAATACAAAATAGGACATCTACAATGGATACCTATGCAGAACATGGTGCTGCTTCTCATTTCGAATACAAAGAAGGACAAGAGCAAAAGCATGAAACTATCGAAAAAATGGATGTAGATTTTTCACGTATAAAAATACCTGGATTTGATATATTCAAACTTGAAGATGGAAAATATTCCTTTAAAGACCGCTCTGGATTCTTTGGTTCAAAATCAATCTTATTTAGATCAGAAGATCCACCAACTTTACAGACAAAAATAATATAACGATCTTTCTTGTACCTGCTCACAAGGAACACACCTGTTCCTTTGTGGGCAGGTGTTATTTTTTTATTGACTTTTTTTGAATTTATATATAATATATAAAATATATTTTATACTTTTAGGAGGAAAAAATGCAAAAACATATTTTTAAAATAATAACTTTAATATTAATAATATCTTTATTTTCATTAAATTTAAAAACTTTTGCAACAAATGAACCAGAAAATAACTCTACACAAAATACAACTAATAATGAAAGTAATAATACAAGTAATGAAACAAACGAAGAAACTCATCCAGAAGATGTACATTCAACTTCTTCTAACACAACTGAAACAAATACCTCTAGAAATTCTTCAAATACTCAAACTAGAGAACCTTCTATTCGTACTTTAAACACTATACCTGAAGCAAACTTAGGTTTAAATAATATCTTAAATGTAATTTTAATTGCAATTGGTATTGTTATTATTTTACTTGCAATAGCAATTCTTATACGTTTAAAAGAATAAAAAAATATTAAGTAGAAAAATACACTAATACTAAATTTATATATTTAATATTAGTGTATTTTTTGTTATTTTTGAACTGCGTAATACCATACTGCTGCTATAATTATTATCGCCACTACCGCAACTATTATCCACATCCATGTAGATGTATTCATTCCAGCATTTTCATTATCATTTACACTATCTGAAGCAGCAAAGTTCCCTGTTGTTCCTGAAACTGCTGTATTGTTAGCATTATTTCCATTTTCTCCTTCATCTGTTATAGCTCTTGCTCCATCTTTTATATCATTTCCTAAATCTTCTACACCTTCTTTTATATCATTTCCAATTCCTTCTACTCCATTTTTTATACTATCTCCTGCATTTTTGTTATCTTCTGTTACATTTGTTTCTACTAAATTATCTACAGATCTTGCAGTATTTTTAATAGATGTTGTTACCTCATTACCTAAATCAGTAGCTTTTACATCTTCATTTGTTGCAAAACATATTGTACTACAAAATAATATAGCAATACTAATAAAAATTGCATATAAAACTTTCTTTGTCATTTTTTCCTCCTATTAATACAAAATAGAATGTACTTTTACATCCTATTTCTTATTATTCATAATTTTAAATTTTATATGCTGACAAAAAATTACTTAACAAATATTGTATTATAGTTAGTATAATTTACCATACCAGTTTTACCAGAAGCTGAACGTTTTATAAACTTCACTTTGCAAAAATCTACTGGAACATTAGAAGAATTTTTTGCTTTACTATTTTGCATAGCAAGTTTTGCACATTCATATAATACTTCATTTGGAACTTCTTCTATTCCTTCTGTTTTAAGTATTACATGGCTTCCATGTATTTTTTGTGTATGAAACCATATATCTTCTTTGGATGCAAATTTTAATGTTAAAAATTCATTTTGAATATTATTTTTTCCAATATATACATTAAATCCCATTACATTTATAGGTTCTATTTTTATTTCTCTATCTTTCTTTTTAACATTTTTTTGTTTTTTCAAATTAATTTCTTTTTTAGTAACAAAATTTTCTGAAACTTCCTCATAAATTTCATCTATATCTTGCATCGTTTTGCTATTATCTAAAGAAAATATAATACTTTCAATATAATCTATCTCTCTTACAGCTTGTCTTTTTTGATCTGATACAATACTTAATGTATTTTTTAATTTATTATATTTTTTAAAAAATTTCTCTATATTTTTACTAACATTTACTTTTGAATCCAATTTTATAATTATATTTTTATTTTCATAATAATTAAAAACTTCTATTTCTGATAAATTTTGATTACTATTAATATTATATAAATTAGCTGTTAACAACTCACCATATAATTTATACTTCTCCATATCTTCACATTCTTTAAGCTTTTGATTTATGTTTTCAAGTTTTTTATAAACTTTTTTTAAACTTGCACTAATTATTTTAAGTAAATTATTTTTACTATTATTAAATATATTTTTTTGCTCTTTTAAGAAATAATATTCATCTATAAAATTATTTATTTGTAATTTTTCCTTCTTTTCCTTTAAAATTAAAGTAAAATCTTTATCTGTTTGAACACAAGGAACTTTATTTTCATCCAACTTTTTTATTAATTCTTTAAAATAATTATATAATCTTTCTAAATCATATTCATTATATGTTTCATCATCTATCTCTACAATTTTAATTGCTTCCAATACTAATGTTTTACTAAATCCTATAAATATTTCTGGTAACTTTTGAGAAATCTTTTCTTCTCCATTTTCATAAACTAATTCCAAAAATTCATCAAAATTTTCAAGCTCTATAAAACTTTTTTTCAGAATTGGTGTAAACTTAAAAGGATGTGCTGGTAAAAGTTCTCTTAGATTTCCATCAAAGTGTCTTAAACTATCTATAATTATATTGTTTTCATTTGTCAGAATTATATTACTTTGTCTACTCATTATCTCAACATATAATCTCTTTTTTACTAAATCATTTAATTCATTATATCCTTCAAATTTAATTTGAGCAGTACGTTCTAAATCATAATTACTAATTTCAGTAATTCTACTCCCTACTAAATGCTTTCTTAACAACATGCAAAAATTATATGCATTTTGAGGGTTTGGTTTTAAATTTTTAGTAAGCGATATTCTACATAAGTCAGCAACTGTAGATATTTGCAAAAAATATCTTTCTCCATTATTATAAGTTTCAAAAACAATCTCATTTTTGGTTGGTTGCAACACTCTATTTACTTTTGCTCCAATCAAAACCTTATTTAATTCATTTATAACTGCTTTTGTTACAAATCCATCAAATGCCATTTATTTAAATCTTCCCCTCAATAATATTCTTAGTATCTCTTGCTATCATAAGTTCTTCATTTGTTGGAACTACATAAACATCTACTTTTGAATTATTAGTAGAAATTTTTATTTCTTTTCCTTTTTGCTTATTAACTTCTTTATCTAATTCTACGCCAATAACCCCTAAATAATCACAAATTCTTTCTCTTGTTTCAAAACCATTTTCTCCAACTCCGACCTGTAAATGTAATCACATCTACTCCTCCTAATGCAATTACATACTGTCCTATAAATCCTACAATTTTATAAGCTTGACTCTCTAATGCTAAAATTGATCTTTGATCATTCATTTTAAAACCATCTTCTATATCTCTATAATCTGATGAAACACCTGATACACCCCAAGCTCCTGATTGCTTATTAAGTATTTCTTCTATATCTTCTGGACCTAAATTATCTAATTTCATAATATATGGAATTATAGCAGGATCAATATCTCCACTTCTTGTAGCCATTGGAATACCACTAAGAGGTGTCAATCCCATACTTGTATCAATAGAATTTCCGCCTATCTATAGCACATATAGATGAACCTTGACCTAAATGACAATTTATAATTTTTAAATCTTTAATATCTTTTTCCATAATTTGTGCTACTCTATTTGCTACATATCTATGTGAAGTTCCATGAAATCCATATTTACGTATTTTATAGCTTGTATAATATCTATATGGAATTTGATAAACATAAGCTTTAGGTGGCATTGTTTGATGAAATGCTGTATCAAATACGGCTACCATAGGTTTGTCTGGAAGTGCTTTCATAGCTGCTTTTATCCCTGCTACTCCAGCAGGATTATGAAGTGGTGCCAATGCTATACATTTCTCTATTTCTGAAACTACCTCATCATTTATTATAACAGATGAACTAAACATTTCTCCACCATGAACTATTCTATGTCCTACTCCACTAATTTCATCTAAACTATTAATTAATTTATATTCTGGATTTAATAAAACTTCCAAAACAAAATCTATAGCTTCATCATAATCTCTAGCTATATGCAATATTTCAGTTTTTTCTCCTCTTATATTTAACTTTAAAGTAGTTTTCATACCTCCAATTCTTTCAAAATTTCCTTTAGCTAACCTTTCTTCATTGTCCATATCTATTAACTGAAACTTAAGTGAACTACTTCCACAATTAAGTACTAATATTTTCATATTTTGTCTCCTTTTTATTAATTTAAACCTTTAATATTTCATATAATATCTATTTCCAAAGAGTTTGTCAATACAATTTTCTACATACATTCCAAAATTAAATTTGATTAAAAATTCACTTTATGTTATTATAAATTTTAGAGGTATAATATGAAAATAATAAATTATTTTAAAAAATTTATAGTTGATTTTAAAGAAAAACGCAAACTATTATTAGACTTCCCTGAAAATCTTTATGATGATTTAATAAGTAGTTCTAAAATTAATAGTATTATAGAAAATATTCCTGAAAATATTTCTGAATTAGAAAAAGCTTATTATATATACTTAGAGCTTGGTAAAATTATAAGTGAAAATCCCAAGTTTGTATTTACTGATAAACAAGGAAAAGCATTTCATTATAGTGATATTATAGATGATAAATATTATGGAATTTGTAAATCAATTTCAGAATTATATGTTAGTATACTAAAAGATAAAAGAATTAATATATCAGCAGATTTAGTAAAAAAATTCCCAGTAAATCCGCTTTCACATATTGATGTAATATTAAAAATAAATGGAAAAAATTATATAGTAAACTTAATATCTGATTTATCTAGAATAAAAACTTCAAAAAGAACAATACATTTTTGTTTTGACTTAAATAGTGAACCTATTCCAATACTTAATAAACCATATTTAGATACTCTAGAAGATTATTATGGTAAAATTTATTATCTAACAAGAGAAGATATTGAACAATTTGATAAAAAATTAGGATACAGCTTTTTTATTCCACAATTCTCTCCTAAAAATAAAAGTGGAATTTATACAGATGATGTAATAAATCTATTAAAAAAAGATATGGAAAATCCAGAATCTTTTAGAAAATATGTTTTACATAATCAAGATGTTCCAAAAGAAGAAATATTAAAATATAAATTAGATTATATATTTAAAAACATAAATAAACTAACCGATTATACTGCTACTATGCAATATTTAGAAAATATACGTCATTATATATTTTTTAGTAATAAACTCTTATCTCCTGAAGAAGCTTCAAGAATTTATTCATATGTAGCAACTGTAAATGATGATTTGTCAAATATAATATCAATATTAAAAATAGCTCCTACAAATAATACTAGTAATAATATTTATTATTTGTATTCTAATGATGATAAAACTTATATAGAACAATCTCCAAAGCAAATGAAAGATTTTATAGATAATCTAGATAAAGATTCTTTAAAAATAATTGGAACATATGATAGATATAATCCAAGAAACTTAGAAGAACTTGAATTAAATTAAAAAGGAAAGTTTCTTTGAAAGAAATTTTCCTTCTTTTATTATTTAGTAAGCTCATATGTATCTTGTGCAATAACTAATTCTTCATTTGTTGGAACAATATATAGTAGAACTTTTGAATTTTCTGATGAGATTTTGGCCTCTTCTCCTCTTATTTTATTTTTTTCTTTATCTATTTCAATTCCAAAACAAGTTAAATACTTACAAATTCTCTCTCTTTCTTCAAAACCATTTTCTCCAATACCACCTGCAAAAGTTATTACATCTATTCCACCTAATGTAACGATAAATTTTGCAATATATTGAGCTATCATATATGCTCTACTTTCTAATGCTAAAATTGATCTTTTATCCCCTGCTAGTGCTTCTCTTTCAATATCTCTAAAATCTGTAGAAACTCCTGAAACTCCCCAAGCTCCTGACTCTTTATTCATTATTCTAAGCATTTCATCTGGTTTTATATCATATAATTTCATAACCATTGGAATTATTGATGGGTCAACATCTCCACATCTAGTACCCATCGGAACTCCTGCAAGTGGCGTTAATCCCATTGTAGTATCTAAAGATACTCCTGAATTTATTGCACATAAAGAAGCTCCTTGCCCTAAATGACAATTTATTATTTTTAATTCTTTTTTTCCTAAAATTTCTGAAATTCTCTCTGAAACATATCTATGAGATATTCCATGAAATCCATATTTTCTTATTCTATAGTCTTCATAATATTTATATGGCAATTGATAAATATATGCTTCTTCTGGAATTGTTTGATGAAATGATGTATCAAATACAGCTACCATTGGTGTATTGGGTAATAATTTTTTACAGGCATTTATACCAGCTAATCCTGCTGGATTATGTATTGGAGCTAAAGTTACACATTCTTCAATTGCTTCTATAACTTCATCATCTATTATTACAGAATTTTTAAATTTCTCTCCTCCATGAACTATTCTATGTCCTACTGCTCCTATTTCATCTAAACTTTTTATAACTTTATACTCATCACTCATAAGTAAATCCAGTACCTCAGATATAGCCTCTTCAAATCCTCTTGCTGGATGTTCTATAACAGTTTTATTTCCTCTAACATTAAAACGAAGAGATGACCTTGAACCTCCTATTCTATCATAATGTCCTTTCATAATTCTTTCATTTTTCTCCATATCAATTAATTGACATTTTAAAGATGAACTCCCACAATTTACAACTAATACTTTCATAAAAATCCTCCTTTTTATATTAAAAAAAGGCACAAACGTACCTTTCCTTATTATTTAATTTGTTCCACAATTGCCTTTGTATCACGTGCAATTACCATTTCTTCATCTGTTGGAATAACAAATACTTTTATTTTTGAATCAGAAATAGAAATTTCTTTTTCTTCACCTTTTACATTGTTTTTATCTAAATCTAATTTAACACCCATCCATTCTAAATTTTCACAAATCTTCTTTCTAATATTTATTTGATTTTCTCCTATTCCTCCTGTAAATACAATACAATCTATTCCTTTTAAAGATACTCCATATTTAGCTACAAATTGCGCAATTGTTTTTGTAAATAAATCTATTGCAATTTTAGCTTTTGGTTTATCTTCCTCATATGATGCAAGTTCAATCTCTCTAAAGTCCGGATTTAGTCCTGTAATTCCATATAAACCTGATTTTTTATTTAATAATGCATTTATTTCTTTTGCTGTTAAACTTTCTCTTTCCATAATATCTGTAACTACTGATGGATCTAAATCTCCTGAACGTGTAACCATTGCAATTCCACCAAGTGGAGAAAGTCCCATTGAAGTATCTATAGATTTTCCGTCCATCTACCGCACAAATTGACGCTCCTTGACCCAAATGGCAAGTAACAATTTTTAAATCTTCTATGTTTTTATTCATAAGTTTTGCTGCAATTTTAGATACATATTGATGAGATGTACCATGAAATCCATATTTTCTTATTCTATATTTTTGATAATATTCATAAGGAATTGGATATAAATAATTTTCTTTAGGCATTGTTTGATGAAATGCTGTATCAAATGTAGCTACCATTGGTATATCTGGCATTTCTTTTTGACAAGCTCTTATTCCTAAAATTCCTGCTGGATTATGAAGTGGTGCTAATGATGCACAAGCTTCAATCTTTTCAATAACATCTTCATCTATTTTAACTGATTTATTAAACAATTCCCCACCATGAACAGTTCTATGTCCGAACTGCATCTATTTCAGATAAACTTTTTATTACACCATATTCTTCATGAACTAATTGCTTTAATATTATTCTTAAAGCTTCTTCATGATTTTTTACAGGAGAATTTATAACATATTTTTCTCCTCCTACTTTATGTGTTAAAAAGGCTTCATTTTCTCCTATTCTTTCAAAATTTCCTTTAGCTAAAACTTTTTCATCACTCATATCTATTAATTGATATTTTAAAGATGAACTTCCACAATTTACAACTAAAATTTTCATATTTTTATTTACCTTTCTTTATTTTTATTGAGCTTGAACTGCTGTTATTGCTATAACTCCAGCAATATCTGCAAATGAACAACCTCTTGATAAATCATTTACAGGTCTTGCAATACCTTGACATAATGGACCATATGCCTCTGCTTTTCCAAGTCTTTGAGTTAATTTATATCCAATATTACCTGAATTTAAATCTGGAAAAATCAAAGTATTACATTTACCTGCAACATTACTTCCAGGAGCTTTATTTTTAGCTACTTCTGGAATTATTGCACTATCTAATTGTAACTCACCATCAACTTCTAGTTTTGGGTATTTTTCTTTTACTAATTTTGTAGCATTTATAACTTTCTCAGTTAATTCTGATTTTGCACTTCCATAAGTTGAATATGAAAGCATTCCAATTCTAGCATTTTTTCCAACTAATTTTTCAAAACTTTCACTAGAAGATTTTGCTATTTCAGATAATTCTTCTGCTGTTGGATTTTCATTTAAACCACAATCCCCAAAAACAAAAACACCATCTTCTCCATATTCACAATCTGGTACAACCATAATAAAAAAAGCTGAGACAAGCTTAGTTCCGTGGAGCTGTTTTTAAAATTTGAAGTGCTGGTCTTAAAGTATCTGATGTTGAATGAATTGCTCCTGAAACCAATCCATCAGCATCTGCTTCTTTAACCATCATCATTCCAAAATAAACCTCATCACAAATAAGCTCACTAGCTTTTTCAATAGTCATTCCTTTAGATTGTCTTAATTCAAATAATTTATTTATATATTTTTCCCTTTTTTCTGATGTTTTAGGATTTATAATTTTAGCACCTGAAATGTCTATATTATTCTCATTAGCCATATTTTTTATATTTTCTTCATTACCTAATAGTATTATTTTTGCATATTTTTCTTTAATTGCAATTTCAGTAGCTTTAATAGTTCTAATATCACTCGCTTCTGGAAGCACTATTGTTTTTATATCTTTTCTTGCTCTTTCTTTTACACCTTCTATAAAATTCATTTAAAAAATACCTCCTTTTGTATGGAAGTATTATATATAAATTTTTGCTTAAAGTCAAATTAATTTAAACTCTTATACATCTCCATCATGTTTTCTAAAACAAATTCTTCTCTTTCATCCATAATATCATACAAATATAATTGATAAGCTATTTTTATTTCTTTTTGCATTAATAGTCCTTTAGATTTATAAAATAAATCACTTGTAGTTGTAAAATAAAAAGTATTATCTTTTTCCTGAATTTTAGTTACTAAAATATTTATTAATTCCTCTCTTAAATTCAATATACATGTATAATATTTTTTATTTTTTAAATTCTCCTTAAATACTATATTATTCATCATCTTTGCTCCTCTCTATTGATGTTTCTATTTCTACTAGTTCTCCATTTATTAATTCATATAATTTGTCTGTCTCAAAATCCAAATACCTTACTCTTGGATAATATTTAGTAACTGGTTTACCTTTTTTATTAAAACTTACTTCTTTTCTAGAATGCCTTAATAATATTTCACTTTCTCCCATAGAATACAAAGTATGATCAATAAAAGCCTCATTTAATGGAGTTACAGAATCTTCTGTTAAATTTGATTTTTTTAATTTTCCACTTTTTACATCACGCAAGTATTTAATTTGTGCTTTAGTATATGGAAGTAACAATTGATTTGTAATATCATAATCAATATATTTAAAATCTTCTGCCCCTTCATAAACTCTAATCAAACTATTACCATTTATTGATTTACAAAATTCTTCAAATGGTATTCTTGGTACATGTAATCTATTAGTTGCAGTTCTTCCATCTGAAGCAATTAATATATATTTTTCAGAATTTATAGGTATATGTTTTCCATCTCTATTATATTCTAATATAATTCCGTAATTATTGCTTTCTTCTGGTCCAAATAATTTCATCATACATGCAAATTCACTTTTTATTCCTAATGTTTTATACGCATATAATGCAAAAATTCCATTATAGAATAAATTTTCTAATAAAATATTATCTTCTAATTTATTGTTAAATTTTCGCAAACATTTATTAAAATATTTTTCATATTCATTTCTCCATTTTTCTCTTACAGATTTTAAAAAATTTTCCAAAGATACTTCTGTAGCAACTGACAACATATTACTTTGTGTTTGATTTGTTAATTCAATACTACTAACTTCATATTTATTTGGATTTTTATCAATATCTCTTTGTGTTTCTTCAAAAAATATTTTTAAAGTATTATTTAAAACAACTTTCTTTAAATATAAATTTTCTAAATCATCTTTATCAAATGAAGAAGTAGATATAGTCTTTCCTTTTAAAATATCATATGTACTTTCTATACTTTCCATAAAAAATAATGCCAATGAATAATTATCTAATACTTTAGCAAGCTTATTATTATAAAATGAAATCATTCTTACTAAATCTTGTAATTCCAAATTAATAAAGTTTTCATATCTTACTATTGATTCTATTGATGGATTATTTACAGTTTCTTCTTCTTTAAAAACATATTTTAATCCTGGAAGACCTATTCTTTGAAGCCTTTTTTTATAATTTTCAGCTGCATCTGACAAATATCCAAATTCATTTAATCTATTAAGTATTACTAATAATACATTTGTAATCATTTCTTTGCAATCATCACTTAGGCTTTCTGTATATGAAAAAATGTAATCTTTAGCTTGTGAATTATTTTTAAACTTTAAAGCTTTATCTTCTTTCGAAAGATTATCTGTTTGTAATCCAGTTAAACCAAACATTACAATATATGCCGTTCTCATAATTTTAGTTTTATCTGATACACTATAAATTTTTGTATTATTATATCTTTGACAAAGTCTTATATAACCTTCTTTAGGCCCATAATTTTCTACAAACTTTCTCATTAAATCTATAAATTCAGAATTAAATTTTTCTAAATTATTAATATATGTATTATAATTATTCTCTAAATCTAAACATACATATAACAAATTATTATGAAAATCATCCATATAAAGCTGATTTTCATCAAATTCAATTCCTTTTTCTTTTGCTTCTTGTAATAAAATTGGTATATCAGAAAGATGCTGACTTAAATACTTAGCTGCTAAATATTTCATTAAACTACCATAGACACTATAATTTAAATAGATTTCATCAATAATATTTCCATAATCATCTATTATTAATTCTGACAATTCTCCCTTTGATATTTCTTTATCAGCAAATTTGGATTTTTTATATAGTCTTTGAATATATTCACTTGCCATTTGAATATTTTCATCTAAATACCTAAGTTTTGACATTGATTTATCTTTACTCATTTCTGTTCTATTAAACTCATTTATTGCATAATTTAATGTAGTATAAAAATCTTTTATTCTCATTTTTAGCTCCTATTAATTTCTATATTTTTCCAAGTTAACATAAATAACATTATAACATCTTTGTTTACTAAAATCAATATCAAAATTTTAAAAAACTCAATTTACGCACATATAAGCCATATTAGTTGACATAATTTTACTTTTCTGGTATAATCTAGATGTTATATTTATAAAATAGGAGGATTTTATGATAACACCAGAAAATTTATTTTCAAGAAAAAAGATATGTAATGCTTCACCAAATGAAGTTTTAGAATTCTTGGAAAAAAATAACTTTTCAACTAAAAGAGAAAAATTACCTAATACCTCTATTTTTCAAAATGCTCCCCAAAATGCATTTTGTAAAGATGGTTATATGTATTTATTAAGAGGAACTAGAGCAAAACAAGAAACAGGGTTCTTCTCTTATTTATATTCTCAAAAAGGTTTAACTACTTTACAATTTTCTGAAAAAAATAAACATTTGACACCAGAAATTTTAGCAGTAGTTCAAAATCTAATTGGAAAATCATCATTTATCTCAACAACAACAGATGTACTTACAGCAGCAATTTACGCAGATAAATATTACAGTAATGGAGATATTGGAAATATATATTTAATAAAAATTCCAATACAAGATGTTTATCAAATACCAATATCAGCAACATTAAAAATAGGTTCTGATATTTTGCCTCTTAATCTAAGTGATGAAGTAGAATATTTAATACCAGATTTTGTTTTACCAAATGAAATAATTGGCTCTTTTGATATAAATGATTTCCAAGAATTATACAGATTCTTAACTGATAAAATTGGTTTACAACTTTCAATAGATGATTTAGGAATTAAAAAAGAATGGATGCAAAATAAATTTTTATCTACAGTAACCATTGTATCTGGTGTAAACTCTATATCAAATAAAAATTTACAATTAGAAAATTTAGCTTATAATCTTTTAATTTCAAATAATTATCATATTAATTTTGATAGAGAAATTTCTAAAATTCCAAATAAGCAAATTTCTAAAAAAATAAAAAAATCTTTAAATTATGAAGACATAATTTCAAAAATGCAAACAAAAAATACAATATCTATTTTGTTAAAAGCATTAAATGACATAAAAAAACAAGAATATTTATTTATATCTAGTTCAAATTTACTAGATCATAATTTAGCACATACAAAACGTGATATGTTTTTAGTAACAGCAATTGGAACTGAACTAAACTTATCTAAACGAGACATAGAAATTTTACTTGCTTCTACCCTTATTCACGATATTGGTAGAACTCACGATTGGGAAGACTCTAAACATGGAGAAAAAGCATTAAATAAAATAACAACAGAATTAAACTCTTTTTCTAAAGATGAACAAGATTTAATAAAATTTATAGCAGTAAATCATTGTAAATCAAAAAAAGAAAATCTTGAAACTTTGTTACAAATAGAAGATGAAGAAAAAAGAGAATATTATAAGAAAATGCTTTTTATCTTTAAAGATGCAGACAAACTAGAAAGAGTTAGAATTAATGACTTAGATACTTCAAGATTAGAATTTGAAGTTTCTAAACAATTAGTTGAAGTTGCCAAAAAACATTTAATAGAATATAATAATTTTGAAAAAAGATTTTCAGCTAAACCTGTATCAACAGGAACTAGTACTACAAAGGTTAATGGTATTAAAAAGAGTAATATTACTGGAAAATCTCTATTTTCTAGAAGAGAAACTTGTATATGTGTTGATGATAAAAATCAGATGTGTGAAGATGTAAAAAACTTTTTACATAAATCTCGGATACTCTACTAATAGAAGTACTAATTTAAAATTTAATGAAATAAAACTTTTACCACATAATAATAATTTTTGTAAAGATGAATACATATATTTATTAAGAGGAACAACTTCTGGACAAAGAACTGGATTTTATTCATTCCCTTATAGTTCTAAAAAAATGACAATTAATGAATTGTGTGAATATGATTCATATTTTACAGCTGATAAATTAGCTATTTTACAAAATGATATTGGACGTTCGTCTTTTATATCTACTAGTACAAATCCACTAATGGCTGGTGTTTGGGCTATAAAAGAAGATACAGAACCTGGAAAGATTTATGTAGTTAAAGTACCTGAAAAAGATGCTTATAGAATAAAAAGCCCTTTTGGCCTTAGAGAATTTGAATATTTAATTCCAGATTTTGTATTACCTGATGAAATAATGGCATCTTTTGAATATTATGATATTAAAGGTATTCTTAATTACCTTAAATCACAAGGATTAAATATCACTCCAGATGATTTAGGAGTAAAACATATAAAAAGTACAGAAGCTTATAAAACTTGTATTAAAGAATATTCTAAATTAATACAAAATGAAATAAGTAGTATAACAATACCAGATTCTAAACTATTATATAATATAGATATAGAAAGATTATATGATTTTTAAAAATGAAATTCAAAGGAAGAAAATTTATGATAGATATTAATAATATAAAAAAAGAATTTAAGAATTATGTTTCTGGCTTTAATCCAAATGACAGTCATATTGCAATAAAAATTGCACATATTAGTCGTACAGCAGAAAACTGCAGGATTATAGCAACTAATCTTAATTTGTCTAAAGAAGATATCCTACTTGCTCAAGCAATTGGATATTTTCATGATTTAGGAAGGTTTGAACAAGCTAGAATCGCTCACACTTTTAGTGACAAAGACAGTCGGAATTAACCATGGAGAAATGAGTATAAAAGTTCTTTTTGAAAATAATCTTATTAGAAAATTTATTCCAAATAATAAATATGATGAAATCATAAAAACAGCTGTAATTAACCATAATCGTGCACATATTGAAGATGGATTAGATAAAAAATCTATTCTTTTTTCTCAAATAATTAGAGATGCTGATAAAATAGATATTTTAAAAACTATCACTCTTCCAGAAACAGATCTTAAAGGAATTTTTTGGTATGAAGACTTTGATATAGCTAAAATAAATGAAAATCTAATTGAAGATTTAAAAACTATAAAATATATCTATTATTCAAAAATACAAAATAATGCAGATCAAATATTAATTTTCTATGGATACATTTTTAATTTTAATTTTCCTACTTCTCTAGAAATAATATCTCGAAATAAATATCTAGATTTATTTACTAAACGACTATATATTCAATTTAAAAGTAAACAAATACATACACAACTTGAAGAAATTTTGCAAATTTGCAACGATTATATAGGCACTCAAAACCCTTGTAAAATCTAGACTTTTTGTCCAATTTTACAAACGTAAAAAAGTATGTTATAATATATATAGAGTTGGAAGTAAGGATAGATACTTACTACAGCCGATATCTTCTATTTGAGAAACGAAGGAGTCAAGGTACTAGTCAAATTTGAATTTTGGAGTTTCTTGAAAATCAAGTAGTTAGGAGGATTTTATGGAAGATATGTTTTAAGACCTAGAACATTTTAGTCAATGTTTTAGGTCTTTTAAATTAGCCGTTTGAACCAAGTGAATTACGGATAATTATGCAATAGCCTTTAGGCTATTGTAAACCCGTTTGCATCTTCTGCAAATGTGAGTTACAGATAATTACTTAGATAACATATCACAAATCAAGTTACTTATTTCAGTTGGATTTTCTATATTAAGTCCTTCTATTAATTTAGCTTGAGAATACAAAATTTTTGTATAATCTTTTAAAGTTTCTTTATCATTTTCAAATAATTTTTTTATTTTATCAGTTATAGGATGATTTTCATTTATCTCAAGAACCATTTGAGCTTTTACATTATTATCATTTGGCATACTATTTAAAACTTTTTGCATTTCAACAGATATAGGACCTTCACTAGTTAAACATACTGGATGATTTTTTAGCCTATGTGTAAATCTAACCTTTTGTACTTCATTTCCAATTGCCTCTTTCATAAAGTCAAACATTTCTTTGTTCTGCTCATTTTGTTTCTTCAAATTTTCTTTTTCTTCATCACTATCTAAATCAACACTTTCAGCACAAATATTTAAAACTTTCTTTTCTTTATATTCCATTAAAACTTGCATAACAAATTCATCAATATTCTCTGTTAAATATAAAATTTCATATCCCTTTTCTTTAATTCCTTCTACTTGTGGTAATAAATCTATCTTATCTATAGATTCTCCACAAGCATAATAAATATTTTTCTGATTTTCTTTCATTCTTTGTACATATTCATCTAATGTTACAAGTTTCTTTTCTGTACTTGAATAAAACATAAGTAAGTCTTTTAAATTATCTTTGTTCATACCATAATCATTATAAACACCAAATTTTATTTGTGTTCCAAATACTTCAAATACTTTTTCATATTCTTCACGTTTATTTTTAAGCATATCTAATAATTCAGATTTTATTTTCTTTTCAATATTTTTAGCAATAACCCTTAATTGTCTATCATGTTGTAACATTTCTCTTGAAATATTTAATGATAAATCTGGGCTGTCTACTAATCCTTTTACAAAACTAAAGTAATCTGGTAGTAAATCACTACACTTATCCATTATTAACACACCATTAGAATATAACTGCAATCCCTTTTCATATTCTTTTGTATAAAAATCAAATGGAATATGTGATGGAATATAAAGAATTGTATTATAACTTACTCCTCCTTCTACTCCTGCATGAATTACTTTAGCTGGATTTTCATAATCATAAAACTTTTCTTTATAAAAATTATTATACTCATCTTCTTTTATTTCTGATTTTTTTCTTTTCCATAATGGAATCATACTATTTAAAGTTTCTTGCTCTTTATATTTCTCAAATTCTTTTCCATCAGTTCCTTCTTTTGGTTTGCTTTTTTCTACTTCCATTTTTATTGGATAACGAATATAATCTGAATATTTTTTTACAAGTTCCATTATCTTATATTCATCTAAATATTCACTATATTTTTCATCTTCTGTATCTTCTTTAATTTTTAGTGTTATTGTTGTCCCATAAGAATCCTTTTCAGTTTTTTCAATAGTATATCCTTCTACACCTTTAGATTTCCAAATATATGCTTCATTAGTTCCATAAGCTTTACTTTCCACAATAACCTCTGATGCAACCATAAATGCTGAATAAAAACCTACTCCAAATTGACCAATAATATCAATATCCTCTTTTTTTTCATTTTCAGACTTAAAAGATAATGAGCCACTTTTTGCTATTGTTCCTAAATTTTTTTCTAGCTCTTCTTCTGTCATTCCACAGCCATTATCTTTTATTGTAATCATCCTATTTTCTTTATCTAAAATTAATTCTATTGATAAATCCTCTTTATTTACATTAACATTTTTATCAGTTAACGAACGATAATATAATTTATCAATTGCATCACTTCCATTAGATATTAACTCTCTCAAAAATATTTCTTTATTTGTATAAATTGAATTAATCATTAAGTCAAGTAATCTTTTTGACTCTGCTTTAAATTGTTTAGTTCCCATTTTACTTCCCTCCAATACCTAAACTTTTTGTCTTTATGAATTATATACCCTATTTTTAGCAAAGTCAAGTTCTGAGTGCCAAAATATAAAAACACCTTGCTACAAACAAAAATTCTGTTTGTAGCAAGGTGTTTTCACATTCAAGCAATTTTAAAATAGTTAAAGCCTTTTATATGTATGAACAAGCTGTTGCAAATGCTTTGCAAGTTCATCACTCAGAACATTTCCGCATAACCTCCACGACCAATTATGCTCTCCGACTGTTCCCGGTGTATTTATACGGGCTTCTGCCCCATACGATAAAATATCTGCAATTGGTATTATCACTGTATCTGCTCTTGATGCATAAGCAGTTCTAATAACTTCCAACAAATATTTATCTCCTGTTTGCATGTTTAAGTATGATTTTGCAAATTTTTTGTCTTCCATACTCAAACTTTCAAGTTCCTGCAAAAATGTACCATTGTCATGTGTAGTAGTATAACCTACACTGTTTCTTTTCCAGTTATGAGGCAAATGAGAGTTATCTTCATTTGCTCTTAACCCAAAAACCATAACTCCCATACCAGGATATTTCGTTTTCTTTAAGAGCTTACGAACATTATTATTTATTTCTCCCAAGTCCTCCGCAATAATCGGAACATTTCCCAGCCTCTTTCTAATTTTCTTAAAAAAATTAAATCCTGGCCCAAGTAACCACTTGCCATTAACGGCAGTCTTTTCACCTGCTGGAACCTCCCAGTAATCGGCAAAGGCCCTAAAGTGATCAATTCTGACTATATCATATATCTTTGTCGCCTGATGAATACGCCATATCCACCATTGAAAATCATCTTTTTCATGATTTTCCCAATTATATGTGGGATTACCCCACAATTGCCCTTCTTCTGAAAAGTAATCTGGTGGAACTCCAGCTATTCCTGAAGGCTTACAATTTGCATCCACCTTAAACAAGCACGGTTTGACCCAAATGTCAACACTATTAGAGGATACATATATTGGCATATCCCCAATAATCTTAATCCCCTTACCATTTGCATAACTTTTGAGATCATTCCACTGTTTAAAGAACAAATACTGAACAAAATAATAAAACTTAATCTCCTCTTTAAACTTCTCTCTGTATGCAACTATAGTTGACGGATTAAATCTTTTGAGATTTTCATCAGTCCATTCCCATATCGGCTTATTTTCAACGTCCATTATCGCCATAAATAAGGCATAATCTTCTACCCACAAGTTCTCTTCTGCAAACAAACTTACTTCCATATCTAAGTTCGAATTGATATTTCTATAAGCAGTATGCAAAATATCCATACGAGTTACTTTTAAATACTCATAATTTACTTTTGAATTATCACATAAATCATAAGTCTCTAAAAATTCTTTGGTAAGCAATCCCATTTCTACCAATTTATCTAAATCGATAAAATACGGATTTCCAGCCACTGCAGAAAAGCACTGATATGGACTGCTTCCATCTGTGTGTCCTAATGGAAGTATCTGCCAATATTTCTGACCAGCCTTTTCCAAAAAGTCCACAAATTCATATGCCTTTTTTCCAAATGTACCAATTCCATACGGAGATTGAAGAGAAAAAATTGGCATAAGTATACCACTTGCTCGTGGCATTACCCGTTTCTTGCTCATATAGAGCCCTCCTTTTCTTTATATGGTACTCTTTCGAGTAGTAAATATTACCGATTTAGTATAACATATGTTTACATAAATTTCAATAGTATCAGTCTATTTTTACAACCTTATATCCTGCACTTTCTACTACTTTTTCTATTTCTTCATTCTTTATATCTAAATCTATATCTATTATTGCCTCTTTATTTTCTAAACTTACAGTTACTTTCTTTACTCCATTAATAGAACTTAGTGCTTTTTCTACTGCTGAACTGCAATGACTACAAGACATTCCATCAATTAAAACTTTCTTCATTTTTATTAACTCCTCCTTATTATTTTCTTCTAATTTAAAATTTGTTTTAAACTTTCTTAAACGCAATGCATTAACTACTACACAAACTGAACTTAAACTCATAGCTGCTGCACCGTAACATAGGATTTAACTTTAATCCAAAACTTAAATAAAAAACTCCTGCTGCTATTGGTATACCTATTGTATTATAAAAAAATGCCCAAAATAAATTAATTTTTATATTTCTTATAACTGCTTTACTTAAGTCAATTGCAGTAACTACATCCAATAAATTATTTTTTATTAAAACTATATCTGCTGATTCAATTGCAATATCTGTTCCAGAACCTATTGCTAATCCTACATCTGCTTTTACTAAAGCTGGACTATCATTTATTCCATCTCCAACAAAAGCTACTCTTTCTCCAGCTTTTTGTAATTTTGATATTTCTTTTTCTTTATCTTTAGGCATTAACTCAGAAATTACTTCATCTATTTCAATTTCTTTTCCTATTGAGTTTGCAACATTTTTATTATCTCCAGTTAACATTACTGTTTTTATATTTCTTCTCTTTAATTCTTTAATTGCTTGTTTACTTGTATCTTTTATATAATCTGCTACACTTATTATTCCGAATTATATTATTTTCCTTTGCAAAATATAGTACTGTTTTTCCACTTTCTAAAAATTTATTTGCATTATCTTCAACTTTTGATATATCAATATTATTCTCTTTCATAAAATAAGAATTTCCACCAAAATAATATTTGTTATTTATTTTTCCTTTTACTCCTCTTCCAGAAATAGATGTAAATTCTTCTAATTCCAATAGCTCTATCTTATCTTCTTTTATTTTCTCTAATATTGCTTCAGCAAGTGGATGCTCTGATTTTTTTTCTAAACTACCAGCAATTTTAAGTAATTCTTCATCAGAAATTAAAGAAAATATATTAGTTACTTTAGGTTTTCCTTCTGTTATTGTTCCTGTTTTATCTAAAACAACAGTATTAGTTAAATGCAATAATTCCAAACTTTCAGCTGATTTTATAAGTATTCCTTTTTCTGCTCCTTTTCCTGTTCCTACCATAATAGCAACTGGTGTAGCCAACCCTAAAGCACAAGGACAAGAAATTACTAAAACTGCAATCCCTATACTAAGTGCAAATTCAAAAGATTGTCCTTGTAAAATCCAAAAAATACTTACCAATATTGCTATGCTTATTACACATGGTACAAATATTCCGACTTACTTTATCTGCAAGCTTAGATATAGGAGCTTTAGAGTTACTTGCTTCCTCTACTAACTTTATAATTTGTGAAAGAGTAGTATCACTTCCTACTTTTGTAGCTTTCATTTTAAAATAGCCACTTTTATTAATTGTTCCAGAAATTACATTACTTCCAATTTCTTTTTCTATTGGTATACTTTCACCTGTTATACTTGATTCATCTACACTTGAGCTACCTTCTACAATAACTCCATCAACTGGTATCCCTCCTCCTGGTTTAATAACAATAATATCTCCTGCTAAAATCTCTTCTACTGATATTTCTTGCTCTTTACCTTCTTTCATAATAACTGCTGTTTTGGGAGCTAAATTTACTAACTTACTAATTGCATCACTTGTTTTTCCTTTAGATTTTGTTTCTAAATATTTTCCAACTGTAATTAATGTAAGTATTGTTCCAGCAGATTCAAAATAAATATCCATATTATATTTTTTTACTAATTCTATATTATTATGACCGAAGCCCATATCCAATCATATAAATGGCAAATATACCATAAACAATTGCTGCTGTAGAACCAATTGCTATTAAAGAATCCATATTTGGTGACCTTTTAAATAATCTCTTAAATCCTACAATAAAATAGTTTCTGTTTACATATACAATTGGAAGTAATAATAAAATTTGAGTAAATCCAAAAATAATAGCATTTTGTGTTCCCGAAAATATACTATCAATTATTTTAGGTATTGGTAAACCAAACCATTCATAAAACATATGATACATTGCTATATACATAAGTGGTACCAAAAAACAAATAGATATAATTAATCTTTTTTTCATAGATTTTATTCCATCATCATTTTCAAGTTCTTTTTCAATTTTTTTATCTTCTACACTTATTCCATAACCAGCGTCTATTACAGCTTTAATAATTATATTATCATCTAAATATTTCTCATCATACTCTGCTATCATAGTATTAGATAATAAATTAACATTTACATTTTTTATTCCATTTAAATTTTTTACTGATTTTTCAACATGAGATGAACAACTACTACAAGTCATTCCTTGAATATTAAATTTTACTTTTTTCATAAATATTTATCTCCATATTATTTAAATAATTTAATATACCACTGTCTTGTTTAAATTTAAAAATTATTTTATAACTCTCAAGTTCTTGAACTTTTTTACCAAATCTCTTATTTATATCATTATTTCCATATTTTCCGGTCCCCTATTATCGGATAACCAATATATGCTAAATGTGCTCTTATTTGATGTGTTCTACCTGTATGTAAATTTATATCTAATATACAAGTATTTTCTTTATTATTTTTCTCCAATACATTATATTCTGTTATTATATTTATATATCCTACTTTTTTAATATTTGAAACATACACTATATTTTTCTTACTATCTTTAAATAAATAATCTTCTAAAATCTTATGATTTTCTTTAGGTATCCCATATACTTGCGCCAAATAATGTTTTTCTATCTCATTATTTTTAAACTTAGCAAAAAGTATTTTTAAGGCTTCATCATTTTTAGCAAATAAAACTAGACCGTTTGGTATTTCTATCTAATCTATGACAAGGTTGTATATTATTTCCAAATTTTTCTTTTATTAATCTTGTTAAAGTAGGACCTAAATTTCCATTTGCTTCCTCAGTTACAGAAATATTTATTGGTTTATTTATTACAAGTATATTTTCATCTTCATAAATAACTTCAAAATTAATATTTTCTATTCCAAATAACAATTCATCTGAAACAAATATTTCAATAACATCATTTTCAAATACTAATATATTTTCTTTAATTCTTTTTCCATTTACTTTTATATCTTTTTGCCTTAATGCTCTAAAAAGTATATTAGTACTTAAATTTGGGAAAATGCTCAAAATGTAATTATTCAATTTCTTATTATTATATTTATTTGTTACAATTATTTTTCTCATATATTTCCCTTTATTTTAAACTAATTGCCTATACTTATGCATTTTTGTATAGGCAATCAATAAACATTAATTAAAAAATTTTTCAAATTCTTCACTTGTAATTTTTTCTTTTTCTAACAAAGTATTTGCAACATTATCTAATATATCTCTATGCTCTGAAAGTAGTTTTTGAGCTGTAACATAAGCATTTTCAATTAATAATCTAATTTGATTTCCTACTTCATTTACAACTTCTTCTCCAAACAATTGAAGCTCATATGCTTCATCTACTTTTAGAGAAACTGGTCCTAGACTATCACTCATTCCATATATTGTAAGCATATCTCTAGCAATTCCTGTTGCTACTTCTAAGTCATTACTTGCACCTGTTGAAATCTCATTTAAAACTAATTTTTCAGCAGCTCTACCACCCATTAATGCTACCATTTTTTCTAATAATTCTGTTCTTGACACATAAAACTTATCTTCATTAGTCCTATACATTGTATATCCACCAGCTAAGCCTCTTGGAATTATAGAAACTTCTTTCACATCATTTTGTGTAGATAAATATCTACTAACTACTGCATGTCCAGCTTCATGATAAGCAGTTAATTTTTTATCTTTATCTGAAACTACTCTATTATGCTTTTCTAATCCAACAGTAATTTTTCTTACTGCATTCTCAATATCAATATTTTGTATAGCATCATGTCTTTCTTTTGTAGCTAAAATTGCAGCTTCATTTAACACATTTGAAAGTTCTGCACCAGTAAATCCTGCTGTATCTCCTGCTATTTCTTTTAAATTAACATCCTCTGCTAATTTTTTATCTTTACTATGAAGCTTTAATATTTCCACTCTACCATTTAAATCTGGTGCTGGAATAGTAATCTGTCTGTCAAATCTTCCTGGTCTTAAAAGTGCTTTATCAAGCATTTCTGGTCTATTTGTAGCTGCTAATACTATTATAGTTTCACTTGTCTCAAATCCATCCATTTCTACTAATAACTGATTTAATGTTTGATTATTTTCACTTTCTGCACCACTATTACTTGTTCTTCTTGAACCAATTGCATCAATTTCATCTATAAACACTATACAAGGAGCCATTTTTTTGGCTTTTTCAAATAATTTTCTAACTCTTGAAGCACCAAGTCCTGCAAACATCTCTATAAATTCAGAACCACTCATTGATATAAATGGAACTCCTGCTTCTCCAGCTATTGCTTTAGCTATAAGAGTTTTTCCTGTTCCTGGTTTACCATATAAAAGTATTCCTTTTGGAATTTTTGCTCCCATTTTTATATATTCATCTGGCTTCTTCAAAAAATCTACTATTTCTACTAATTCACCTTTTTCTTCTTCTAGTCCAGCAACATCTTCAAATTTAACTTTACTTTTCTTACTATCTTCTCCATTTCCATAGACTTTTCCACTATCACCACCGAAGTCCTTGCATTTTAAATATTAATATTATTAAAGTTATTAATAATATAGTTGGTAAATATGCAAATACATTTTCTAAAACACCTATAAAAGCATTTGGAGAATTCTGAATTAGTTCAACTTCTATTTCTTTATTATCAATTTTCTCATTTACCCATTCCATAAAAGCTTGTAAACTTGGAACATTTACAGTTTCTGTTCTTTCTTTTTCTGGTTTTTCTCCCTTTAAAACTACTTTAACTGCTGTACTTCCTGTTTCCATTTCTAGCTTTTCTACTTCATTTTTTTGAAGTGATACCATTAATTTATCATAAGATAATTTTTCGTCTTCTTTTTTCTCAAAATGACTATAAACCACAAAACTTGCTATAATTGCTATAATTAGAATAGGAAATATTATAAGAAATTTTTTGTCATTTTTTTTCTTATTTTTATTATTGTTATCTGCCATCTTTGTTACTCCTTCTCTATGTTTAAATTTCTGAACCTTTTGGCTCTGTATCTATATTAGTTTCTTCCTTTTCCTCTTTATCTTTAGATTTTTTATCATCTTTTTTTTCTTTCTCATCTTTTTCTTTTTTATCTTCAACATCTTCTAGTAATTCTTCTTTTTCTTTTTTCTTAGGTTCTTCTTTTATTGGTATTAACTCACCTGCACCTTTATTTATATCTACTTTTAGCATCATTACAGATGCTATCATATAAATATAAGCTATAATCATATACATTAAACTGAAATATTTTATTTCAAAATTTGTAAATGAATAAATTACTGTATAAATTGTACTTAATATTATAGAAAGTGTTAATGAATATATAGCAAGAGATGCTGCACTTGCAAATTTAAGAGATATTTTACAAATTTTAGCTGTAAGCCATCCAAATACTGCTACTATTATTGTATCTTCTATTACTGTTAAGAAATTAGCTACAAATAAAGTTATAAAAGCATAAATCCATATAATAGTTGTAATCTTTGGCATTTGACTATCATTCAAATGATTTTCAAATAACTCCTGTTTTGTAAAATTTGATAGCCCAAATGTTGTTGCAAAATTAGTATAACTAGTTTCATACTCTAATCCACCTACAACATAAAATACTTTATCTTTTAATAAAACTACTGAATAATATCCATCTTTTACTTCCTTTTTATACTGATTGTATAAATCTTCTGAAATATTATCACTTGTATCTACTATAAGCTTTGCATCGTATTCCTCATCATAAGCTTTCACTTTTTCTGCAACATTTAATTTTCCATCTGAATATGAAAAATCTGGAAATTCTTCTTTAAAATATGACAAAGCTTTTGTTATTTCTTTTTTCAAATTTATAGTACTAACTATAGCTAATACTATTGTACCAATAACAATTAATAGCAAAAGGTATTTCAAAGCTTTAGAAAATTTTTCTTTTATAAATATTTTATAATCCTCTAAATTAAAAATTGAAATTTTTACTCTTTTGAAAAATCCTATTTTCTTTTCTTCCTCCATTAATTGTACTCCCTTCTAATATTAGTATTTGTATATAAAGGAGCAATATCCAAAACAACTTCATTTCCAACAGTTATATCTTCTGCTCCAGTAATATCAATTATTGAATGATACATTCCCAATCGTCCTATAATATTATATATCTTATTATTTATCTTAACTTGTAGTCTTGGTCTTGTAAATACCTTTTTTAATTCCATACATACTGACAAAATATTATCTTTAAAACTAAAACTATCTCTTTTGTTTTTTAAATTTAATCCATCTATATATCCTACTGGAATTACTGCAATTTCAGTTTCTTTCTTTGTTTTAAACTCATTACTATAACTAATATTATATCCCTTTGGAACCTTTTTTATTGTAATAATTTCAGTTTTAAATTCTCCTATTTTTCTAAGACCTGTATTTTTTAGCTTAATTCTACCTTGAATAGCAGAACCGTATTCTCACTGCATCTAAATTCATTTCTGAATATAAAAACAATGCTGTTGAATTTGATACATGAAAAATTATTTCTTTGTTTATAACATTTACTTTATTCATAATATTAGTAAATCTTTCAAATTGAATATGTGTCCACTTTGAATCTATAGCTTTTGAGAAATGTGTAAACATACCAGTCACTTGCAAATTTTCTGTATTTTTTGTAGCTTCTATTATATCATCTTCATTTGTATATATAAATCCATATCTTCCAAAACCAGTATCTATTTTCAAATGTGCTTTTGCAATTACATTTTTTTCAGAGGCTAAAGTATTTATACTTTCTCTTTCTTCTAAATTACCTATTGTTAATATAATATTATTATCTAATAAAATTTCTATTTCTTCATTAGAATATACTTCTGAAAGCATTAAAATATCTTCTTCTATTCCTGCTCTTCTTAAAATAACTGCTTCTTGAACATCTGCAACTGCAAGAATTTGAACTCCATTATTTATTAAAAACTTAGAATATTCTATCAAATCTAATCCCATACCATTTCCCTTTACTACTGCAATCATTTTAGTTTTGCTAGAATCTATCTTTTCTTTTATTAAATTTAAATTATATCTTAAATCTTTTTGACTTATTTCAAGCTTTTTCAATAAAATATTTCCTTTATTTCATAAATTTCTTCTTAAATCCTCTTACAGTTCTAAATAACTTCTCTGCAAACTTATATAATTTATATTTTATGGAATTATACGGAATATATACTTCTCCTATAAATTCTACAAATCTAGCATTAAATCCCTTTTTAAATCTATATAAGCCATATTGTGGATGATTTTCATCTACAACACCTGAAACTCCTCTAAAGTCATACATATCATTCTTATTATCAATAGCTTCTTGTATCATCGTCCATTGTAAAAGATAGTTTGGCATAAGATTTCTATGTGAATTACTACTTGCACCATACAAATACCATGTTTTATTTCCATACATAATAGGAATTATACCAGCTATTGGCTTGTCCTCATAATATGCCATAAGAAGTTTCATATGTTTTGGAGCTAATGAATCATACATCTGTTCAAAATATGATAAAGATCTAATTAAAAAATCATCCCTTTTCCCTGTCTCTACCATAATTTTATGGAATGCCTTTAAATCTTCTTTTGCCCCTTCTTTTATAATTACTCCTTTTTTGGTAGCTAATCTAATATTATATCTTGTTTTTGAATGAAATTCACTAAATATTGTATCTTTTTCTTTACCTCTTAAATCTAATTGAAATACAAACCTTGGTTGAATTTCATCTTTAAAATCTTTACTATCATCTTTAATTTCAAATCCTAAATTAGAAACAATTTCTCTAAACTTTTCATCTGATTTCTCAACATCTGGTTCCATCCTAAGTACAAATGCCTTATATTTTTTTGCAAGAACATCTGCACCTTCACGTAAATCTTTTAAAATTACTTCACTATGAATATCACATACTGGACCTCTAGCTACATACATCATATTTCCAAATATAGGAATTTTACGTATCCATACACATAAACTCCCTTGAATATTTCCTTCTTTATCTTCTGATAAAATTACTTCTTTTATCCAACTAGTTTTTACATCTCCCCATTCAAGAGATTGTTGAAAATTGCATCTAGGATGCTTTTCTAAAAATTCTTTATATCTTTTTTTATCCTTTTCTTCTAGTAATTTCATTCAAATTCCTTTCTTCTATACCACTTTAATATTAAAAAATACTTAAAATTTTATATTTTATTAGAATATATTTATTAAAATTATTTTACTTTAATTATAATAATACAATTTATCATGAATATATTCTAATAAATTATAAAATTACTATTCTATCACAGTTCCTTCTTTAGTGTCTTTTACTTTATATCCTTTTTTTATAAGTTCATCCCTTAGTCTATCTGATTCTGCCCAATTTTTGTTATTTCTTGCCTCATTTCTTGCAACCACAAGTTTTTGAATATCTTCTGGTATTTCACTTTTATTACCTGTATAATCTTTTAAATTTAATCCTAATACTTCATCAAATTTTAATAATAAATCTTTAAATTCTTTTGACTTACAAGGATTTTTAATAACTTCCCAAACAACACTCATTGCTACTGGCATATTTAAATCATCATTAATTGCTTCTAAAAATCTATTTTCATAATCTTTAATTTCATCTAAAGAAGCTTTTTTCATTCCATTTACATGTTTTATATAACCTTCTCTTAAACGTATTAATGCAGTTTTAGCAGAATCCATAGCTTCCCAAGTAAAATTAATTTGATTTCTATAATTAGATGTAAAATTAAACATTTTATATACTAAAGGCTCATAGCCTTTTTCTTCTAATTCTTCTAAAGTATATAAATTGTTTAAACTTTTAGACATTTTTTCTCCATTTACAAGTAAAAAGTTTACATGCATCCAATAATTTGCGGGCATTTTTCCTGAAAAACCTTTACTTTGAGCAATTTCATTTTCATGATGAATTGGTATATGATCAATTCCTCCTGTATGAATATCAAAATTCTCTCCTAAATATTTATACCCCATTGCAGAACATTCCAAATGCCAACCTGGATAACACTTTCCAAAAAATGAATCCCATTTCATTATGTGATTTTCTGGTGCTTTAATCCAAACTGCAAAGTCAGATATATTTTTCTTTCCATTATCAAATTCAACTCTTGCTCCAGCTTTTTGATCTTCTATTTTTCTATTAGATAATACACCATATTTATCTAATTTTGAAGTATCAAAATATACTGTATTTTCTGTTGAATAAGTATATCCATTTTCTATAATTTTTTTAACATATTGTTCCATAATGTCTATATGTTCAGTTGCTCTTGCTATAATTTCTGGTTTATCAATATTTAATTTATGAATATCATTTAAAAATTTCTCCATATAAAATGATGCTATTTCAAATGGATTTTTATTTTCTCTACGAGCTGCTTTCATCATTTTATCTTCGCCCTCATCTGCATCAGATGTAAGATGGCCAACATCTGTTATATTCATAACATGTTTTAAATTATATCCATTATATTTTAATACTCTACGTAAATTATCCATAAATAAATATGCTCTTAGATTTCCAATATGTGCAAAATTATATACTGTCGGACCACAAGAATATAAACAAACTTCTTTTTCATTTATTGGATTAAATTCTTCTTTATCTCTTGTTAAAGTATTAAAAATCTTCATTACTATCACTTTCCTTAAACTTTAAAATACATATTTAGTCTAATAGAATACTATTAGACTAAATATTTCCTCATATATTAATCTTCATATGTAAAATCATTTGCTGTATGAGTACATATTTCAGTAGGAACTGTATATTCAGCACCAAAATTTAATACAGTCCAACTACCATTAACTTCCTCATTCGATAGAACTCTAAAATATTTTTCTGAACAATTTTGACAAAATTCATTAGCAAGTAACCCTGTATCATTACATATTTTTACTGCTTGGTGTTTGTTACATACAGCTGGCACTGTACCTGAAACAAATTCTTCTGTATATACATTACTACATTTATCTGAAGCCGCCATTCCAGTATCTAAACAAACAGCTGCTGAAACTATATTTGATGGTTTTGCAAATGTAGAAGGTGCTAAACCACTATGAATATCCTTCATTACACTTGACCAAATTTGACCAGCAGGATTTACTGCAAATCCAGTCACTGTTTCACTTTTATCTCCATATCCAAACCAACAAGCTCCTGCATAATAATTCGTAAATCCACAAAGCCATCTGTCATAATGACTATCAGTTGTACCTGTTTTAGCCGCAACATCTATACCTGGTATTGCACAATATTTACCTGTACCTGGAGGACTTTCTACAACTCCTTTCATTAAACTTTTAACTATATAAGCATTTGATTCTGTCATGACTCTTGTAGATCTATCTTCTACTGATTTAGGTTCCATAAAAGTATTTCCATCTTTATCCAATATTTTAGTATAAAATACTGGCTCTATATACACTCCATCATTTGCCACCATTCCATAAGCAGCTGCCATTTGCATTGTAGAAACTCCAGTTGTTAATCCTCCAAGAGCCAAAGACAATCCCTCAAAACCTTTAATTTCTTTTAATCCTATTTTTTGACAAAATTCCACAGAAGGCTTTACTCCTATAATAGATAATGCTTTATAATTTGGAACATTTTGAGACATTGCTATAGCTGTTCTCATAGTCATATTTGCATTACTATAAGCTCCTTCATTATGAATATTCTTCTTTGTTCCAGGAAACTTACTTTCTCCATCAAAAAATGTAGTTGCAGCTGTAATTTTTCCAGTTTCTAATCCTGGTGCAATAACTGCTAATGGTTTAATTGAAGATCCTGTTTGCTTTTTCAAATCAGTAGTATAATTAAAATACCCTAAATAAGTATGTGTTTTATCAGCACCAATTCCAGCACTTGCTGCTACAACATTACCAGTTTTTGGTTCTATTATTACCATTGAAGCCATTGTTGTTTGCGTTTTAGAAGGTGATGTTTTCAAATATTTATCTTTTTCTAATTCTTGTTCTAGTCTACCTTGAATTTGTGTGTTTTGAGTAGTATATATATGATATCCACCACTATATAATTTTATTTCTGCTATATCTTTAGATAATCCTTTTTCTTCAACCATTTGATTTATAATTTGATCTAATGCTGCCTCTGTTTGATATGATACTAAAGTAGTTGCACCTGTTTCACCATTTGAAAAAACTAGACCAGTATTTATTTGTGCAATTGCTGAATCATATTCTTCTTGATTAATAGACCCTAATTCTTTCATTTTTCCTAAAACTGTTTTAGCTCTTTTGTGTCCATTTTCAATTCTCTTTTCTTTCTTTTCATCTTCTTTAAATGGATTATATGCATTTGGTGAATGATTAATTGCAGCCATGTATGCACACTCTGCTAAAGATAAATCTTTTACATCTTTATTAAAGTAATAAACTGCACCGAAGCGCAACACCATTTACATCTTCTCCACCTACAAATATTAAATTCAAATATAATTCTAATATCTGATCTTTAGATAAATAATGCTCAACTTGAAGTGCTTTTGCCATTTCCTTCATTTTTCTTAATGCATTATCTTTTTTGTCACCTGTTATATTTTTTACAACTTGCTGAGTTATTGTACTTCCACCAAAGCTAGAAGAGCCTCTATGTATAATATATGAAAATGTAGCAGCTGCAGTTCTTTTAAAATCTACACCACTATGTTTATAAAATCTTTCATCTTCAATAGCAATATATGCCTTAGGTAAGTATTTACTCATTTGGTCCAAACTAACAGATTTTCTCTTCGCTCCTGAACTTAATGTAGCTATTGGATTTCCGTGATATATCATAAACAATAGAATTCTCGTATTCAATAACTAAATCAGATATATCTATTTTATAATCATCACCTAGTAAATCAAAGAAATTATATCCACTCCACATAGCTCCAGCAAATATACCAGCAATAATAATTACTACTAAAACTATTAATATTATAAATATTTTTATCATAGTTGCAATTCTTGGATGTCTTTCTTTAAATTTCTTCTTTTTGCCATTTGACTTTTTATTTTTTTTCCCTTTTGAAGAAATATCTACTTTACCAACAACTTGAGTTTCCCCATTAGAAGTCCTTTTATTCTTTGCCTTTTTATTTACTTCATCAGTATTCAATCTTCTTGTAGATTTTAATTTGTCATCTTCATTTTTTCCCATATGTATACCTCTAATCTCTTAAATATAATACTTGGACATTATATCATATATTTTCTAAATATAAAGTATTTTTACAAAAAAATTACTTAATATTTTATTAACTTAACCTAAACTATCATAATAAGAATTATATAGTCTAGCATAATATCCATTATTTTGTAAAAGCTCTTTATGATTTCCAGACTCAACAATTGTTCCTTTATTCAGTACTAGTATTTTATCAACATCAACTATTGTAGATAATCTATGTGCAATAAAAATAGCTGTTTTTTCTTTTGATAACTTATCTATTGATTTTTGTATTAAACTTTCAGTATATGTATCAATATTTGCTGTTGCTTCATCTAATATAAATATATCAGGATTATGTGCAAATATTCTTGCAAATGCTAATAATTGTTTTTGACCTTCTGAATATGAATTTCCTCTTTCATTTGAAACTTCATAAATTCCGATTTTTCAAAGAATATATAAATTCGTCTGCTGAAGCCATTTCTATTGCTTCACATACATCTTCATCAGATAAATTTTTATTTAATTTTATGTTATCTTTTATACTTAATGCAAAAATAAATGGATCTTGCAAAACTGTTCCAATATGGTTCCTCAAGCTTCTTAAATTAATATCTTTTATATTAATTCCATCTATTAATATTTCACCCTTTTGTATTTCATAAAATCTATTTACTAAGTTTGTAATTGTAGTTTTACCGAGAACCTGTCTTTCCGAACTAATGCTATTGTTTCTCCGTGGTGCTATTTTAAAGCTAATATCTTTAAGAACCCAATCTTCATCTTTATATGCAAACCAAACATTCTTAAATTCTATTTCTCCTTTAATATTTTTAAGTTCTATTCCTTTTTCAAAATCTTCTAAATATTGTTTTTGGTCTAATATATCATATATTTTATTTATAGAAACTACTGCCTCTTGAACTATCTCAACGTTTTCAACTATTCTCGTTATAGGTTCAAATAATTGTTTTATATAAGTTACAAAAACATAAATAATTCCAACTTCTAAATTAATCCCAAATAAGTTATATGTACATATAGTTACAATTATTGCTATTCCCAAATTCTCAAGTATTGTCATTATCGCAGGAAGTAAACTTTCAATTGTTCCAGTAGGTACTCTTGCATCTCTAAACCTTTGTGTTAAATTTTCACATTCTTTTTGCTTTTCTTTTTGAATATTAAATATTTTTATAATTTTAGCTCCATAAATTGATTCTGCAAAAAAAGTATTTAAATTTGTTCTAATTACTTTAGAATAATCATACATTTTATTTAAAATAATTGTTAAAGATATTGAAGACAATAAAACTAGAGGTATAACTATTATCAAAGAAGAAAATGCAATTTTAGCATTTAAATAAAACATCATTGCTCCTAAAGCTATAATCAAAAGTATATCTTTAAAAATTGTTGCAACTACATCTTTAAAAAGCAATGATATATCTTCAACATCATTTGTTAATCTAACAAATAATTTTCCAGCAGAAGTAACATCATGAAATGAAATATTAGCATATTGTGTAAATCTAAATAGTTTATTCCTTATTGTATAAATAACTTCTTCTCCCATTCTATTAGTAATAATTGTAGCTAAAAAGTCTATTACATTTCCTATAATTACAACTCCTATATATATCCCACCTAAAACGCCTAATGTAATAGCTCCTTTTTCATATATACCTTTACTTAAAAAATCATCTATTGCAATTTCTATTATATATGGCTTTACTATTTCTCCTACACTTACCAGTAAAGACAAAAAACTTACTAATATAATTATTTTTAAATGCGGTCTTGCTATTTTATAAATTCTATTTAATGTTTTATTTTTCATATTAACTCCTATTTTACATTAGTATCTCTTCTACTTCTTTTGAAGATTGTTGATTATAAAATTTATTATATAATCCACCATTATTTTTAAGTTCATCATGTGTGCCAATTTCTACTATACTTCCACCATCTAAAACTATAATTTTATCTGCATTTTTTACATCTGAAATTCTATTTGAAATAATTACACAAGTTTTTCCATTTGTTAACTCTTTAACATTATTCAAAACACTTTCTTCTGTTTTATTATCTAATGCTGAAAATGTATCATCAAAAATTACAATATTACTTTTAAGTAAAAATGCTCTTGATATAACAACTCTTTGCTTTTGCCCACCAGATAAATCAACACCTCTTTCACCTATAAGTGTATTAATTCCGATTATCCATATCAGATATATCATCATATATCATTGCCTTTTTAGTACTATCTTCTATTTCATCTTCATTATATTCTTTTGATCTAAATAAACTTATATTTTCTTTTAAAGTACTTGAAAATAAGAAATTATCTTGAGTAATATAACAAATACTTTTTCTTAAAACAGTAATTGGAATATTATTTATATCTTCTCCACCTATAAAAATTTTACCATTTGGAACATTATATAATTTTAATAACAAATTCATAAGTGTAGTTTTTCCGACTACCAATTGTTCCAATTATTCCAAGTGTCTCTCCTTCTTTTATCTCTAAATTTATATTATCTAAAACCATATCTAAATTTTCTGGATAATTAAAACTTAAATTTTTTATAAGAATGTCCCCTGAAACTCTTTCTATAATTTCTTTATTTCCAGCAATAATTTTTTCTCTTTCTAAACTAAATAATTTATCTAATCTTTTAAATGAAACTTGTGCTCTTTTAAATCTATTTATAAATGATGGTAAATTAGTTACAGGAAGTACAAACATTCCAATATATCCATTAAACGCTACAAAATCTCCTACTGAAATAACTCCATCTAACACTAATTTTGAACCATATATAAATGATATTCCATAACAAAATCCAAAACATATATTTACACAAAATGACAATAGATTAGACGAAAAATCAACTGAATTATCACTTTGCTTTAATAACTTATTTCTTCTTATAAATTTTTTTAATTGATTTATTTCTCCACCATAAGCTTTAGTTGTACGAATACTATCTGTACTTTCTTGGACATATCCTGATAAAGATGTAAAATACTTTTGTGATTTTTGGAAATTTCTTTCAACATCCTTTTTTATTTTTATTACTAAAAATGTTGTAAATATAATTGGACAAAGTGTTGCTAAAGTAAGTTTCATATTAACATTCTTTATCATTGTATAAGTTGCAATCAAAGTAATAAATACTATCCTAGTTGCTATTGCCATCACTCTATAAACAAATACTCTTATTTCTCCCACATCTTTTGTGATATAAGCCATAAGTTCACCATTTTTAATATTTTGGATTGAAGTCATTTTTATTTTCATAAAATGATCAAATATCTTATTTTTTAAATCTCTTTCAAAACTTCTGGCAACATATCCTGCCAAATATCTCCAAGGCATTCTTAAAACCAATAACAATATTGTACTTTCAACTAAATAAAATACATTTTTTATTATTAATACTCTATTATTTTTAGTATCACTTAATAAATCTACAATTTTTCCTATTAATTTTGGAGGATATGTAAGGAAATATATGTTTAAAAACACAAAAACACATATAATTATTATTTTAAATTTATATTTCTTTAGTATATCTATAATATTTTTTTTCATTGTTTCCTCCAATTTTTCTTTAGTCATATAATTTTATTATTAATTCAGAAAAATTTCAAGTATTTAATATAAATTTATAAAATCAAAAAAGCCATCTCACTTCAAAAGTAAGTTGACTTTCTTGGTTTTACTTAGGCCTTCATTAAAAAACTATAACTTTCCAATCCAGGCCCCTTCCATTTGCTTTCAAGCTTGATACCGGAATTATGGCAAGATACTACCAATTTCCAGTAAGCGTCTCCTGTAAGACGTCTCTTAAGTATACACTCCACATAACCGTCCTTGAGATTGTCTGCAATCATAGACTTTTGACGCAGAATTTTCTTTGCTTCTTTCAAAACTTTGTTGGGATTAGCATACCTCCGCTCCTTACAACTGCGAAACTTTTTCACAATGTCTCTAAACATATCATACCTCCTTCAAGTATTAGCTTTTCGGAGGTTCTCTCCAAAAAAGCTTGTCAATAGTTTTTTCAAAGAGACTCATAAATTTTATTGTAATTGCATTATACAACAATTTACATAATAATGCAATAAAAATTTATTTAACATATTCATTTAATGGTTTAACTTTAAAATTTAGTTCTCCAAATTTTTCTGTTGTAATATATCCAGCTTCTGCATTTATAACATCTGGTATTCTATTTACAACAGTTGCACAAGTTAACTCAACAGTTGCTGGTTTTTCAACTGTAATAGTAGTAGTTGGTTCTCCTTCAACAGTCCAAACATTTTTATCATATTCATCTGGCGCATAAACTTTTCCTATACATTCTGATTCTATAATTATACCTTCCTTTGTTGTTGTAGTAACTACAGCACTCATTCCAGTACTATCTCCTGCTTTAATATTCATATTTAATGTACTAGAAAAAATATCATCTTTATAAGTTTGAGGCACACATTTTTGAGTTTGACTTGTTACTGTTAAGCCAAGTTTTGAACATAACCATCCATTTACATTCCACATATATGATGGCATATAATCTCCTTTTTCTATAACTGCATTTCTCTCTTCATCAGAAATTCTATCTGCTGACGCAATTTTTTTATCAAATTCTTCAAGTGTAAGTCCTGCTCCATGAGCTTCTGCTAAAGCTATACCATATTCTTCAACATTGTAACTTGAACTTCCTTTTATTTTCTTTATTGTTTGTGTTGAACCAGCTATTGAGCTAATTAATTGTCCCCAATATATATCTTGATATCCAGTTCCTGTAATTGTACAATTATTCTTTTTAGCTAATTCATCTACCTTTTTAGTTAAGTTTGGATTAGAATTCATAGGGAAAAATGCTTCTTCACAAGTTGAAATAGCATTAATTCCAAGTTCTGCACATAACATAAATGGTTCTTCTACTTCTGAAAATAAACTTCTTGTTGTAATAATACATATATCTGGTTTAGAACTTGATAAAACTTCTCTTGCATTTTTAGCATCAGAAACTATGACTCCAATATTTTCTTTTTCCATAATTTGTCCAACATCTTTACCAATAACTTCTGGGTTTACATCAATTGCACCAACAATTTCTATTCCTTTTTCTAGCATATATCTCATAGTATACACACTCATTTTTCCAACTCCATATTGGACTGCCTTAATTTTTCTATCCATAATAAAAAACCTCCTTTGTAATTTTATTTGTAGTTATTATATCACAAAGAAAATTTTTTAAATCATTTTTTACTAAAATTTCATAATTAAGTTTATTTTTTGGAAATTTCAAACTCTTTTAGAAAATAAGAGTTTTTTAGATTTTAAATATTTATTTATAAATTTGACCTCTATTATCAACTTTAGATACTAAAATAACAATTTCTTCTTTATTTATTTCATAGATGATTCTATAACTTCCGTACTCTAAGTCTATATGTATTTTTACAACCTACCATCTTTTTTACATCTCCATTTGGCAGGTTGTAAATCGATTCATAAATTCTAATTCTCTGAACTTTGTCTTGCTTTTCAATAAATTTTAAAGCCTTGGGTCTAATTTTTATTTTGTAAATCATCAATTGTCAACCCCTCTCTCTTCAAAACTTCTTCAAAAGATACTGATTCTTTTATTTCTTTTTCTTTTGTAGATTTACTTTCTAATAAATAGTCTAAATACATTACTTTTTCTGTAATATCCAAATTATTTAAAATAATACTAGGTTCTAACTTTAAAAGCTTATCATTTAATTCTTTTTCCATTAAGTCCCTAATAAAGTTTAAAGTTTCTAAACTTAACTTAGGTGTCATTTTAATAACATCTTCAATGGCTTTAACTTGCGTTTTAGACATATAACATCAACCTCTTTCTATAACTTAATATATTTATTATAACAAAATAATAAAACAATTACAATGCTAAAACTAGTTCTTTTACCTCTCTTAAATTTCTATTAACTTGCTTCATTAAATTAAATTTTCTTATATCAAAATTTTCAAACAAAAGTTTATATATTTTTTCTTTATTTTTGTCTGAAATCTTTGAACTTTTAAATTGAATTTCTTCCATAAGGGCTATCCATTCAATATAAAAATCTTTATATTTCATGTATATTCCATTATTTCCATTAAGCCATTTCTTTACTTTAATTTCTTTTTGATTATCATATTCACACATACCTGAATTATAAAAAAAATCATTTTTTAAACTTTCAGGAACTAGTGGAAACATTACACATTGCATTGGTTTTACTTTATGTACTGTGCACCTCATTGTAGATTTATCATACAATATACATTCTCTTTTTTCTCCAACTCCATTTAATGCAATTTCTGGAAATTCATCTTCTAACTTATGAGTATATTTTTGTATAAATTCTTTTGGTGTTATTTTAAGATATTTGCTTATCATGCAAACATTTATTGAAGTTAACTTTATATCTCCTCTATATATACAGCATTTATCACAAATTTTACAACCCAATTTTACTTTTGAATTTAGTGTTAATATATCCACTTCAATATTCCTCGTTTCTTATGAATTATAACTTTCCATTTCTTTATTTACAGAGTCTTCACAAGCTCTCATTGCTAAGATTGTCTTTTCAAAAAGCTCATCTAGTTCCCAATTCAAAAGTTCTGCACCAGTTTTTATAACATCTCTTGAACAACCAGCAGCAAATTTCTTATCTTTAAATTTCTTTTTCAAACTTGAAACTTCTAAATCTTTAGTACTTTTTGATGGTCTCATTTTTATAACAGCTCCTATCAAACCAGTTAGCTCATCTGTTGCAAATAAAATCTTTTCCATTTTATGTTTTGGCTCTATATCTGAACAAATTCCATAACCATGGCTACAAATACTATTAATAACTTCTTTTGGATAATTTTCACTATTTAATATATCAATACATTTTTTACAATGTTCTTCTGGATATTCTTCAAAATCAATATCATGCAATAATCCTATTATTCCCCAATATTCTTCATCTTCACCATATTCTTTTGCAAAATATTTCATAACTCCTTCAACTGTTAATGCATGTAAAATATGAAATGTTTCCTTATTATGTTTTTTTAACAAATCAAAAGCTTCTTTTCTATTCATTCTATTTTCTCCTTATTAATTTATTTTAACAATATTCCACCATTTACATTTATGTTTTCACCATTAATATAGTCTGCTTTATCACTTAATAAAAATAAAACAACATTTGCTGTATCTTGAACCTCACCTAAACGTTTACTAGGATTTTTTTCAGCAGTTGCTTTTATTTCTTCCTCAGAATAACTTTGAAGTGCTAATGGTGTTAATGTAAGTGATGGACTAACTGTATTCACTTTTATATTATATTTTGATAATTCTAATGCACAACATTGAGTTAACATTATAGTTGCAGCTTCACTAGTGCAATATGCAACAGAATCTTCCATTGGTCTTGTACCTAACCTAGAAGCTATATTTACTATCCTTGGAAATTCAGACTTTTTCATTAATGAAATTGCATTTTTTATACATAACCATCTTGCAATAAGATTAACATTTAATTCATATTTATATTCTTCTACAGTTAATTCTTCTATTGACAATATCTTATCATATGCAGCACAATTTACTAAACCATCTAATCTTTTAAATTTCACATCAATACTATGAAACATATCACTTATTTCATCTTCATTCGATAAGTCTGCTTTTATCAAAAATATTTTTTCTTTATACTCTGACAATTCTTCCATCGTTTCTTCTGCCATTTTTTCATTATGACCATAATGTATAATTACATTTGCTTCATTTTCTAATAATTGCTTTGCTATTTGCCTTCCTATACCAGAGGTTGAACCTGTTACTAAAAAAACTTTATCTTTAAAATCAGCACTCACTATTATCCTCCTTTAAAATATAATTTATTTTATCATTATCTTATTTAAAATTCAAGCAAAAAAATGACCTCAGATTTTCAATGTATATCTGAGGTACAATTTATTAATAAACCTTTATATCTCCTGAAGTTGTTTTTACTTTTAATTTAAATTCTCCATCTCCAATATTACTATTAGAAACTCCAACATCTCCTGATGTAGTATTTGTATCTATATTGCAATTTGAATTTCGACTTGGAGTTATTTTAACATCTCCTGAAGTTGAATTTATGTTACTATCTCCTAAAATTTCAAATTTTGAAACATTTATATCACCTGAAGTCGTTTTTAAATCAGCATTTCCAGATATTTTTTCTATTTTTATATCTCCTGATACTGATTTTGCGTTTACTCTTCCCATCATAATCTCTGAAACCTTTATATCTCCTGAAGTTGTTTCTATATCTACATTTTTACTTTCTACTTTTCCTGATAGCACATCCCCTGAAACACTCTTTAATTGTACATTTTCTGAAATTATATCTCCATTTGCTACTACTTCTCCTGATGTACTAGACATATCTAATTTCTTAGTCTCTAAACTATTTACTTTTATATCTCCTGAAGTTGATTTTATTATAATTTCTTCTGATACAATCTTACTTGAAATCATACAATCCCCACTAATAAGTAAAATATCTACATCTTTTAGATTCATTTCTTCACTAAACTCTACATCACCAGAACCAGTAAATATTTTCAAATTATTCTCATATTTTTGAGGAATATAAATGTCATAAGCAATATTATTAAAAGAAAATAAATGAAATTTTGATTTTCCTTCATTAATATTTATACTTTCTTTTGTATTTTCTAATGTAAATAAATCTTTTTCATCCAACTTTTTTTTAGAATACTCAATAATCTTTATTTCATCACTATCTGTAACTATTACTCTTGCCTCAGAAGATTTAAAATTCAAATTTAAATTTTCTACTCCATCTATACTTACACTCATTTCTTTTCTAACATTTTCAGGCAATCTTTCAACTTTTCCAAATGACATAAACCAATTTTCTCCTCCAATAATTGCTCTAATTAAAATTCCACTTAACCAACCAACTATATTTATTAAAATAATTATTAAAATTATTATCCAAAACTTTTTCATATTATCACCTACTTTTCTACTAGTTTAAATACTAGTTTTGATATGTCTTCAATTAATGCAGCAATCAAGAATATTATCCAAGATATATGCCATATACCAAATGCAAAACTTATACCTAAATAAATTATAACTGTTAAAGTCCATATAATTGAACTTATTGCATTTTTTATTTCTTTATTACTATCTTTTTTACCTTTCCACTCTTTAAACTCTTCTACCATTGTATCTTCATATTTACTATATTTTGGTCTAGACATAAAATGATAGATTAAAAAACAAGTTGGAATTCCTCCTAGAGTAAAAAAGCTTGAAGCTATTACCCAATCTGGCATAGAAAATTCATCTAGTACTATACAAGAAATTAAGCATAATATATATAATGCTACTGATATTGTAACTACCAAAGCTGTTTTCTTTCTTAACTTCTCATTACTTTCTTTATCAATTGGATTTTCTTTTACAATTTCACCTATCAATTCTTCTACATTTCCTATTTCATTTATTACTTGCTCAAAAGCATCTTTTTCTTCTTTACCTTCATTAATTAAATCATTATATTTTTCATTAGCATTTGAAATTATTTCATCCTTTAAATCGTATACTTTTTTAGTATTTGGTGCATTCTCAAATAACCCATTTACATACACTCTTATTTTATCATTCATTTTTTAAATCCTCCTTACTTTAAATTAATTTATCAATAAGATTTTTAGTTAACTTCCATTCTTCTAAATTTTTTTTATAAAACTCTATACCATTATTAGTTATTGAATAGTATCTTCTTCTAGCTCCAGAGTTTCCTTCTCCCCAAAATGAATTTATATATCCAGCCTGTTCTAATCTTCTAAAAGCACAATATAATGTAGCATCATTTAATTCATATTTACCATCTGTTTTATCTTTTATAGATTTATTAATCTCATAACCATAACTATTGCCTTTCATTAGATGAGCTAAAATTATAGTTTCAGTATGCCCTCTTATAATATCAGACCTAATAGACATACACTTCACCTCCATTTTCTTAATTAATACATTTACTTTCTATATATAATATACATCAATATACCTTATCTGTCAAGTTATATTATATAACAAATAAAATAAAAAATAGACTACATACTTTTAATGTAATCTATTATCTTTAAATTTTACTTTCAATTTATTTAAATACCTGATACCAATTCGCCGAGTACTTGTAATTATATGAAATGAAAATTGTCCTGAACCTCCATTACCACCATCCCATAAACTAGCTTCATTTGATGATGAATCTGATCCAAATCCACCTGAAACATTTCCTTTTGGAACATTCAAGAATGAATCACAAAAAACATTTATGCTACCGTCCACCACTTCCTCCGCCAGCAGCAACATATCCTTCTGAACTTTTCCAACATCCATCAGTTCCGATTAGCTGATAATAAACCTCCAACATTTAAAGAATGTGCAAAAATAACTATAAGACCACCTGTACCACTCTCTCCATTTAAAGTTTCATCACGTACAGCATAAGTTGAACCATAACCACCAGGATTACCTGCGCCTCCACCAGCACTAACCCATACACCACTGCCATTAGCTTCTCCTCCACGACCGGCCAAACAAGAATCCCTCACCAGCTGGATTAGCTTCAACAGTTCTATTAGTATTTCGTATGCCTCCACCACCAGAACCGCCAGAATATGAAGTTCCCAAAGAACCTGCACCAGAATATCCGCCAGCAGCATTAACTGTATAAGAACAACCAGAACCACCTCCACCAGTTCCTCTTTCTAACTCTGACATTTTACCGTATTTTACCTACACTTCCAGATACCGACTCTCCGTCCATTTCCTCCATTTTTAGGAACAAAAGCAAATAAATTGTCTGGTGTTTTATGAAGATAAACGTTATCACCTTTTGCATATGCACCTTTTGCTGTCATACTTATTTCACCATTATTAATTAATGTCCCTACACAATATACAAACATTCCCTTTGGTCCTCCACAGTCTCCTCCTTTTGCTGTTAATTTATACCCATTTTCTATAGTCAAATTGCCATTTACTTTTAATACTACTGTATTTTTGGCCATTTGACTTTCATCTTCTCCACTTGCTATATCATTTTCATTTCCGTAATATCCATGTATTTCCTTCTAATACTAAGTTTGATGATATTCCTTTACTTGCATCACTTCCTAGCACTAAATCTCCTTCATGATATATAACATGTAAAGAATATTTTACTATTTCATATTCTGCTTCACTACTCACTTTTCCTTTTATCTGTACTTTTGTTACTACATTATCATTTATTTCTTTTATTGCTGTCAATAAATCTTCTCTTAATGGCACTGCATTTGTTACTTTAACTGTTCTTTTTATTTTTCTACCATTATTTCCTATTATTCTAAATGTATATGTTTTATTTTCTGTTACATTATATGTTTTATTAGAATCTGTACTATTTTCATCCTCTATTAACCCATCCAACGATTCTATTGTTACTGTACCTCCATTTAATTTCCCCCATACTGATATTGGAACTACATCTAATTCATTTGTTAAATTAGCTACTATTGCTTCTCCTTCTGGTTTTTCCCCTCTTATTTTCTCACTAACACTTACTCTATTTTCCTCATCTATTTCAAATGAAAAGTCTTTATATTCTCCATCTATTGTACTTCCTACTATATCTATTTCTTCTAATCCCTCTAATTCTTTTAATGAATTTTCTATTTCCTCTTTTGTTAATTCTTGACCTATTTTATCTTTTTCCATCTGAAGGTTTGCTATCTTTAATTCTAACTCTTCTTTTATCTGAGCCCTCTCTGTTTCATCTGCTGCATATTGGGCTTTATCTATAATTCCGGTCTTCTCCTACTATTGCGTTTAGAGACACTCCGAGCTAAAATAAGCAGTATGATAATCGTTATTTTGTTCTCTTATGACGAATTTACATATACATTTATCTTCAAAAAAAATTTCGTTTAGGTATACTACCTAACGAAATTTTTTTATACTTTCTATTCAGTTTTATCTGTAAATATATCATCAGCCTCCTCTTGAGTCAAATATTTATATTTAACCATCCTACTTAAAACCTGCCTTTGTCTTTGCCTTGCTAAAAGAGGATTTTTATTTGGAGCATATACAGATGGAGCATTTGGAATTCCTGCTAATAATGTACTTTCATAAGATGTCATATTAATTGGTTCTTTATCAAAATACCCTCTACAAGCATCCTTAACTGTATAATATCCATTTCCAAAATAACTTGTATTTAAATATAATTCTAGTATTTGTTCTTTACTACAATTTTCTTCTATGTATCTTGCCATAAACACTTCTGATATTTTTCTAGTAAATTTCTTATCTTGTGTAAAATATATATTCTTAGCAAGTTGTTGTGTTATAGTACTTCCACCTTCTACAAGTTTCATTGCTTTTATATCATTAACTATAGCTCTACCAATTGAAATATAATCTACCCCATGGTGCTTATAAAATCTATGGTCTTCTACTGCTATAACTGCATCTTTATATATATCAGGCATTTCTTCTAATTTTGTATAATTCTCAGTACTTAATATCTTCTCTATTTTAGCTTCTAACGTTACCTCTTTTAATGCTTCTTTATACATATAATATCCATAACTAGCAACTATAAAACCAGCTGTTATTATAGCAAGTAGCATAATTATTATTACTTTTTTTATTATTTTCATATCAATCACCTATATATATTATAACTTATAAAAGTGACAAATAAATGACTTTTTATAAATTTTTAAAAAAAATTATATTACTATGTCAAAAATTAGCTGAACTTTAAACAAATCCCCGTCGATTTTCAAATTAAATTCACCATTTTGGACTTCTGTTAAACTTTTAGATATTGAAAGTCCTAATCCACTTCCTTCAGTAGTTCTTGATTTATCTCCTCTAACAAATCTTTGCATAAGCTCTTCTTCCGATATATTTAACTTTTCATTTGAAATATTTTTAATATCAATTATCACTTTTCCATCTATTGTCATGTTTATATCTATATATACTCTTGAATTTTCTAATGCATATTTTGTTATATTTCCAAATAAGTTTTCTATAACTCTATACATATATCTACTATCTGCATTTATGCAAATATTCCTACTACTTATATTAGTTATTAATTCTAATTTTTTTTCGTTAAATTTATCCTCAAACTCTCCAATTGACTGATTTATAAGTTCTTCCACATTTATCTTTTCTATATTTAATTTAATATTTCCAGATGAAGCTTTTGAAGCTTCTACTAAATCTTCTGTTAATTTTTTTAATCTTTGTGATTTACTTTCCAAAACTTCAATATATTCTTTTACATTTTCGTTTTCTATATTTTCTTGTTTTAACAAATCTATATAATTTATTATTGAAGTTAATGGAGTTTTTATATCATGAGAAACATTTGTTATAAGTTCTGTTTTTAATCGTTCACTTTTAACGCCTTCTTGAACTGCTGCTTCAAAACCATTCGATATATCATTTATATATGTAACTACATTTTCAAATTCTTTTGTAAAATCTGAACCTTCCAATTTTGTATCACAACTGCCATTATACATTTTCTTTAAATGTTCTTCAATTTTCTTTAAACAATTTATTCTTTGAAGTATTTTATAAAATATAAATATACAAAATACTAAGCTCAATAAAACACCAAAACCTCCAAAAATTCCACATAGTATAATTATTATTAGTACACAAGTAACTAAAAAAGCAATTAACTTCCAAACAAAGCTAATAGAATTATCAAATTCTTTAAATATTATTTTTAGACGTTTATGTATAAAATTAATAACCTTATATAAAAATGTATTTTCTATAAACTTTCTAGCCTTAATTCTTTTTATAGTTGTATTAATTACAATAGCACATACTATATAAGTTACAAAGTATGCAGTTAAAATAGCACTTATCAAAAAATTAAATCTATGATAATTATAATTATCCATATATATTGAATATGGAATTACTGCAAATGTTAAAAATAATCCAGCCAAGAATATTATTAATTCAAATGGTATTTTATCAAAATCATTTAAAGTAATTCCTTTTTTTCCTTTACTATGTCCTATTGAAATAAGCAAATATAATATTAGCAATATTAAAAGGACTATACAAACTGGAGTTCCAATATATATATAATTTTCATAAGCAACTATTTTATAAAGTAAATTTATAAATATTAATTCAAAAGAATCCAGCTTTAAATTTTCTTTATATGAACTATAAATTTCAAAGTCTTCTATACTGTAATAATTATATCCATATTCCATATCATCATTACTATAATATCTACCTTCAAATTCTGTTAAATATTTTATTCCTTTACTAGAAATTATACTACTATCAGATTCAACCTTTCCATTTATTATAGATAATTTTTTTGAATTCTCATTTTCATTAATGTAATTTTTAATCTTGATAATAGTATTTGTTTCTGAAGTTAATTCAACATTAGTAAAAGCTTTATTTTTATAAATTATCAAAAAATAATCATCAACTATATTAGAATTATAAGTATTTTCCTCTTCTTCAAAAAATATTTCAAAATTTCCATCCTTTATACTAGAATGATAACTATTTCTATATATTAATTCTTCTGCATATGCTTTCAAACCATAAATATAATTTGATACAAAGACTTCAGTTGAAAAATAATTATCTCCATTTACATTTGCAAATTCACTTTTTTGAACTTCATAAATATAAGATAATATAATTACTGCAATCAATATAGGAATTAATAAATAACTTATAGCTTTAAGTAACTTACTTTCTTTCATCTATTCTCCCCCTAAATCTTTTCTACTTTATATCCTACCCCCCAAATTACTTTTAGATATTTTGGTTCTTTAGGATTTATTTCAATTTTTTCTCTAATATGTCTTATATGTACAGCTATAATATTTTCTGCTCCATAACATTCTTCATTCCAAACGTTAGTATAAATTTGCTCAATAGAAAATACTTTTCCCTTATTTTCTATTAAAAATTTTAATATGTTATATTCAGTTGGAGTAAACTTAATTTCTTTTCCATCTACTGTTACCTTTTTTAGTTCATCATCAATTATTAAATCACCTGTTTGAAATACTTTTTTACTTAAATTCTCATCTGCACTCCCAAGTTTAGTATATCTTCTAATACTTGAATTTACTCTTGCTATTAGTTCTAATGGATTAAAAGGTTTAGTAACATAATCATCTGCACCAAGATTAAGACCATTTATTTTATCTTCATCTTCAGATTTAGCAGATAACATTATTACTGGAATAGTTTTGTCTTCTCTTATTTTTGCTAATGTTTCTGTTCCATCCATTTTAGGCATCATAATATCTAGTATTATTAAATGGATAGTATTTTCTGATAGAATTTTTAATGCCTCTACTCCATTATAAGCTTTTAAAATATTATATCCTTCTTTTCCTAAGTAAATTGAAATTGCATTAACAATTTCTTTATCATCATCACAAACTAAAATATTATACATAAAAATTCCCCTTTAAATTTATAACTCTATTATAACAGAAATTTATTAAGAAAAAATAGAGAAAATATTAAGATTTTATTAAGAAAAAAACTCATTTCTTCTTTTTTCAAAAAAGTCAAAAAAGTATTTTACATTATCAAGCTCAGTCCATTTTTGTACATCATAATAAAGAATGGAATTTCACATTAACTCCATTCTTTTTCCTTTGTTATATATTCAAGAAATTTAAAACTTTATCACAAATTTTTTGATGTCCTATACTATTTGGATGTATTCCATCTGATAAATCCTTAATACTCATAATTACTATATTTTAGTTAAAATATTTAATTATAAAAGTAGTCCCTTTTCCCAGTTCAGATTCTGCTGTAATATATCCATTATTACTTTCTATAATAGACTTTGTTAATGCTAATCCTATACCAATACTTTCTGATGAAGAATTACTAGCCTTATAAAATCTTTCAAAAATATGAGGTAAATCCTTTGGAGAAATTCCACTTCCTTCATCTTTAATTTTTATTAATGAATACATATTATTTTTTTCATAATGTATTTTTATATTAGAATTAGGTTCAGAATGTTCTATGCAATTTTTTAATATATTGGTTATAGCTTCTACTTGCCATTTCAAATCGCAATTTATCTTTATATCTTTATTTCCATATATATATATTTATATTTTTTAAATCACATAATGCTGATATATTTTTTACAGATTCTTCTAAAATATCTTTTATAAATTCTTCTTTATTTATAAATTTAATAGCATTTACATCAAACTTTGAAAGTTTAAGTAAAGACAAACATAAAAAATTAATATTTGTTACTTCTCTTTTTATATCTTTTATAAAATCTTCTTTAACTTCTGATTCCATATTTTTGTCATCTAAAATATTATCTAACATAACAATAATAGATGTTAACGGAGTTTTCAATTGATGTGATATATCTGATAAAGACTCTTTTAAACTAATTTTATCTGCCAAAGAATTCTCAGCCATTTCTTTTAGCATAACTGTTGTTTTATACAATTCATTTTTCAATATTGAAAGTTCATCTTCTGTATTATCTTCTATATATAACTTATAGTTTCTTTTATTTATCTCTTCAATATATTTTGTTATTTCATTTATTTTTTTTGATTTAGAATTATTATATCTTAAAAATAAAATCATAAGCAAAATACTTAGTCCAAGCATTACAGCAATATTTAACTTTAAAAATTTATTAAAATATTCATCATTTATTAGAACCAAAGAATCCTTTTTTAAGTCTATGCCATACTTTTTAAGTAAAAATTCATTATTATCTACTTCTTTTGAGTTTAAAATTTGTACTAATTTATTTTTATCTACATCTGGATAATTATTATTAACCTCTAATATAATTGTATTTAATTTATTATTAAAATTCTCAGTATAAATTTTATATTCATAATGATTTAAAATCATAAATCCTATATTAAAAATAATTATTACTAAAAAACAACAAATTAATAATTTTTTAAGTTCTACTTTATGTTTCATCTATTCTATAACCTATTCCTTTAACTGTATTTATTATATCTACTTGTAATTTTTCTCTAATTCTCTTCATATATACAGTAACTGTATTATCATTTACATCATTCCCTGTCCATTCCCAAATTTTATCTATAATTTTATCTCTTGTAACTACTTTATTTAAATTCATAAATAATAAATGTAAAATTTTTAACTCAAGACTGGTTAATTCTATTTTTTCTTTATTTTTATACACTACCATTTTATCTACATCAAATTTAATATCTTGAACTTTAATAATAAAATTTTTCTTTTCTCTTAAAAAAATTTTATTAATCCTAGCTATTAACTCCTTGGTTCCAAAAGGTTTAGTTATATAGTCTTCCGCACCAAGTTCTAAGCCTTTTACAATATCATCTTCATCATCTTTAGCTGTTAAAAAAATAGTTTTTATTTCTTTATATTTAATATTTTCTTTATACAATTCAAAACCATTACCATCTGGAAGAGATATATCAAGAATTATTAATTCAGGTTTATATTTATTTAAATATTCTACTGTTTCTTTAATATTTAATTTATGAATTAGTTCATACCCTTGTTGCTCTAAAGAATACTTTAGTCCCTTAGCAATAGGTTCATTATCTTCAACAAGTAAAATTTTCATACCTCTTCCCTCCTTCTTTTTTAATATATATTATACGAATAATGTAATAAATGCAAGTGAAATAATAAAAATATAACATTACACATTATCATTACGTATAGTTTCAATAATATTTTGTTTACTAACTTTTTTAACACTATACTTCATAATAACAAATACTAAAATATATACAAATATTATAGAAATTATTATAGCACTATATGGAATATATACTCCTCTATCTATTTTAACACTAAATGCTTTATACATAGCAAATGTACCTAAAAGGCCTAAAATTATTCCATAAATTAATGACTTAGTTCCATAAAAAAGTGTTTCTAAATTAATCATTCTATTAAATTCTTTTTTAGTCATACCAATACTTTTAAGCATTGCAAACTCTTTTTGTCTAAGTTCAATATTAGAAGTAATAGTATTAAATATATTAGTAACTCCAATTAAAGTAATTACTGCTATAAATCCATACAAAAATATGTTTACTACTAAAAGCATTGATTTAGATTCTCTTACTTGTTCTTCAAAATCTGTTATACCTACAGAAAGTTTTAAATCTTTTATATTTTTTACTAAAGTTTCTGTATCATTTGATTGAATAGTTATTCTTTTTAAAGACCAATCTATATCTTTCCATTCATCATAATTTACAATTAAGTATCCATCACTATAACTACTACCTTCAATTCCATATGGTCTTATTGTAGTTATTGCTCCTACTTTTACAGTTATTTCTTCATTTCCAATTATTCCTTTTATTTCATCATTTTTATTATATTTATATCTTCTTACTTCTTTAGAATTTCCTTCTTTCTCATCATAATAAATATAATCATCACATAAAATTCCTGATTTTTTTACCTTTTCATAATCTGCTCCTATCTTCTTAGCATATGCTTTAAATGATGTATCATTCAAGGCATATATCTGCAAATATGCACATCCTCCAAGTGATATATTTTCTCCATCTTTTTCATAATATTCATCTACTAAATCTAAATTTGGAACTTCTGTTATCATATTTTTATCATTAATTTTTATATAATAATTCTTAGCATCTTCATAAAGCATAAAATATTTTTCTATATTATCTAATGAAGTTATTTTTTTTCCATCTTCTTCTGATATTTCATTATTTGCTGAAGAAACATATACTTCTATATTATAATCATATTCTTTATAAAATCCTGATGCTTCTTTAAGCATATTACTTACAAAACTATTAATTGTAATAAATATAAAAACACTAACTGATATAGAAATTACTGTAGTACGATATTTCTTCTTACTTCTTTTTAAATTTTTATATGCCAAGACTCCACCTGTTTTGAATAGTTTAGAAATAATTTTTGGAGTTTTTAATTTTTTAGCTTTAACTTTAATATCATTTGAATTTCTTAAACTCTCTATTGGACTTATTTTACTAGCTTTTCTTGCAGACGAAATTGCAGATAAATAAATTGTTATTAAACTTAAAACTACTGAAACCATTATTGGTAATATTTTTACACAAAATACTAAGCCTTCAACATGAGCAAGTAAATATTTTCCCAAAATACCATTAACTATATTTACTAAAACAAATACTGCAAATATGCCTGACAATATTCCAAGAGGTATACCAATTAAAGCAAGTATTAAAGCTTCAAATATTACACTTTTCTTTATCTGTTTTTTAGTTGCACCTATACTACTTAGCATTCCATACATTTTTGTTTTCTCAAGAGTTGCAATCGCAAATGAATTTCTAATACAAAATACACTTGTAAATATTATAACAAATATAACTACTGCTGCAGCCGAAAATAACATTGCAACTGTAGCATCACTAAAAACTGTAAATGTTTCCCATCTTAGTAGTTCATTATTAATAGAAAATTTTTCATATTTTAATTCTTCTTTTCTACTTTCTATATTATTATATTCATTAACTTCAAATATTTCAGCTATTGACTGTTTATATTCTTGTGGATTTTTTAGTGATATATATACATTTTTAAGCTCTGATTTTCCATTAGTAATAATGGTATATCCTGGATCATATCTTTCTTCAAAACTATAATCTGGTCTTGAAATAATACCAACTATTGTAAATTCATAATTCTTAGTATTTACTATTTTTTCGCCATCTTCTATATGGTATGAATTATCTGAATACAATTCATAATCATCTAAAGTAAATCTTTTGCCAATATCTAATGAAATTTTATCTCCTATTTTCCAATTAACTTTTGCATTATCTATTATACTTTGACTTATAACTATCTCTTTTTCATTATTTGAAAATCTGCCTTCAACTAAATTAAATTTTAAATTTTCAAATGAATTTTTATCCATCGAAACTAATCTTACATATGGTTTATACTCATTTTTACTTCCATCTAATATTCCATATCCATTTTCAGATACTTCATATATATTATCTATATCTCTATTATTTTCTAATTCTTTAATATTTTCATCATTTAAATCACATAGTTTTAAATGATAATAACCAGTTTCATTAATTGCATTTTGAATTAAAGTATTTTGAAAAGTAAATACCATAGTTGCAACTGCACAAATTAATGCTGTTGAAAGAATTATACCTATAATTGTACTAATAGTTCTTTTTTTATTCAATTTTAAACTTTTTATAGATAATTTATTTAAAATATTCATAAATTCTAAACTCCTTCCTTTATACGTCCATCTTCTATACATATAATTCTATCTGCACATTTAGCAATTTCTGGATTATGTGTAATCATAACTATAGTTTGATTATACTCTTTATTTGACTTTTTTAAAAGCTCTACTATTTCATTACTAGCTTTAGAATCTAAATTTCCGAGTTGGTTCATCTGCAAGTATTATAGCTGGCTCTGTTATTAATGCTCTTCCTATTGATGTACGTTGCTGTTGACCTCCGTGATAACTCATTTGGCAAATGTTTTCTTCTTGTATCTAATCCTAAAAGATTTATTAATTTTGTTAATTTTTCATTATCAATTTTTCTACCATCTAAATTCATAGGTAGTAGTATATTTTCCTCTACATTTAATATAGGAATTAAATTATAAAATTGATATATTAATCCTACTTCTCTTCTTCTAAATACTGCAAGCTCATCATCACTATAATCATATATATCTTTTCCATTTATATATACTTTTCCGATCAGTAGGTCTATCTACTCCTCCTATTAAATGTAAAAGTGTAGATTTACCACTTCCAGAAGTTCCAACAATAGCAATAAACTCTCCTTTATTTACTGTAAAAGATACATTATCTAATGCAGTAACTTGATTTGTACCTTTACCATAAACCTTACTTAAATTCTCTACTTTTAAAATCTCCATACTATCTTTCCTTTTATTTAAATATTTAGGTTTTAAAATGGAAAATACCTATAACCATAATTTTTACTAAAATAATTATAGTATAGGTATTGTGACAAGTAAGTGACTTTTTAAAATATTTTTTGTTTAGTTTTCGACTTATTTCTACAAAATATTAAAATTAATGTTGATTTTTAATATTTTTTTGTCATATAATATTTTCATTAAACAATTGCATTTTAAATTTAATTGCTTTTACTAAGGAGGAAAATATGAGTAAATTATATAATAAATATCTATTTTTAAAATCAACTGAAGATAATTCCAATAAGAATTTATATCTATTTAAATCTGGAATATTTTTTATTTTTTTAGATCAAGATGCTAAAATAGCATCATCATTATTAAATCTAAAACTTACTTTTTTAACTCCTGAAATTGTAAAATGTGGTTTTCCAATTAACTCATTAGAAAAGTACAAATTATTATTAACTAACTCTACTTATAGCTTAAAAATCATAGATAACACTAATGACACTATATTTAATATTAATGAATATTCTATAGATAATAAAATATCTGAATTATTATATCAAATTAGAAATATTGACACAAATTCACTTTCAATCAAAGAAGCTTATGAATTTATTGATAATATAAAAAATACTGCAAATTCAATACAAAATTAATGCATTTTTCATTTCAATTTCAATTAAACTATCTTGAATTCTAATTTTACCTTCAATAATAACTTCTTGATTTATACTTAAATTTTGATATATATAATCAGCAATATCATCATATGCAAAAACTTTTATTATACTTTTGTTTCTCAATTCAATATAAAAATATGCTATTGATATGTTTCTTTTCATATATAAAAAATTAAAATCTGGTTCTACAACAATTTTACCCATTAACCAACATTTATTCATATTAACTCCTAAAAAGCATAAAACACTTATATTCGATAAATCTACTAATAAGTGTTTTATTGATTCATTTTTACCTATTATAATAGGAAGGAATAAACCTCTTTAATATCTAATATTTCATTGTACATATTCCTTAAAATATATAATCTAGAATGATATTAGAGTACGACACGAAAGCCGAATGTTGAAATTAGCGTTACCGACTGGATTATTACCATTGCGGTAGCATGCTGGGTTAGTAGCAAAGGGGTTGATATAACTGCCACCACGAATCACACGAAGCGTACTGATTTATCCCTAATTAATAAAATATCTTTTTTGTTAAATTATGTACATCAGCATATTGAATATAACCTAAATGTCCACTCAAATATTTTTTTGCCTCAAAACTACTACTCTTACCTTCTTTTATCTTTTTCTTTAAAGATTTAATTTTTTTCTTAATCTTCTTTTTACCCCTATCTCTAATTTTTAATCTATATTCATTTATCTTATATCCACAAAAATTAACACCTTGTTTATTTTTAAATATTTGTGTTTTACTATTTAATTCAAGCTCCAAATTATTTTTTAGGAAATCTATTATTTTAGCAAGTATATCTTTTGCTTCTCTTTTTGTTTCTACAAAAAGAACTGAATCATCCATATATCTATAATAATATTTAACTTTGAGCTTATGTTTAATATACTGATCAATTTCATTCAAATACACATTTGCAAATAATTGAGAAGTATAATTTCCAATAGCAATTCCTTTTAAATTTGGACTTGAATAAATTATTTGTCTTATAAGCCATAATAACTTATCATCTTTAATTTTTCTCTTTATAATATTATATAACCGCTCTATGTGTTCCCTTATTTTTTAAGCAAGCATAGGAGGTGCTTATAAATGTAGAAACATAAGCATCAATCAAGAAAGAATCTACTAACCATCTATGAACAACTCTATCTATATATCTAGACTTTTCAATTTTTCTAAGCTTTGGTTCTTTTATATAAAAAGTAGTATATCCTCCGATGTTTATATGTCATATTTTTCAATTGTTCATATAAATACTTTATATAATCTTCTTGCTTAAGTTCAAATAATATTATGTCTTTTTTGCATCTTTTACTTTTTCTGCTTTCATAATGTGCTTTCATTAAATTTTCATAACTTAAATATTTATCATATACATTTCTTAATGTTTTTGGCATAATATTTTAAAAGTCCTCCAATAATTTTTCCTAACTCATATATCATATCTGAAGAAACTTTAAATTTTTTATCATCTATCCACCTATTTTTATGCATTATTCTCAAAAAAATTCTTTGTGTATTAAGCTCTGCATCAATATAATTTATATGATTTATTTTCTGTTCTTTGTCTATTTTACTTATTATTAATATGTTTTCAAGCATTTTATACATAGATAATTTATATTCTGTACCTATACTAAATTTCTCTGTTCTAGGTAATTTTATTATAACTTCTATCATATATTGAATATAATTTTCTGATTTTGGAATTAGTACTAATTCATTCTTTTTTTCATCCATTTATTTTAAATTATTTCCCTCTTATAATTTCTACCTTTATTATAATTCTCAATATCTAGCGTCCAGTTCTACTTTATGTAAAGTACGACACGAAAGCCGAAGGTTGAAATCAGCGTAACCGACTGGACTAATACCATGGCGGTAGCATGCTGGGTAAGTAGCAAAGGGGTAGAGAAAACTGCCACTACGAATCACACGATATTGCCCGCTAGTCTGGTATGTAGACGCTTCTTCTGTCCATTCCCATACATTTCCTGCTATGTCAAATATATGATATTTCTCAGTATAACTACTTGCTCCTGTAGTTAATAAATCTCCATTATTAGCTGTTCCATAATTAGTTGTTTTTCCTTCTGTTTCTTCTCCAAATGGAGGTATATACCAAGAACTAGAAGTATAATAAGCTTTTGCTGTTCTTCCTTTAAAATTTATAGATGTATCTTTATAATTTCCCCATTTACTTGAACTTTTTAAATCTCCTTCTGTCAATTCTGTTTTTTCTACCATTCTATTTA
>CANRSD010000002.1 GCA_947642355.1 uncultured Clostridia bacterium
TTCATCATATTCTGTCATTCCATAAGTTTCTAAAATCTCTTTAATTTCAGGTCTTCTTTTATCTGGAAGTCTTGCTCCAAATACTGCAAAAAGGTGTGGATTTTCATATGTTGCATTAAGTTGTGGAAATGCTACTAACAATTCAAATCCATTCTTTTGAGCTTCTTTAACATTTTCTAAAATATACTTAAAATAAAAAGTTTCATTTTCTTTATATAATTCTGCAACTTTATATTTGTTTCCAGTATTGACATCTGTCCAAATTAAATATACTAAATCTTTTTCCATTTTCTTTTACACCTCATCTTTCAAATCATATATTTCTAACATTCTTTTTCTTCTCTCTAAAAGAAACATTTTCAATAATTTTTTCATATCTTCGCTTATTATATTATTATAAAATTCATTTAAAATTCTATCAATGCTTTTCTCATTAACATTATCTTTAATTTTCTCTATATATGAAATAGTTAATTCATATTCGTTTTCTTTTAATTTTTTTAATAAATCAAAATGTTTTATTGGTCTTTCATTTTCCCAACCTATTGCAGACTTTGACTTTGTATTTACTAATGCCTCAAATTTCATCTTGTCTTTAAAAAATATTTCTATGTCACTATTATCTTCATATGCACATAGTGAAGATCCATTGTCGTATAAAGGGCATAGTTTTAAGCAAATACATTCTCCATTAGCACTTTTCTTAACGCAAGGTATAACTCCCCAATTACTATGGTGTCTATCACTATTTCCTATTAAACAGTCAAATACTATTATTTTTACTATTTCTGAGATTTCCAATATTCCACTAATACTATTTTCAATCATTTGAAATGAATATTTTTTATTATTATATTCATCTATTAAGATTTCTTTATTATAAAATGGATATTGTGCCTGTATATAATCAAGACCTTCTCTAAAGATTGTTTCACTATCTTTAACTATATTGTAACTCATTGAACCAAATCTTCCGTTTATATGTACCAATATCTACTCTTGCACATTCTACATCAATTAGCTTTCCAATTTCTGTAGCTAATTTTTCAGCCCAGTATTCTCCTGTTATTATTCCTTTTTCTTTATCTTTTACTTTTGGAAATTTGAAAAGTCCCTTTTCGTTTGTTTCTGGGTTAATTAGCCATACTTTTTCACTAGCACCACTACCAAACTTTCCAGAAATTTTATCTTCTATCCAGTTATCAAAGTTTTTAACTTCAAACATTTAATTCCTCCAATCTATTTATTCTTTGCTCTACTTTTATAAACATTAGCTTGATTTCTACATTGTGGACTACAATACTCTGCTTTTAAATTATCTGAAGCAAAAGGTTTGCCACAGTGCTTGCACATTTTTACTGTCTTTCTTTCGCTTGTTTCATTTAATGCAAATATTGTATCTATTGCAAGTTTTAAAGAATTAAAGTTCCATTCTAAAACAGGAGGGTATTCTTTATTGCTATGCATTAATATTCTACAAGCAATTTTTGAAGCATTAAAGTTTTCTATGTAATTATCATATTTTTGCCTTGTATAAGCATTTTCTACTTTACTATAATTTTCTATTGCTTCAAATGTTAAATATAATCTTCTTGCATAATCCATAATCCAAACTACACCTTCTGAATAGGCTTTTGAAAATACTACTGCATATTCTCCTGGTCTATCTATAAAAGCAAGTGGATTTGCTTCATTTTCTATCGATAATTCTAAAATTTCTCCTTTTGAATTTTCTTTTATTGTAACTTTTTGTTTCTTCTCACATTTTAGAAATAGCCTTATGTATTCTCCTGTAGTTAATGTTTCTTTGTTACAAACTACATTTCCAACAGGCAAGTATACTTTACTTTGTTTTACAATATCTGTATTTAATGGCAAATATGTTAATTCTCCTAATAACCCATATTTCTTTACAAAGTCTATAATTTTCTCTTCTGCTAATTTTAATTCATCATTTTCTACATCTCTTCCTATCAGTAGTATATCTACTAATATACTGTCAGAAACATTAAATGGGTCATACATTGCAACTTTAGAGTCTTCTTTTGGTGTTATATATGTAAATTTATCTATTTCTCTTAGTTCATAATCACTATATTTAAACCAAAAAGTCTTGAAATTTCCTGTATTATTCTTTCTCATCTTGACTCTCCCAAAAATTTTTTTAAAAATTTATATGTAATACTTGACAAGTGCGAATTATTACTATATTATATAGTCTTTATAGATAATAGTCAAGTTTTGTTTGGAAATTTTACCTAAAAGTCCTTAGGATTTTTGTATCTAAAAATCAACAAACAAAAATACAACTAAATGAAAGGAGGAAATCTTTTGGATAAAAAAGAGCAAATTTTAGATTTATATTTTAATAAACATTTGAAACAAAAGGAAATCGCTGATATTATAAATGTTTCTCAACAATATATTTCTAAAACTATTAAGGAAGATGGAAGATATGAGCAAGAAAAAAGTTCTAGGAAATCTATTAATGCAGAAAAAAGAAAAATTGCCCAAGCAGAATATCAAAAGAATTATGTTAGAAGTTCTAAAAAAGATATAATTTATGAACAATTATTAGAACTTCAAAAGCAAGATGCAATAGAGCTTTCGTATAATGCTCATCCACTTTCCGACTATGCCTGTAAAAAAGCTAATTCTAGTATTTATCACTATGATAGTAAGAAAAATCAATATATTATGCAAAGAGGTATTAAAGCATCTATTGATTTACCACGAAGAATTAGTGCAAAAGCTTATTAATTTTTGAAGAAAAACAAGTATGAGGATTGACCTCTCTCAAAAACGCAATACGCATACATATAGTGAAATTTTTATTTGCTATTGTGAATTTTTTAAGGAGGTTAAGTTTATGGAAAGTACTGATTTAAACAAAGTAATGTTTACTGTATATAAAGATGTAGTAACTGTAAAACAATTAGCAGAAATGCTAGGCATAGGTATAACTCTTGCTTATAGGTTAGTTAAACAAAATGCTATTAAATCTATAAAAGTTGGTAGAGAATATAAAATTCCTAAACATTGCGTTATAAATTATTTAGTAAAAAAGAGTGTTTAGGCTATTATATTTACTACGAAAAATCAATAGTAAATTAATTTAGTCTGTTACATCGGAAAGGAGTTAAATTTTGTAACAGAAAATTTACAAGTAAACAAAGTATCTGTAAGTTGTCTGCAAGTTAGAAATGGTATTTATCAAGCTGTTTTAGAGTATTATGATGAAAATGGAAAAAGACATTTGCCTTGGCGTTCCACAGGACTAAAAGAACGAGGTAATAAGAAACAAGCTTTAGTAGTTGCAGAAGAATTAAAAGAAAAATTAGAAAAAGAATTACAATTAAAAACATTAGATAAAGCAGAAACAAACTCAAATACAAATAATACAACTGATATTCTATTTATAGAGTATCTTTTTTATTGGCTAAAAATTGTACAACACACAATAGAAAGTTCAACTTTTACTTCTTATAGGCAACAGTCTAATAATCACATAAAGAGATATTTTTTAGAACATCCTATAAAATTAAAAGATTTAGAGCCTATTCATATTCAAAATTTTTATAATGAATTGATGGAAAAGTATAATCTTACTGCAAATACAGTAATACACCATCATGCTATTATAAGAAAATGTTTAGATTATGCCTTTAAAATGAATGTTATTGTAAGTAATCCTGCTGATAAAGTACAAAGACCTAAAAAACGGACAATTCATTAATAGTTTCTATAATGAAAGTGAATTAAATAAGCTATTTAAAATATCTAAAAATGACCCACTAGAACTTATTATTTTGATTACTGCTTTTTATGGATTAAGACGAAGTGAAGTTTTAGGTTTACAATGGGATTCTTTTGATTTCGAAAATAAAACAATTACTATTAAACACACTATTACAATTACAAATACAGATGGTAATAATAGAAAAATTGAAGGAAAAGATAGAACAAAAAACAAGTCTAGTTATAGAACTTTGCCTTTATTTGATGATATTGCAAATATGCTTTTAGATGCAAAAGAAAAACAACAGTCCTTCAAAAAAGCTTTTGGTAATAGTTATAATAAAAAGTATTTGAATTATGTTTTTGTTAAACCTGATGGAAATATTGTAAGACCTGACTATGTTACACAACATTTTAGTATATTGCTTGATAAAAATAATATGAGACATATTCGTTTCCACGATTTAAGACATTCTTGTGCAAGTTTATTACTTGCTAAAAATATTCCTATGAAATCGATTCAAGAGTGGCTTGGTCATTCTAATTTTTCTACTACTGCAAACTTATATGCTCATTTAGATAGTAACTCTAAAAAAATTTCTGCTAGTGTTTTAGAAGATACTTTTAAACTTACAGATAAAAAGAAAGAAAATGAAGAAAACAATCGTTCATCTTTGAATAATATCTTATAAGATGTATTTTATAAAATTTGCTTTTTTATGTAAAATAGTGTAAAATATAATATAGACAAGCAAATATTGTTTCTGTAAATATTTATTGCTTGCTCCTTTTTCCTATAATGGAATCTTTATAGTTAAAAAAATATATTTTTAGGAGGTATAGTAATATGACAGACACTGTGTTACAAACGTTCAAAAAATTCTTCTGGTATAGTATGGCAAATTCTACTTTAGAAGATGCCAGAAATGCTATACTCAATGACGAAGCTTTTCTTCGGGATGTGAAAATTGGCAGAAAGGCTACAATACACCTTTCAAAAAAACATCTTAAGATTGTTGCGTCGAAGGTAGTAAATGACTTTTTAAACGGACAGCAATACACAGTTACTTCAATGAAATATCGTTTTCACGGTATGGATGTATTTGTTTCACATAAGTAAATGCTACAAAAGGAACCCCTTAGGTTAACTGAGGGGTTCCTTTTGTGCGTTGTTATAAATGTAATAACATATTTGGTGTCGATGGTGGGAATCGAACCCACATGGTTTCCCGCAGGTTTTTGAGACCTGTGCGTATACCAATTTCGCCACATCGACATATATTTTATAAAAATTAGGCTTTTTACAATTATGTTAGATATTTGTTAGATGTTGGAACTAATTTCGGCACTAGCAAATATCTAAACATTACTATTTTCAATACATTTAGGATTTACATATTAAAAAATCCATTTAGATTTTGAGTGCTGTGCGTATACCAATTTCGCCACATCGGCATTATTTAATTTATGAAAAGTGTATTTTTATAATCTTTTGATATTTTAACATAAAAGATTTTTGTTGTCTAGCACTTTTTCATAAATTAATTTATTAATTATTCTTCTATTAATGCTTCTATCTTACTATAATATTCTGGAAATGCCTTTTTGAAATTTAATGGTTTTAAAGTATTGCTATCTGCCCAAGCATGTTCTGTAAAACCTGTAGCTATTGGCTTATCTATTCCATTTTTATATGTTTCATAATTAAATATAATTCTTGCTGGAGTTATTTTCGAAATCCATACTCTTATTTTCAATTTATCTTCATATGTAGATGGTATAATATATTTACAAGACAATTCTGCAAGAGGTAGCATAATTCCTTTTATTTCTAAATCAGAATAAGTTATACCTATCTTTTTTATTATTTCTGTACGTGCAAGTTCATACCATATCGGATATACACTATGATGTGTTATTCCCATCTTATCAGTTTCTGCATAGCGAACTTCTACTTCAATTTCTGTAAACATATTATTCTCCCTTTTTTATTTCTACATCATATTCATAAACAAAAATATCTTTAGATTTTGGTAATATTAAATTATTACTTTCTCTAAAATAATTATTTGTTCTAAATTTTGTTTTATTTACTAGTTTAAAATTAAACTTATTACAATCTATTAAAACTTTTGTAGATAAATTCATTCCTTCTGGAAGAGTTTGATTTGTATTATCATAATAAATAATATTAGTATAATATAGTAATGGCATATTTTCTTTCAAATTTACTTTTATAAGATTTAAAGCACCTTCACCTCTATCTTCATAGCTTTTAAATTCATTTTCTGGATTTATATCCATAATACAAAATACATCTTCATCAATTTGGTTTGGAATTTGTACTAATTTATATAAAGACATATTAAAATTAGATTTAATTTTTGGAATTGCACCTTCTATATAACTTATAATACTTTGTAGTTTTTCTGTAAAATCAAATTCATCAATATCTTTATTTACATTTAAAATTTTATATTTATTTTTCTCATTCTCTCTATGACTTCTACTTCCAATATATTTTGATTTTCTACTATCATCTGTAATACTACCAAAAATATCAAAACTTTCTTCACTTATAGTTAAACGACTTTTATTAAATTCTTCTTTTAATGTATGAAGAAGAGTTTTTATTTGTCTTTCATTCATATTTCCTTTTCGTAAATTGTTTAAAACATTTATTACATTGCTGTTTATAGCAAAAATGCTATCGGTTTCCTCTTTAGAAAGTTTACGCCTTTGAAGTTTGTCCATTTCTACTCCAAGAGCCTCAAAATCAAGCTCTAAATCAAATACTTTTTGTATTGGCTTATTATTCTTAATTTCTTCCTCTATTCCTTCTTCTAAAGCTAATTGTTCATCTTTGCTAGTAAATTTCCAAAAATCAAATATACTTTTTCTATGTTTATCTATTTCTGTAATATATAATTCTGCATTCTTAACTTTTCTTACTAAGTTTTCTAATTTTAATGTCATTGCTTTAGTATCTTGAGCTAAATTTTGACACTTTTTCTTTCCATTTTCAAACATAGAATATATAACAACTAAATCTTCAATTGTATAATACTTTTTATTTTCCATATATGCATTCATAGGTTCTAAATCTACTTGTGTTTCTTGTACATTTGAAGTTACATCTAAAATTTGTGAAAGTTTTTCTTCATCTGTTTTCTTTTTAGATTTTTTATTCAACTTGTTTGATTTGAAAAAATATTTTACTTTTCCAACAAAACTTTTTTTACATTCTAAAAAAGCTCCTATTTCTTTTTGTTTTTGAATATATTCTTCCTCTTTTGTAGCAGTTTCTTTTTTTAGGTTTTCTAATTTCTTTTCATATTCTATACATTTCTTATTTTGCTTAGCAATCTCATTCTCTGCAATTGTATATTCAGATTTTATAAATTCTGTTAAATTTTCATAATCAATTTTAAATGTTCCATGATATAACTCTAATATATTTTTACTATTAATTTTTGTTGAAAATGAAAAATGCTCCTTAATTTCTGTTTGCATAATAAATAAAGCCTTTAAAAATTTATAAAATTTTATAGCTTCTTCATTACTTTTTAATTTTATTTTATATGTACTTTTTATTCCTTCATACACAAAAGTCTCTCCAATAATTTGTAAAGACATTGTATTTTTTTTATCACAAACTTCATAAATAACTGGCCAATTTTTAGTAAATAACCATAAATAATTCTCTACATCTACAATTTCATCTCTATTTAAAAAGTCTTCAGAATAATTTAAATAATTAATTGGTACAAAAACATCTGGAATAGCTTTTTTATTTGAATTTTGAATTTCTATTTTCTTTTTTATTAAATAAAAAAATTCTGCAAAAGTAGATTCTTTAGTACATACAAGCATAAAGTACCTATCAGTACTATCAGAATAATATATATGCCATAAATGTTCTCTATTATATTTAACTCTAAATGGCTCTGAATTCTCCATTTCCTTTTGAATATTACTAACATTTTCTACATCTGATATTGAAAATGTACTAAGCATTTTTAAAAATGTTGTATATCTTTCTATACCATCTTCTGTATTTTCATGTGACAAATATTTTCCTAAAGGAAATGCTTTATTATACTTTTCTCTTACACTATCACTTCTTAAACATGGTGTAAGTAAAATATCTATTTTATCTATTGGGATAAATTTAAAAACTTTATGATCTTTGTCATTGTTTAACCTAGATACATTAAAATTAAGTGGATTAAAATCATATAAAATTTCTGGTATATTATCTAAATCTAGTCCTAAATAATTTAGCTTTGAAGTTAAATCATTCTTCACTACGCTTTCCACTTTTAAATCAATCCCCCTTTTATAAACTACATTGGATTATATCATACAAGATTTTTTTTGTATAGTTATTTTATATTAATTTATTGTTACATTTTTAATATCTTCATAGCACATTTAATTCCATCAACTGAAGCAGACATTATTCCACCAGCATAACCTGCACCTTCTCCGAACTGGATAAATTCCTTTCACATTTGACATAAAGTTTTGGTCTCTTACTATTCTAATAGGTGATGATGTTCTAGTTTCTACTCCTGTTAAAATACTATCTTCATCTGCAAAACCTTTTATTTTTTTGTCAAAATAAATTATTCCTTCTTTCAATGTTTTTGACACAAAGTCTGGTAAAATATCATTTAAATTAGTCATTGTAATACCTGGTAAATATGTAGGTTTTACTTTTCCTAATTTAATAGTTTTTCTATTTTCTAAAAAATCACCAACTCTTTGTACTGGTGCAAAATAATTTTTTTCTCCATATTCAAAAGCCTTTTTTTCTAATTCTTTTTGAAAATACATTCCTTCTAATGGAGAAGACCCGTAAAAATCATCTGGTACAACATTCACTAAAACTGCACTATTTGCATTTTCTCCATCTCTTGCAAATTTACTCATTCCATTTGTGACTATTGTTCCTTCTTCACTAGATGATGCAATAACTTCTCCTCCTGGACACATACAAAAAGTATAACAAGAACGTTCTTTTCCATGATACACTAATTTATATTCAGCTGGTGGTAGATTTAGTTTAGATTTATTTCCATATTGAGAAGAATTTATCATATCTTGCTTATGTTCAATTCTAACACCAACAGAAAAGTTTTTCTTTTCCATATTTAAACCTTTCTCATAAAGTTTTTCAAATGTATCTCTAGCACTATGTCCAATTGCAAGCACTATTGTATCTGTTTGTATTTTTTCTATACTATCATTTTTTAAATTTCTACATATAACTTCATTTATACAATTATTTTCCGTTTCAAAATCTTCAAATTTATGTTCAAATTTTATATCTCCGTCCGAAGTCTTATAATTTCTTTTCTCATATTGGCAACAATTTTCACTAAGTTATCAGTTCCTATATGAGGTTTATTAGATATCAAAATTTGTTCTGGTGCTCCAAATTTTACAAACTCTTCTAAAACATTTCTGCAAAAATTATTACTTATTCCAGTTGTAAGTTTTCCATCGGAAAATGTACCTGCTCCTCCTTCTCCAAACTGAACATTAGAATTTACATTTAATTTTCCAGTCTTTAAAAACTCTTCAACATCTTTTTGTCTTTCTTCTACTTGTTTTCCTTGTTCTACAAGTATTGGTTTTAATCCATTATATGCTAAAACTAAAGCACAGAATAAACCAGCAGGTCCTGCACCAACTATTACAGGTCTTAAATTACTTTTTCTTTCTACTTTCTCTATAAGACTTAATTTTTCATTTGAAACCATTTTAGCATTTCTTATTTTACAAGAAGTTTCTACATCAATTGTATAATTATAATAGATATCGTCTTTATTTCTTGCATCAATAGAACATCTAACAATATTATAGCTCTTTACATCATCCATATTAATTTTATATTGCTTACAAGCTTTTTCTAAAATTTGTTTTTCTTTTAAATTATCTCTAATTTTAATATTTTCTAATCTATACATATAATTTCCTTTACAAGTATATCGTACTTAAAAAATTGGAGCACGATATACATTAATACTATTAAAATATATTATTCTAATTATTAGACATATACCATTTAGCAAATACATTTAAAGCCTCAACAGAACCATCTATATTTCTTCTTCCTTCACGTTCCTTTTCATTCATTTGAGCAAGAGTTTTATCAAAATTTTTAGGCTTAAATATATACCATAAATCAGACCACTTTTCTTCTCTATCTATTCCTTCTTTTTTTATAGATAAATTTCCTGGATGCTTCCCATAAAAATAATGTATATCTTTTCCATCATGATAAGCTAAACATTCTTCAAATTTACAAGCTCTATTTTCTTTTCCATCCATTAATTTTAAAATTCCATCTACTCCAATTGTATCTAATGAAAAATTCACAAATGCACGTGGAAAACCATTTAAAGCATCAATAAAGAAACCTGTATCTAATGCTATGCATGGTTTTTTTACTATATCATAAGCTTGTTTTACTTTAGCTGTTACTATCTCTTTTATATCATCACTTCTAGGTTCATCAAGTTCAAAATCATATGTATTAAATTTGATATTTTTAAAATATTTTTCTGCTGATTTTGCTTTTCCCTTATTATGAGTTACAAAAACTATTTCTTCCATCATTATTCCTCTATTTTATTATAATTAAAATCTCTTTTCATATTTTTATTATGCTTTTCTATATATGCAGAAGATATTTCGGAAGGTGTTATTTTATATCTTAATAAAGTATCATTATAGTACATTAACACATCACTCATCTCCTCTAAAAAATCTTTTCTAACATTAAAATCATTCATTATAGCATCATCACCTTTTTTCTTGATAATAGAAATTGCTTCTCCCATCTCTTCTACCATCCATAATAAAAAATTTCTTCCATACTTTGCTTCTATAGGTGACCATTTGTCCTTATGTTCCTCCCATAATTCCATTTGCATTTTCATCATTTCTTCAAAATCTATTACTTCTTTCAATACTATCTCCTCTAAATCTCTTTATATATTTTATAAACTTCATTCCAATTATTTGCTCTAGGAATATTTTTACTTTCTATCTTCTCATTCATTTTTGTAGTAACTAATATAGCTTTAATTCCTATATCATTAAGTTCAGTACAAGTTTCATAACTATCTTCAATAAATAGCTCTATTTTCTTATCTTGGCATACAGTAATCTTATCTTTAGCTCCAATTATAAGTTCATTATATGGAATATTATTTTTATTTAAAAAATCTTTAGTTATTTTTAAAGTATCACAGCCTTCAATATTCTCAAGCCTTGCTGTAATAAAATATATTTCATTTCCTTCATTTTTTAATTTATTACAAATAACATCAGCATTTTCTTTTAATGTACATTCTTCCAAAACATTTTTATAATAGATATCAAAAAATTTATATTTTTCTTCTTTATTCCATCCATATAATGCTTCTAAATAATATCTATTTTTAATTAGTCCAAAATTTCTATTTATTCCCGTTTTACCCAATACTCCGTATATCAAATTTATCTGCATATTTTACCATTGAATCTACTAAATTTACTAATGTATCATCTATATCAATTCCTATTCTCATTATATTTCCTCACTTCATTTATTTTGTTCATCATAATATCAAAAATTTCATCAATACTTTTATTTGTTGTATCTATTTCTACTGCATTTTCTGGTTTCTTAAAATTTCCCCCATTTATATCTATATCATCTCTTTTTGTTAGATTCTCTCTTATAATATTAATATTAATAGAAGTATTTTGCTTCCATAATCTTTTGACTCTAGTTTCAAAATCAGAATATAAGTAAAACTTTACATCAGCTTCTGGAACAATTCTAGAACCAATATCTCTACCTTCAATTACAGTATTATATTTTTTAACAAAGTCTTTTTGAATATTTCTCACTATTTGTTTTATCTCAGAAATTGTTGCCCATTGCACAGCACACATAGATATTTTTTCTGTTCTAATAACTTTAGTTACATCTTCATTGTTTAAAAATACTTTATCATCTCTAAAATCTATTTTTATTTTCTCTAATTTTTTGATAGTAGAGGATATATTATTTATATCTATATTTTTATTTAATATTTCAAGAGCAATACACCTATATATAGAACCTGTATTAAAATTTCTAAATCCAAGTTTTTCTGAGATAATTTTAGCTAATGTAGATTTTCCATTAACTCCTAAACCATCTATTGAAATTATCATAGTTATTCTCCTCTGGTAATTTCTGCTTTTATTATATCTCTTATAAATTCCCATCTATATTCTATAAATTGTCCATTATTAAATAATTCTTCAATTTCTTCAAAAGTTGCCCATTTCACTTCTGACACTTCATTTTCTTGCATTACAATATCGTTTAACTCTATATCTTGTCTACACAAATATGTATCTATAAAAACTTCATCTGTATTAAATCTTTTTACAAATTTCAAATTATCTACATTTATTTTTATTGCTAATTCTTCTAAAGTTTCTCTTTCTATTGTTTGAATACTAGTTTCTCCTTTTATAATACTTCCTCCTGTCATAGCCCATACATTAGGTGAAAGTTTTTTCTTTGGAGAACGTTTTTGTATAAATATTTTATTTTCAGAATTAATTATCCAAACATCTGCACCTGAATGATACATTCCTTTTGGAATTGGTTCTCCTTTTACCATTGTTTTTCCTGTTTTATTACCATTTTCATCTATTAAATCCCATATTTCCATTACTATATATCCCTTTCTTTTTATACTGGAAAATCAACTTCATACTTAATTGGTTCTTGTTCTAGTAATTTTAATTGCTCATTAGATAAATATTTTTTATTTATAACAACACTTAATACAAATTTATCAAAAAAGTTATCATTCATTATATAGTATCCATTAAAACGCGTATCTTTTCCATAACTATCTTCAACTTTCCACTTTTCAGGTTTACCATCTATTAAATTAACTCCAACAAATGTCATAGCATGATGCATTTCAATATCAAACAAATTTAAAGATTCTTCTTTTGTTAATTCATCTAATCCTAAAGTTTCTTTATAATTATATAATCTTAAGTCTAAAACTCCACTATTTTTATCTCTATACTTTTTAACATGAGCTCCCATCCAAACTGGAATATTATGTTTTAATTGATTTATAGACAAAGCTTTTAAATCTTCAATTGGTAGATTTAAAAATTTAATATCTGAAAATTTATGTACATTTGCAATATATTTTTTAACATACATTTTATAAAGTTCTTTATTATACATTGAAACATTACCAATTTGAACAAATTCATTTAAATTAAGAGTTAGGAATTTATTTTTAAATTCTATTGGAGTAATATTAGGATATTTAAAGTAATTATTATTTTTGTCTTTATATTCATATGTAAAACTACTACAAGGTTCTCCTAAAATTTTAGATAGGAAAATATAATTTTCTTTTACAAGTTCATATTTATATGAACGAAGCTTTTCTATGTCATCTCCACTCTTCTTTTTAACTATTAATTTTAATATATCTTTTTTTACCTTCTCTGTATATAAAGTATCAATTCTAGTACAATTTAAACCTTCCACATAATCTGGCATAATACTATATGGTACTATTCCATATTTATTTACAATAGCAGAAAATTCTTCATAATACCCACCTTCTGTAACGCAAAAATCTAACATTCTTTCATCTCGTATATAATCTATATCTGTATTTTCCGATTTTATAATATTTTCATAAACATTATTTGATTTTTCTAATTTATCAAAAAATGCAATATAATTATTAGACAATTCAAATTCCATTAAATCTATATTTAGATTACTTGCCACATCATGTTTTATCATATTTAAGCCAGCATAAATCCAACACTTAGAGCTATCTTTTTGATTACTTCTTTTGCTTTCTGGAAGCTCTATATTAAATACTGGTACATTTTCTATAATAATATTTCTATCTATACAAGCATCCTCTAATCCATTTCTAGTTATAGTATTTTCTATTATTTTATTTACAGAATTAGAATTATAGACCTCACTAAACTCTAAAATCTGCTCTTTTGATATTTGTTCTTCCATAATTAATATTCTCTCCTATTAAATTATATAGATATATTATCATAATATAGTAAAAAAATAAAGCATATATTAACTGAGTTTTAAAACTTTTCATCAGTCACTATATACTTTTTATAAAAAATCACAATTCTGTAAGTCTTCGCATATCTTCATCTGTAACAACGTCATATTGGTAGTCGTAAGTATTAACAGCTTTTGGAGTTTTAGGTTTTGTATTACTCTTCTCATTATAGTAATACTCTTCTTTTAAAACAACTCCTTTTTCAGAGTCTATCCATAAGTCATACGATTCAAACTTGCCACTATTTAACCAATACAAAGAAATAACTACACATTTTATATCATTATATTTTTCTTTACCTAAATATTGATATAAAAAATCTTCACTCTCAATTAAACTTATATATTTGTTAAATTTTTCTTCATTACTAGAATATATTATCTTTTTTGAGTTTATATCCTCTATTAAATATTTATTGCTATTTCTTAATTTTTTTATACTATAATCTCCATTTTTAAAAGAATAATTACTACTGCTAATCAACTTATTAATTAATAAATCATCTTTAAAATAAGTTTCATATTCTAATTCATCTAAACTATTAGCTTGATATTTCTCCTTTAAATAAAAATTACTAATTTCAGAAGTTTTACCTAAAATTTTTTCAATATCAAAAATCTCTAATTTTCTTTTAGAACCTCCAAAACAAAGTACCAATATGGTAACTAATATTATTGAAATCAACAAATAAAGTTTTTTAAATTTAATTGTTTTATGAAATTTTCTAATATTTGCTACTCTTCTATCTGTACTGCCTTTATATGGACTAAAATTTATAATTCCATTAAAAAATCTACTTCTATCCATAGTAGTTTCTAATAATAAATTACAATATACTTTTTTATCAAATGTACTATAAGAAGATACTGCTAGTAAATCTGATGAATATTCCATTTCTTCTTCAATATTACCTAATAAAATCCACACTAATGGATTAAAGCAATAAATTACTCTTAAAATATGGTTTATTAAAATTATAACATTATCTTTTCTTTTATAATGTGCTAACTCATGCATAATAATAAGTTCTATTTGTTTATTTGATAATTTTACTATATTTTTATTAAATTTGATTTTTAAATTTATTATTCCAGTTGTTCCAATACTTTTTAGTCTTCCATCATAAAATATACTTACTTTTCTATAATCTATATTGAGTTTTTCTGTACATTTCTTCAATATTTCAATAATTTTCTCATCTATAATTCTATTTTTATTATTAAAATCATATAGACGTATAAATATATAAACAATAATTAATATTCCTATAATAGTAATTGAAAAAAATATTAGTGGTAATACTGTCTTAAAATTAAGTTCAAAATTATTCTTTGAAACATATTCATTAATATTATTACTAACAAAATTATCTATATTCTCATTTACTTTTTTATTAACATTTGTAATATGTATTCCATCTGTATCATTTAAAGTATCCGCTTCATAAATAATCTCTAAATTATCTTTTAATATTGACATATTAAAATTATTTTGAATTTCAAATGGGGAAATTAGCATTATAATAAATATAAGCCAAACAATATATTTAGTACTTGGAAGTAACTTATTTTTTAATAATTTGAGTACAAATAATATTATTAAACCTACAATACATGCTTTTATAGAAGAAAAAACTAATTCATAAAATATTGGAGAAATATTTCCAATAATTTCTATTAAATTATTTTTCATCATCCCAATCCTAATCAATAATATCTAATACATTTTCTATTTCTTTTCTAAAAAGTCTTTTTTCTTTTACAAAATTTACCATCATATATTCAATTGCACCTTCATAAATAGCATCTAAAAAACTATTTCCTTGTTTTCTTAAAAATTGATCTCTATTTATTAAAGGTTTATATAAATAGGTTTTACCATATTTTTCATGAACATAGATTGCTTTTTTCTTTACCATACGAGCTAACAATGTTCTAATAGTATTTTCGGATAACTTTTTATCTCTTTTTACTTCTTCCAATATATCAAATGATGTAGCCTGACCATTTCTCCAAACTATCTGCATTATATATATTTCTGCATCTGATAATTTTATCATTTTTATCCCCCCTAAAATTTAAAAAAGGCTGAAAGACTGAAAGTTTATACTTTCAACTTTCAACTTGCAGCCTCTGTGCAAAAACATCTAAAATTTCAACCAATTACATTAATTAACTAAAAATTAATCGATTATAATATTATCCCATACATATCAAAAAAAAATCAAATATTATATTCTGCAACCAGTTTTATGTAATATATTAGTTCGCCACCTGATACCTGTGTAATTGAAATTGTATTAACTCCAGCAAAACAATTCAGGTTTCTCCCTAATATTCTTGATGTTCCATCAGCAGGAGTATTAAAGCTGTATGAACCATACTTTATATTCACATTACCAGAATGGCCATCAGCATATTTACAGCTGGCAATCAGTTTTACACAATTTGTATGTGAACTATAAGAAGGGAAATCTTTACTCCAATTCCCACTAGTTCTACCAGTTTCATTTACAAGATCCACACTTGATATTGCCTGAGGATCAATACCACTACCTGACATTGACAGCACCTCTACGTCTGAGCCATTTACCTTTACAACTGCTGTTGCCAAGGTTTCTTCGATCACTGCCGAGTCATCCTGATCCGCCGGATTTACTGCTCCTGCTGCATAACTTGTGTTTCCACCAATCACTGTTAATATTAGCGCCACTGCTAAAATTTGCCGAAAAGTTTTCATAATAGTATTCTCCTTTTTCTTTTTCAATTGGCTTATTTTCAGATGTTTTTTGCTCCATATGCCACGATCTCTCGCACGACGTTGCACATTATATTATCATAATAATTGCTTTGTCAAGCAAAGTTGCCTTTTTGACATATTCATCTCTTTATTTTTTAGTTATTATGTTACTTTTAATTTTTTATAAAATCTATTAATTTACTTTCTTCAGCTTCATCAACATATCCCTCATATTTCTTTATCAATTTTCCATCTCTAAAAAATAGTAATGCTGGTAATTCTTTTACATCATATTTATCCATGAACTCTGGGTTTTTAACTTCTACTTTTATATATCTTGTTTCTCCATCAAAAGCATCTGCAATCTTTTTAACTGGTATACTTTTTAATAAGCACATAATAGAATCTTCATTAAATAATTCAACAATCATTGGTCTTTTGGAATCTAATTTTAATTCTATATCATCTTCTTTAGCTTCCATAGCTACCGCATCTATTAGTTTCGCTCCATAGCGCTCTACCAATAAATCATTTATTGTTCTTGGATCATCTTCTATTTCTTTTTCTATCTTTTTATACTCTTCTTCAGTTTTTGCAACTCTTATAGCAGATACCATACATGCTTCTTCACATTTACCACAAGAAATACATTTTGAATTATCTATAGTTAATCCATTTTTCCCCCATGAAAAAACTCCACATGGACAAACTGCCATTCCACTGCAAGCTTTATCATTATCACATATTTTAAAATTAATTAAAACTGCCATTTTATCTCTCCATTTCTTTTTCTTTCTTATTTAATATTATCGTTCCATTACTAGAAACTTTCTTTAAAACACTTTTATTTAGGTTAAGGGTAATTCTATCTTCAAATTCATTTTGCCTTTCTTTATATGTAACTTTTTCTTTTAAATATATTAATTCATAATTCCTGCCTTTTTTCTGCACTTTTATCTTCAAAGATGGTAACCCTTCTTCTATTATTGGAGCCCAATAAAATGTTAATATTCTTTTATCTTTTTCTACAACATCTGCCATACTCTTAAAGAAATCTATGCTTGTTTGAGAAAATAAAACATTTTTTCTTAATTCTTCTGTATTTGTTCTATATAATTTCATTAGTGCATCACCTGGACAATCTTCTATTCCTTCTACAGTAAATATTTTATCTTTTCTCATTTTAACTCCTTCATATATTTAAACTACTTCTATTTTACCACATTCCAGCCTTAAGCTTCAAGCTTATCTAGCAAATTACCTCTACTTTCATACAAATTATAATAATATCCTCTTTTACTAATTAACTCATTGTGTGTTCCCATCTCTACAATTTTCTTATCTTCTATATAAATTATTAAATCAGAGTTTTTTATTGTGTTTAATCTATGTGCAATGACAAATGATATTTTATTTTTAAGCATTTCTTTACTAGCTTGCATTATTTGCTTTTCCAACTCTAAATCTAAGTTTGAAGTTACTTCATCTAATATTATTATATCTGCATTTTTTAGTATTGCTCTTGCAAAACTAAGTAATTGTTTTTCTCCATATGATAATAAATCTGTTTTGCTGTTTATCATTGTATTGTATTTATCTGGTAATTTCATTATCTTATCATCAAGTCCAATTTTCTTACATGTCCTAGTTATATCTTCTAATGTTAGTTCATCACTATTTCCAAATTTTATATTGTCTAATATAGACATATCAAATACTACAGGCTCTTGAAATACATAAGCAATATTATTTCTTAAACTCTCTAATGTATATTCTCTAATATCTATTCCATTTATTTTAATACTACCATTACAAATATCATAAAACCTCGGAATTAAATTAACAAATGATGTCTTTCCAGCTCCACTTTTACCTACAATAGCAACTTGCATAAACTTATCTATTTTCAAATTTATTTTATCTAATATTATGTTTTTAGAATCATAACTTAAACTAACATCATTATATTCAATCTTTTTAATATCTTTTAGCTCTTTAGTTCCTTCATTTGATTCTTTTTCTATTTCCGTTATTTTTAATATATTTAAAAAGTAACTATATCTATTGTTTGCATTATGAATATGTTCTAACAATACTTTCATATGCTTACTTATATCATCAACATAATCAACTAATAACATTATTGTTGAAGCTAATCCGTACTCCTAAAATTAGTTCATTTCCACCTATTAAAATAATCATTATTATTGCTGAAAATGTAAATAATGAAAACATAGCATTATGAATTTCTATTATCTTAGAAGACTTTAATATTTCTTTTTTACTTTCTTCTAAAATCATATCTATATCTGATAAATTTATTTCTTCAAGTCTTAATGTTTTAGTAGTAGAATAACTTTCTATGTATTCATTTATTCTTGCCTGAAGTTTAGTTAATATCTCTTGAATTCTCTTATATATTTTAAGTGTTTTTTTATACATTGGTATTAAAATAATATATGAAAATATAAATATTGCTAGTACAACAAAAGCTATTTTCCAATTTATAATAAACAATAATAAAACGATTATTGATATGCTAACTAGTCTTACAGCAATAACTCCAATAAAACTCCATATAAATAATTGTGCTGCTTCCCAAATTCCGTGGACCTAATAAATGAAATAAACTTCCTGTTTGAATTTTATCCAATTTACTTACATTTAAATATTGAATATCTTTAAATATTTTATTTTTTATTTCTGTATTATTATCATAGCAACATTCTTTTCTTTTTCTTTCTGTATAATTATTAAAGATGCTATATATAAGAACTATAGCAATTAATATAAATGATAAAATTATAATTTTACTCATATTTTCTTCTGGAATAGCATTATCAACTATATCTTTTAAAATAAATGGATATGACAGTCTATATAATACTAATTCAAATATAATAAGTAAAGCAACTACAATAGTGTTTTTACCATTTTTAGTAAAATAAAACATTTCTTTTAATTTATGCTTATTCATACATATTCTTCTCCTATATTATCTATGCTCAAATCGTGTATATTTTTATAGTTTTTATTAGTTCTAATTAATTCTTCATATGTGCTAACTACTGCTGTTTCATTTTCTAGGAAAATTACTTTATCAAATAGTCTAGCTAAATCTATATTATGTGACACAAAGATTTTAGTAAAACTAGTTTTTATATTCATTAAATTATTTAAAATATTAGACTTATTAACTCTATCTATTGCACTAAATGAATCGTCAAAAATCATAATAGGTTTTGGTTTAGTAAAAGCTCTTATAAGTACTAATCTTTGTCTTTGACCTTTAGATAAAACAGTTCCTCTTTCACCAATTTCACTGTCATATCCATCTTTTAGTTTTTTAACATCTTCATCAAAAGAAAAGAATTTTGACATACTTACCATATCTTCATATGGCATACAAGGAACTAAAATTTTAATATTCTCTGCAATAGTCCTTGAAAATAAATATGAATCTTGTAAAAGTAAGCATATATTTTCTCTTATTTCTTTTTTATTCAAATCTCTTACTTCTATGTTTCCTATTTTTATGCTTCCTGTATACTCATAAAATCCGACTAATGTTTTCAAAAGTATTGATTTTCCACTTCCTGTTGCTCCACAAATAATTACTTTTTCATTTTCATTTATAGTAAAATTTAAGTCTTTTAATATTATTTTTCCATTTACAATTATACTGGCATTTTTAAAAATTATTTTCCTATTTGTAATATGTAAATCATTCTTTACATTTTCATTTTCTTGTGTAAGTTCTAATAACTCTGCTAATCTTTTATATGATTCAATAAAAAGACTATATCCTTCTATTAATTCTGCAATATCAGTAAATGATTTTGTTACCTTGTTAGAATAGTTTAATGTAACATAAATGCTTCCTATTGTTACTTTACTTTTTATATATAAATACCCACTCAAAATAAATATAAATGGTGCTTGCAATTTTACTATTAATTCTATTCCTTTATTATAACTTGCATCAATCTTTACTTTTTCTTTATGATATACATCACTTTCATCAAGTATATTAGAAAAAGTTTTTATTTCTTTTTCTTGAAGATTATTTAATTTTATAAATTTTAAATTATTTAAATTATCATCAAATTTAGAATAAAGTTTTTTTCTCATCTCAATGATTTTTGGAAGTACCTTTTTTGAACTACTAAAATACCATTTTGTCAGTAACATTATCAAAATTGAAGAAACAATCATAATAATCGACAATCTATAATCTATATTTACTATTTGAAATATAGCAAATACAACTATTAATATTATATCTAAAATATATGTAAACCAAGTATTTATAAAATTAACTATATTATTTACATCATCTGTTGAACTTTGAACTAAATCTGCTAATGAATTATTATAAAAATCTTGATATGATAAGTTTTGAATATGAGTAAAAAGTTTAAGCTTTAACTCACATTGAAATTCTTGTATTATCTTACTTTTTGCAATATTTCGCATATAAGTACTAACAATTATTAATAGCTGTATAAATATAAGCACAATACAAGTACTTCCAATAAAATTAAAATTATTACTAAAAGTACTATAAATTTTATCTAATATTAAATTATTAGTATTGGTTTTTAATGCAATATCAATAAAATATTGTATAACAACAGGTATATATGTTACTAAATAATTAAGTATAATACTTAATATAAAAAATAAAATTATTAATATTTTTGTCTTTTTAAAACTTTGTAATATTGTTTTTAATATTTTCATATTTTACTCCATTTTTTAATATTATAAAAAATTATATCATAGTATAAACTCTATTACAATAATTAAAACCAGCCCCCTTGAAGTATAAATCTTCAAGGGGGCTGGTTGGTTAGACACGAATTGTTTACGAATATGGACAGCCACCTTCCACCCTCTTCAGAAACTCTGCTCTTTCATCCTCAGAGTTCTCGTAGTCTAAAGTAAACTCTTTTAATCCAGGATAATAAAAATATCCTGCTGACGTCATATTCCGAAGGTTTGTTGTTTCATCCTCACGGACTCTTATCATTTCTTTCAGGTTCTTTTTAGCCACCTCTTGGTTTAGTAGTGGACATATATTTGCAAATTTGCAATATATCCCCCGTTTACAGCCTGCATTTTTCGCATTACACATAAAACGTGTCCTCCTTATATATTTTTGCTATTCTTCCGAATGCTGTATATATAATTATAACAAACTTTTTTTAAAATTGCAACAAGATTTTGCATATAAAAAATCCCCTGCTGTAACTCCAGGGGAAGATTACCTTATTTATTGTTTTTGTTCTGATGCTCTCTCAAAACCTTCTTGACATTTTCGATGATCTGGAATGCATCTCCAATTGTTATGGAAGAATAATCTTCATCATACCATTTGTTGATGTTTTTTTCACTTATACCATTTAAAATGCCAAGTTTCAACGCTATAATAATATTGTTTTTTTGGTAATCAATATAGTTTACTGCTGGAGCCGGATTTATATATTGGATAACTGGTAGCATCACCGTTTCCATAAAAATACGTTTGCTTACCAATCTATCAGAATCAATAGACCATACCTCTCCTCTTTTTATAAAGGATACAATTACCAGATTCTGTATAGCCCATTTTTCGGCTTTGCTTAGATTTTCATTTACCTTCTTCCACTCCAACGTCTCTAATGTTTTCGAAGGCGAATATTCATAATAAGCACCCTCAGACGATGTTACTCTTATAGGAAATAACCGATTTACCGTTCCTTCGTATAAATCAAACAGCATCTCTGAAAATACTTTAACTGTCACTGAATTATTATTTTGTTTTTTACAGTCCAGCCATAATTCCATATATAAGATTCCTCCTTATGTTCAGACTAACCTTTTTAAGGTGTTACAGTAGCCTTAATATAACTTATATTGTAACATATCAAAATTTATATTACAAGATTTGTAACACTTTTTGAGAATTAGAATATTATATAACATACTAAGGATTACAAATTGAAATTACTTAAAAAGGAGGGAAAACTCATGCCAGAAAATAGAGGTTGTGGATGTGGTTTATTTGATAACGAATGCATCTGGATTATTCTTATTTTAATACTTTTATTCTGTTGTTGTGGTAACAATGGATGTGGTAACAGAGGTGGATGTTGCTAATTAAATTTTAGTATTACACAAAAAAGAGGGCTTTTTCAAAGCCCTCTTAAAATATGTAATTAAATCATTTTTATTATTTCTTCTTTTAACTCTTTTAACATATCTTCTTCTTTAACTTTTCTTATTATTTCACCTTTTTTAAATAATAAGCCTTCATTTTTTCCTCCAGCAATTCCAATGTCAGCTTCTCTAGCTTCTCCAGGACCATTTACCGCACATCCCATTATAGCTACTGTTATATTAGATTCAATTCCTTGCAAAAACTTCTCAATTTCTTTTGCAATAGGTATCATGTCATATTGTATTCTTCCACATGTTGGACATGATACCAAATTTGGAGTTTTATCATACAATTTACAATTTTTTAAAATTTCTTTACATACTAAAATTTCCTCTACTGGATTATCTGACAATGACACTCTTAAAGTATCTCCTATTCCTTGTCTTAATAAAACTCCTAATCCAATACTTGATTTTATTGTTCCTCCAAATGCTGTACCAGCTTCTGTAATTCCTAAATGAAGTGGATATTTAAACTCTTCTGCTGCTTTTTCATATGCTTCTATACACATATCTAAATTTGACGCTTTTAGAGCAATTGCAATATCATAAAATTCCATTTTTTCTAGTATTTCTATATGATGTCTAGCACTTTCTATCATTGCCTCACTACAAGGCTTACCATACTTTTCTAATAACTCCTTTTCTAAAGATCCACCATTTACTCCTATTCTTATTGGTATATGATTTTTTTTACAAGCCTCTACTACCATTTTTGTTTTCTCTTCATCTCCAATATTTCCTGGATTTATACGTATTTTATCTACTCCATTTTCTATTACTTCTAATGCTATCTTATAGTCAAAATGTATGTCCGCAATAATTGGAATATTTATTTTACTTTTTATTTCTTTAATAGCTTTAGCATCTTCTATATCTACACAAGCTACTCTAATTATTTCACAACCTACTTTCTCTAATTCTAAAATTTGATTTACTGTTGATTTAATATCTTTAGTCAAAGTATTACACATAGATTGAATTATTACTTTATTTTGTCCTCCAATTTGTACATCTCCTACATAAATTGGTCTTGTTTCATTTCTTTTATACATATTTTATTAGCTCCTTTAAAGATTACTGGGCAAGACTTACAGCTATGTCTTGCCCATTTCCATTTTTCAGAATTACCCCTTATAAAGCCCGAAAATAGCTATCATTATCTGTATGAACCAGCATAACAATATCACCTTCCTTGGCTTCTTTCCAAGCCCATTCAAACGCTCCAGGAGCTTTTGAACTCCAGTTTCCTGTAATGCCAATTATAGATGGCGTTTGTGCCCATCTTACAGAAAATATTTCATTTGACATTTCGGCTTTAAGCTTAGCTCGGATAATCCTAGAAGAACATTCTTTCAGCTCCTCTTTTTCAATTTCAATAATCCGGGCTATCCTTCTCGTAGTTTCATAATTTCTTTTCATATGTTGCCCTCCTTATAAATCTTGATAGAAATATTATATCACTTTAAAAAACATATTTCAACAAAATTTATATATATCCTAATAAAGCTGCTCCTATTATTCCAGAATCGTTTTTATATTTTGCAATATGTATATTTAATTCAAGTAATTTATCTCGTATATCTTCTATAAAATACTTAGTATGTTCTGTTATTCCGCCTCCTATAACAATATCTTTTATATTATAATACTTTTCTATTTCTTTTAATCCATTTATTAAATCATTAATATAATTTTTTAAAATATTTTTAGCTTCTATATCCCCTTTTTCTATACCGATTAAATATTGCACCTCTTGGAAAATCTTTTCTTTTTGTATTATTATATATTTGAGACAAATTACTAAAACTTTTTATATATTTAACTTTAAATGAACTCTTATTAATTTTAATTATATTCCATACAATTTCATCAATACATTTATAATCTTTTATGTAAGCTACACCTAAATTAGTTCCTAATGTAATCATTAAAAATTCATTTAAACCACTTAAATAGCTCTCACTATAACCTGCACAAGAACAGTCATTTTCTACAAATACTTTTGTATTATATTTTTCTAATGCTTTTCTAAAATTAATTCTATTTAAATTCATTTCAGAAGAACCTAGAAATATTCCATTTTGTCTATCTATACCTCCTGGACATCCAAGACCAATAGATTCTATATTATTTATATTTATATTATATTGCTTTATTAATTTATCTATCAAATTAATAATAAAATCAACAAAATATTTTGTTGAAACATTTATATCTAATTTTGTATCCATTTTATTAAGTACATATATTTTATTTTCCAATTTTTTTATATCATCATTATATAAACCACATGCAATATGGCTTGCTCCAATATCTATTCCTATACTTTTCATCCCAACTTTTCCTCTTTTAAACTCTATATATAATTATAGTTTAATTATATTTGTTTAATCAATGGAAAAATTTAGATTACAATATCTCTTTTCAATAAATTATTACTTACAATTCCTAATCCAATATATTTCTTATTTTCAGAATAAATATTATATATTCCATCTTCTAATTCAAATGTAAGCTTAACTCCATTTAAAAATAAATCTTCTTTTCTTTTGTTCAAACTTATTTTAGACAAATGAGAAAATAAGTTTTCCATTTTAATAATATTTTTGTTTAAAAAATCTTGATTATCTTTATTTTCTTCTAAAGTTTCAAAATCAATTGCATCCTCTAACTTAAATTTATCTACTATTGTTCTTTTTAAAAAACTCATATATCCTACTGTACCTAAATTTTTAGCTATATCCTCACATAATGTTCTAATATATGTACCTTTTGAACAACTTACTTCTATTTCTACATCTTGATTTTCTTTATCAAAATTTAACAAATTTAACTTATATATTTCAATTTCTCTAATTGGAATTTTTACTTCTATACCTTCTCGTGCATACTCATATAGTTTTTTTCCATTAACTTTTATTGCTGAATAAATTGGCGGAATTTGAGTTTGTTTTCCTATAAAACTTTCTAGCACTTTTAATATATCTTTTTTATTTTCTATCTTTACATTTGAAGTTTCTATTGTATTTCCTTCACTATCTCCTGTATCCTTTTTTTCTCCAAATTTTATTCTAGCAATATATGTTTTATCATGTTCTATTAAATATTTAGATAATTTTGTGCTGTTTCCTAATAATACTGGTAAAACTCCTGTTGCTAAAGGATCTAAAGTACCAGTATGCCCTGCTTTTTTTTCATTCAAAATCTTTTTAGTTTTTGAAACTACATCTTGTGAAGTAAATCCAATTGGTTTATTTATTATTATTATTCCGTCCATATTTCTCCTTTTAAACAAATATGCGTAAAATTATTAAAAATCTTACGCATAAAAAATTCTATTTCAAATGTTTTATTGTTTCTTCAATTACTGCTTTTTTTAAATCTTCTAATTTGGCATCTATAAAACATCCAGCTGCTAATTTATGACCTCCACCACCAAATAGCATACAAATATCTGAAACATCTATTCTATTAGATCTAAAAGAAATTTTGAAACCATTTTCTCTTTCATGAGCAAAAATTGCAACTTCTACATCCTTTATTGTTACTCCAATGTTTGGAATTCCATCTGTCTCTCCAGGTTTTACATTTAAAGCTTTCTCATCTTCTTTAGTTATATATGTAAATGTTATCTTTCCATCATCTATTAATTCTAATCTATCTATTGCAAGTTTTTCTGCTTCAAATTGAGATTTTGTCTTTGTCATCATAGCTTCTTTATATATTTTAGAAACATTTACACCTTTACTTAATGCCCAAGCAGCAAATTCAAATGTTTCTGTTGTAACACTTGAAAATCTAAATCCTCCTGTATCTGTAATTATTCCAGTTAGTAAACAAATTGCTACATCTTTTGTTATTTCAATATTCATATACGAAAAACTTGATGATAATATTTGGCTACACGCTGGTGCTACTGGATTTACTACATTATAATCTCCAAACATTGTATTTTTTAAGTGATGATCAAACTGTACTATAACTTTAGCGTTTTCAATATAATCTTCATATGATTTACCAACTCGTTTTACATCTGGACAATCTACAACAATAGCCATATCATATCTTTCTAAAGTAGCTTTAGATTTTATTAAATCAATATTTGGCAACATTTTGAAATTTGCTGGATATTCTTTAAATAAAACATCTATAGTAGTTTTTCCCATATTTTTAAGTACAGTAGCTACCGCTAAAGTACTACCCATTGCATCTCCATCTGGATTTTCATGAGCCAAAACAACAAAAGTTTCAGCCTTTTCTATTTCTTTTAAAATTTCATCTAAAGTCATTATTTATTAATCTCCTTTAAAATTTGATCAATTCTTGTTCCGTATTCAATGCTTTCATCAAATTCAAAAACAAGTTCTGGAGTAATTCTTAAATTAATTCTTTTAGCAATTAGACTTCTAATATGACCACTTGATTTTTTTAATGTAGCTAAATTTTCTTTTTGACTTTTACAACCTATCATACTAACAAAAACTCTTGCATAACGTAAATCTGGAGTAGTTTTTACTTTTGTTACACTAACTAATCCTGTAATATGTGGATCTTGTAATTCTTGATTGATAATTGTACTTACTTCTTTTTTTATTTGTTCATCAATCCTGCTCATCCTATTGCTATCTGCCATTAAAATATCCTCCTTTTAATCTTATATTAAGCTTTTTTAATTTCATATTTGTAATCTTACATCAAAGCTTAATATAAGATTACGAGTGAAAAATTTATTTCATAAATTTTTCCCACGAATTATTTTACCTCTTCCATAACATAAACTTCTAATGTATCACCCTCATTAATATCATCAAATTTTTCAACTTGAAGACCACACTCATATCCAGTTGCAACTTCTTTTACATCATCTTTAAATCTCTTAAGTGATACTAATTTTCCATCATGTATAACTATATTATCTCTAATTACTCTAATTCCAGCATTTCTTGAAACTTTACCAGTTAATACATATGCTCCTGCTATAGTTCCTACATTTGAAACCTTAAATGTCTGTCTAACTTCTGCAGTACCTATTACAACCTCTTTATATACTGGATCAAGCATTCCTTTCATAGCTGCTTCTATATCATTCATAGCATCATATATAACTGAATATGTGTTAATATCAACACCTTCTTTTTCAGCTATATTTTTAGCTATAACTTCTGCTCTAACATTAAATGCTATTATAATCGCATTTGAAACTTTGGCTAAATTAACATCTGTTTCAGTAACTCCACCAACGCTTGCGTGTATAACAGATACCTTTACCTCATCATTAGAAAGTTTTACCAAAGATTGTTTTAAAGCTTCTACTGACCCCTGAACATCTGCTTTAACAATTAAATTCAATTGTTTTAGATTTTCATTTGCAATTTGAGTAAATACATCATCAAGAGTAACTATTGTACGTTTTGCAAGTTCTTTCTCTCTTTGTTCACGAATTCTTCTTTCTATTAAATGTTTAGCTGTTTTTTCATCTTTTACTTCATATAAAGTATCTCCTGATTGAGGTACTGAAGAAAGCCCAGTAATTTCAACTGGTGTAGATGGACCTGCAAATTTTACTTTTTTACCTTTATCATTTTGCATTGTTCTAATTCTACCAATTGAAGAACCTACAATAACTGTATCTCCGACATCTAATTTTCCTCTTTGAACTAATATAGTTGCAATTGAACCTTTCGCTTTATCCAATCTTGCTTCTATAACTGTTCCTTTTGCTTGTTTTGTAGGGTTAGCTTTAAGCTCTAATACATCTGCTTGTAATAATACCATTTCTAATAAATTGTCTATACCCATTTTCTTTTTAGCAGAAATTGGCACAAATATTGTATCTCCACCCCATTCTTCTGGAACAACATTATATTTCATCAATTCTTGTTTTACTTTATCTACATTGGCATCAGGCAAATCCATTTTATTTACAGCAACTATTATTGGAATATTAGCAGCTCTTGCATGATCTATTGCTTCTACTGTTTGAGGCATAACTCCATCATTTGCAGCAACTACAAGAATTGCTATATCTGTAATCTGAGCACCTCTAGCACGCATACTTGTAAAAGCCTCATGTCCTGGTGTATCTAAAAATGTAATATCCCTACCATTTATTGATACTTGATATGCACCTATATGTTGTGTAATTCCTCCTGATTCTCCTTCAATAACATTAGTACTTCTAATTGCATCTAATAATGAAGTTTTACCATGATCTACGTGTCCCATAACAACAATTACTGGTGGACGTGGAGCTAAATCATCTGCTGTATCTTCTGTATCATCAATTAATTTATCTTCATCTGTTACAACATTTTTCTTTATTGCTGTAATTCCATATTCTGCTGCAACTAAATAAGCTGTATCAAAATCAATTTCATTATTTATTGTTACCATCATTCCTAAATTTAATAATTTCTTTATAACATCACTACTTGTAATTTTCATTTCCATAGCTAAGTCTTTAACTGTAATATGTTCTGGAATTGTAACCTCAGTCAATTTAAATATTTTTTGTTTTATTTTATTTTCTTGTTTTGGTTTTTTCTTAGAACGTTTTCCTCTTTCTGTACTTAAATCATAATAATCAAGCATTTCTCCATCTTCATGGAACATATTTGACAATCTACTATGTTTTTTCAAACTATTTAATTTATCATTATCAATTTCTTCATTATTATTTCTTTTACTACTTTTCTTATTATTAGCACTTTTAGATTCATCTATTCTATTTTGTTTTTGCTTATCTTTAAATTTATTTGCACCATATTCTCTAACATTTTCTTTTTCTGGCATTTCTACTTCCATTATATTCTTAATTTTTTTATCAATGCCTCTATCATCTAAACTTCTTTTTCCTCTAGGTTCAAATTTATTATCTTTTCTGTCTTGATTTTGGAATTTATTCCTTGGAGGTCTAGAATCTTTATTATTGTTATTTTCTTTATTAAATGATGGTTTATTATAATTATTAGTTCTTTGAGGTTTATTATTATTAAATTTATTTGAAAAAGTATTTTCATTAGAAATTTCTTTATTTACTTTAGGCTTTGAATTTACATTTTCTTCTAATTTTATTACTTCTTTTACTTCCTCTACTACTACTACTTCTTCCTGTTTTATTTCTTCTTTAGGTTTAACTTTTTCTTCCTTTTTCTTAGTATCTTTTTTATTAATACCAAATAGTTCACTAACAGTAAGTGGTTTAGTAGGTTTATCTCTATAAACTATGTTATAATCTTTTTTTCTATTTTTTTCTATGTTAAAAGAAGATTCTGCTTTTTTAGTTTGTTCTTTTTTTCTTTGTTCCTCTTTTTTTTCTTCATCATCATTTATTATTACGGCTCTTCTGATGATAACAGGCTCTTCATTCTTTTCCTTTTTGTTATCCATAGATTTCTTTTTAAATACTCCTTTTAATAATTTCTCTAACATTTTCCCCTCATCTTCTGTAATAGAGCTTAAATGGCTTTTAACTTCAATACCATTTTTATTAGCAATCTCTATTATCTGCTTATTTTCTACTCCTAATCGTTTTGCAAGTTCATGAATTTTTATTTTCATTTAAACTTCACCCCCATTAATTAATTCTTGGATTTTATTTGCTATTCCAAAATCTTTAATTCCAATAATAGCCCTATTTCTTTTACCAATAGCATTGCTATTTTCCTCAATATTCCCATAAATTAATAATGGCACATCAAATCTATTACAATAAAATTTCATTTGATTAATTGTTTTCTCTGACGCATCACTTGCCACAATTATTAATTTTATTTGCCTTTTTTTTATTCCTTCTAAACAAATCTCTGTCCCGTGATACAAGCTTTCCTGCTTTAGCTGAAATACCAAGCATTCCATAGCATTTATTCAATAATTACACCTCTTATACTTTCATAAAAATCTTGGTTAATACTTTTTTCAAAAACTCTTTCAAGTTTTTTAGTTTTTATAATTTTATTCAAACATTCTTCTTTTTTACAAATATATGCTCCTCTGCCATTTTTCTTACCTGTTAAATCAATTTCTATAATTCCATCTTTTGATTTTACTATTCTAAGTAATTCATTTTTTTCTTTTTGCTCATTACAAGCTATACATCTTCTTGCTGGCTTCTTTTTTAGCATTTTATTTTTCCTCACTTTGGTTTATTCTTCATTTTCAGTAGTTTCTTCAGTTTCTTGCATTTCAGATTTAGATATTAATTCTCTAATTTGCGATTCTGATTTTATATCAATCTTCCAATTTGTAAGTCTTGCTGCTAATCTTGCATTTTGTCCTGATTTACCAATTGCTAGTGATAACTGATCATCTGGTACTATAACTTGAGCAAATTTTTCTTCTTCTTTAACATCAACTGCTAAAACTGATGCTGGTAATAAAGATGCTGCAATATATATTGATGGTTCTTCACTCCATTCAATAACATCAATTTTCTCTCCATTTAATTCATTTATAATATTTTGAATTCTAACACCTTTTTGTCCAACACAAGAACCTACTGGATCTATATTTTCATTTTTTGAATATACTGCAACTTTACTTCTATATCCAGGATCTCTAGAAACACTTTTTATTTCTATTAACCCTTCATATATTTCTGGTATTTCAAATTCAAATAATCTTCTAACAAATTCTGGATGACTTCTTGAAACAATAACTTGTGGATTTCCTTTAGCACCCTTTTCTACATTCATTACATATCCTCTAATTTTATCATTAACTTTGTAATGTTCAGTAGGTATTTGCTCTTTTAAAGGCATAACACCTTCTAATTTTCCTAAATCAACTATTATTGTTCCATTATCTGCTTTTTGTACTAAACCAGAAACTATTTCTCCTTTTTTATCATTATATTCTGTAAAAACTAATTCTCTTTCTGCCTCTCTTATTTTCTGTACAACAACCTGTTTAGCTGTTTGTGCTGCAATTCTACCAAAATCCTTTGGCTTAATTTCAACATCAACTGTTTCTCCAATTTCTACATCTGGATTTATTTTTTTAGCATCTTTTAATCCAATTTCTAGTAATGGATCTTCTGATACTTTTGTTACTTCCATAACTGCATATATATGTATGTCGCCTGTTACTTCATTAATTGTTACTTTAACATTATCAACTGAATCAAAATTTTTCTTATATGCAGTAACTAAAGCTGCCTCTAATGATTCAATAAGATAAGATTTTTTTATTCCTCTTTCTTTTTCTAATTCCTCCATAGCACCAATTAATTCTTTTACATCAACCTGCTTCATTTTTTTAAATTCCTCCCTCAAAATCAAATACAGTTTTTGCTGAAACTATATCTTTCATATTTAATTTTATTTCTTTTCCTTCAACTTCTATAATAATTTCATTACTAGTATATTCTTTAAGTATTCCAATTAATTCTCTTTTTTCATCTATTTTCTTATATAAATTAATATGAACTTTTTGTCCGTATATGTGATATAAAATGTTTTTCTTTTCTAAGAAGTCTTTCCAAACCTGGTGAAGATACTTCTAAATAATATTGTTCTTTTATTAAATCTTTCTCATCTAAAACATCATTAATAGAATTATTTACCTTTTCACAGTCTTCTATACCTATGCTTCCATTTTGTTTATCTATTATAATTTTTAAATAAAAGTCCTTCCCCTCTTTTACATAAATAACATCATATAAATCATAACCTAGATTTACTATAATATCATTTAATAATTCTTGTACTTTAGTTTCAATATTTGCCATACAGATATCCCTTCTTAAATACATCACATTATTAAAGAGTGGGATTTGTTCCCACTCTCCTTACAACTCATCTTGTTTAATACTTTAATATTTTACACCATTAATTAAAATAAATCAAGCATTTTTGATTTTTTTTTACTCTTTAGTTACTTTTATTCCATAAGTCTTTAATTGTTCCATTGCACTTCCAAAAATATCATCTTTATCAATACCAGCTTCTATTGCTCCATCAGTTACTAAATCTTTAACATCAAATTCTGATAAATCAAAATAAATTTCAACTGCTCCATCTACTGAAACTATATCAAAATATTCTTCAAAATTTTCTGGAACTTCCATATCATATTCTTTCATCTGTTGTTCTACCATTTGCATCGCATTTTCTTTAGTTAAACTTTTATTAAGTTCCTTTACCATATCTTTTTCATAATCTTCATATGAGTCATATTCACTATCTGCACCTGCTAATTCATAAATATTTTTTAGCATCTCAGTATATTCAAAAGTTAATATACCTTGAACTAATTCCTCATTACCTTTTGCATATAAATCTATGATAATTTCTGCTCCATCAAACATTCCTACAATTTGATCTAGCATTTCTAACATTCCTGTTTCATCATTTTCAAAATCTTCTGCATTTTCTTTTTTAGCTTTTTTATATAATTCTAAAATATCTATTGTTGCTGTATAATGGTCAACTCCTTTTACAGTAGCTTTTGAAGATAATAATGTTTTTCTTCCTTCTACTTTTGAAGTTTTAACTTCTTTCTCATCTTCTTTTTCATCTTCTTTATCTTTTTCATCATCATCTTCTTCAATTCCGAATAACTCTTTTATTGGAGCAAAATAACTATCTTGTTTAACTGCATATCTAATCCCCAATCCAACAGCTAATAAAGCAATAAGTATAACTATTACTAATAATACATTAAGCAATGCATTCTTTTTCTTTAGTTTAGCACCACAATTAGTACAATTTTCTACACTTTCTTCATTTTCAGTATTACACTTTTTACACTTCATACCTTTTATTCCTCCTTTTATATGTCTATTCTATTTTACTTTTTCTATTTTAATGTCTAATGATTTTTCTAAAGCTGATTTTATTGTATCTATATCATTTGTTCCTTCTTCTATACCATAATTATCATATAACTGTTCAAATCCTTTTTCTGTCATATAAATTTGAATAAGTCCATTATCTTTATATGTTTCTATATATTGTGATGTTTCATCATCTAATGATGAAGATAATCCCATATCAAATGATTTTTCAAAATATGGCACCATAGCTGTTTCAAATTCTTCATAAGAAGAATATCCAGAACTTCCCATTTCTTCCTCATATTCATCATACATTCCTTTTAAGAAGTCTTTCATATTAACTGTAAATACTATTTCAACAACCTTATCTGCTTTAGTATACATATCTACTTCCATAGTCAATAATTTATATAATTCATAATTTTCATCTAAAGGATCTACATCATCACTATCTGCCATTGAAAGCTTACCATAATAATGAGTTGTACCAGAAGATTTTGCTTCATCTGATAAACGATCTTTTCTAACTAAACTAACAGAAGAACTCGTTTCATCTTCATCTTGCTCTGTATCTTTTTTATCTTCTACTTTATTTTCTTTTTCATTATCATCATTTTCTTTATCAGAATTAATCCATCCTAATTCTTCAAATGGAGCTAAAAAGCTATCTCCTGTAATTAACATTCTTATTCCTAAATATGCTGCTCCTCCAGCAATTACAGCTACTATTAACACTATTATTACTGCAATAAAAGCTATACCTTTTTGATTGTTCAAATTTTTTTTCATAATAAATCCCCTTTTCATTTATTTTATAAAAAGTATAACACTTAAAAATTTTTTATTCAATATTTTTTATATATTTTTTTATCTTTATCCCAATGTAACATCTAAAATCATCATTACCAAAAATCCTATAATCAGTCCTACTGTAGATAATTTCGCACTTTTACCTTCCTGTGAATCTGGTATAAGTTCTCCGAACAATTACATATAACATACTACCAGCAGCAAAAGCTAAAAGATATGGTAATAATACTTCTATTATACTACTAATCAATATTGTAACAATTGCTGCTATTGGTTCTACTATGCCAGATAATGTACCATATAAAAATGCTCTTTTATTACTTAATCCTTCCGCTTTATATGGAAGTGAGATAGCCATTCCTTCTGGAAAATTTTGTACTGCAATACCTATTGCTAAAGCCAATGCAGAAGCAAAACCAACTCCAAAATTTCCTGTTAAAGTAGAGGCAAACACAATTCCTACTGCCATTCCTTCTGGAATATTATGAAGCGTTATAGCAAATGCTAACATTCTAGTTCTTCTATTTCTTTCAGAAGCTTTTACATTTTTTAAATTTAATTTTTCTGCAAATACATCAGTTATAAGTAAGAAAAATGCACCGAAGCAAAATTCCTATTGTTGCTGGTATCCATCCAATTGTCCCTTGACTATCTGCCATTTCAATTGATGGTATTATTAAAGACCAAACAGATGCTGCTATCATAACTCCTGCTGCAAATCCTAAAAAGACTTTTTGAACTTTTGTACTAACATTCTTTTTAAAGATAAAAACAACTGCTGCTCCGAAGTGTAGTACCTATAAATGGTATAAGTATTCCAATTATACATTTCACATATTCATTCATTTTGTATATCAATCCTTTCTATAATTTTTATGTCAATCTTTTTATGTTAATATTACATTTTATGAATATTTGTATAATTTTGTTTCATATTTTTATAAAAGTACAAATATAATTTAATACATTTAAGTTTTAAAATTTTTATTTTGTAATGTATTTATATATACTTTATAAGAACAAAACGCATAAAGCATATATAAATACATTACAAAAAATTACAAACTAAATTATACAAGGAGGTTTTACTTATGAAATCAAAAAAGATATTATTACTTTTCTTAATAATTACTTTGATTTTCCAGTATGTAGCTTTTGCATATTATCCTGATACAGAATTTGTATGGTCTGAAAATACTGTACAAACTAATAGTGATGGAACTCCAGTAGAAGATTTTTTAAATTTAAATTGTGAAAGTGCAATATTAATAGAACAAACTACTGGTAAAGTTTTATATGAAAAAAACTCACACAGTAAGCTTCGTCCTGCTTCTGTAACTAAAGTTATGACAATTTTATTAATTATGGAAGCAATAGATTCTGGTCAAATATCATATGACACAAAAATATCTTGTTCTGAAAAAGCTGCTAGTATGGGTGGCTCTCAAATTTGGCTCGAAGTTCGGAGAAACTTTAACTGTAGATGAAATGTTAAAAGCAATTTGTGTAGTATCAGCAAATGATTGCTGTGTTGCTATGTCTGAACATTTAGCTGGAAGTGAAGAAGCTTTTGTTCAAAAAATGAACAAACGAGCTGAAGAACTTGGTATGAAAGATACTGTATTTAAAAACTGCCATGGAATTGATGAAGATGACCATTTAACATCTAGTTACGATATAGCACTGATGTCAAAAGAACTTTTAAATAATCATCCAGATGTTACCAAATATACTACTATATGGATGGATTCTTTAAGAAATGGAGAATCTGAACTTGTAAATACTAATAAATTAATTCGTACTTATGAAGGAGCAACTGGATTAAAAACAGGTTCTACTTCTTTAGCTTTATATAATTTATCTGCAAGTGCAACTAGAAATAATCTTTCTTTAATAGCAGTTGTTATGCGTGCACCCACTCCAAATGACAGAGTAAGTAATGCTCGAACATTATTAGATTATGGATTTTCAAGTTATGAATTTTTACCAACTTCAACTAAAGATGAAATTGTCCAAAATGTAGCTGTTGGAAAAGGTATAAAAACAAATGTAAATTTAGTATATGAAAATTCTACAGGAAGTATTATAAAAAAAGGAAATAAATCAAATTTAACAAATGAAATTAAAATAAATGAAAATATTTCAGCACCTATAAATAAAGGAGATATTTTAGGAAAAGTTGATTTTTATTTAAATGATGAACTAATATCAAGTTCTAATTTAGTTGCAGAAGAAAGCATAAAAAAAATGAATTCTCTTAATATGTTTGAATATGTATCAACACATTGGAGTAGATTGCTAAGATAAAGAGGAGACTATTTCGTCTCCTCTAACTTTTATTTAATTTCCTCTTCCCATAAAACTACTTCTTTTTTCTTTAAACTTTTTTGTACATCAATTATTCTTTGATTTGCAGAACCTTTAAATCTAAGACTAGGATTTTTAAGCTCCTCTTGAAATTTTCCATCTACTATAAAGTCAACATATTTTAACATTTCTTTTGTTTCATCATATTTCTTAGACATATTATCTACAATATCTTTATCAAAAAGATATCCACTATAACACCAAATCTTTTTATTAGGATACTTTTCTTTTGCCTTTTTTAACACTGGCAATAATCCTTTTTGATTCTGAATTTCAAATGGTTCTCCTCCAAGCAACGATAATCCTTTAATATATTGTGGCTCTAAAGCTTTCAATACTTCATTTTCTCTTTCTTCATCAAACTTATTACCATAATTAAAATCCCAAGCTTCTTCATTAAAACATCCTTTACAATGATGTGTACATCCACTTACAAAAATTGAAACTCTAACCCCTGGCCCATTTGCTATATCATAAGTTTTTATATCTGCATAATTCATAATTAACTCCTTATTACAAGTGTAATACTCTAGATTTTATTTCTTTAGTTTTTCCAGCATTCCAAAAATTTTCTCCTAAATATCCACAAGTACGTCTAACTACATTCATTTTTCCTTTATCTTTATTACCACAATTTGGACATTCCCATTCCATATCTTTATTTATAACAATTTCTCCATCAAAACCACAAACTTGGCAAAAGTCTGATTTTGTATTAAATTCCGCATATTGAATATTATCATAAATAAATTTTACTACTTCTTCCATTGCTTCTAAATTATTTTTCATATTTGGAACTTCTACATATGAAATCGCTCCACCACCTGATAATGGTTGAAATTCACTTTCAAATTTAAGTTTATTAAATGCATCAATTTTTTCTCTAACATCAACATGATATGAATTTGTATAATATCCTTTATCTGTAACATCTTCAATTGTTCCAAATTTTTCTTTATCAATTCTAGCAAATCTATAACATAAACTTTCTGCTGGTGTTCCATATAATGCAAATCCTAAGCCTGTTTCTTTTTTCCATTTTAATGTAGCATTTTTAAGTGCATTCATAAGCTTTATTGCAAATTCATGTCCTTGTGATGTTGTATGACTTACACCTTTTATAAGTTTTGTAGTTTCATAAACTCCTATATATCCGAAGTGATAAAGTTGAATATCCATCTTTTAATAATTTATCTATTTTTTCACCTTTTTTTAATCTTGCAACTGCTCCATTTTGCCAATGTATTGGAGAAATATCTGATGGAGTTCCTAATAATGAATAATGTCTACACATTAAAGCCTCTTTACAAAGCTCTAATCTTTCATCTAATAAGCTCCAAAATTTCTCTTCATCTCCATCTGCAATTATTCCTATTTGAGGTAAGTTTATACTTACAACACCTTGATTAAATCTTCCTTCAAATTTATAGTTTCCATTCTCATCTTTCCATGGACTTAAAAAGCTTCTACACCCCATAGGACTAAATACATTACCATCATAATTTTCACGCATTTTTTTAGCAGAAATATAATCTGGATACATTCTTTTTGATGAACATTTAACTGCTAGTTTTGTTAAATAATCATATTCCCCACCCTTTAAGCAATTGTGCTCATCTAAAACATATACTAACTTTGGAAATGCTGGTGTAATATAAACACCTTTTTCATTTTTTATACCTTCATACCTTTGCTTTAATACTTCTTCTATTATCATTGCATTTTCTTTTATATATTCATCATCTTTTTTTAGGTTTAAGAATAAAGTAACAAAAGGAGATTGTCCATTTGTAGTCATTAAAGTATTTATTTGATATTGGATAGTTTGAACACCATTTTTAAGTTCTACTTTTAATCTTTGATCTATTAAATCTTCTATAATTTCTTCTGGAACTTTATTTCCAACAGTTTCTCTTATTTGTTTATTGAATTTATCATAACTTTTTCTCAAATACTTACCTAAATGGCTTATATCTACTGATTGTCCACCATATTGATTACTTGCAACAGCAGCAATAATTTGAGTAGTAACAGTACATGCAACTTGAAAACTTTTTGGAGTTTCTAACATTTTTCCATTCATAACAGTTCCATTATCTAACATATCTGCAATATTTATTAAGCAACAATTGAATATAGGTTGTATAAAATAATCTGCATCATGGAAATGTAAAATTCCATCTTCATGAGCTTTACTAATTTTTTCAGGTAATAAAATTCTTTTAGTTAAATCCTTTGAAACTTCACCAGCTATATAATCTCTTTGAGTAGAAGCAAGCATTATATTCTTGTTTGAATTTTCTTCTGCAAGTTCTTTATTTTCATTTCTAATAAGCCCTAGTATTGATTCATCTGTAGTATTTTGTTTTCTAGCTAACGCTCTTGTATATCTATAAATCATATATTTTTTAGCAAGTTCAAATCTTTTTAAAGCCATTAATTCTTGTTCTATTATATCTTGGATATCTTCAACAAGTATTCTTTTTTTATTCAATTCTTCAATATATTCTATTATTGAATTAATCTCTTCTTTTGTTGCTCTTTCACTTCTTCTAACTTCATCATTAGCTTTCTCTATAGCTAATACAATTCTTTGCCTATCGTAATCTACTGCTCTTCCATCTCTTTTTATTACTTTCATTTCTACCCCCATAAATTTGATTAATTTTCATTTTTGAATTGACCTTATTATATATCTAATTTCCAAATTATCTGTTGCAATTGCAACAGATAATAAATGTAATCAAAATGTAATATTTATACTAGTTTTATGGTAACTGTTGCAATTGTCACACATTAATGATATAGTATAGACGAAAGTATTAAAAATAGTAGATTTTTAACAGAGGAGGAAATTTTATTATGTATATCGATAATAATTTTGAAGAATTTTTAGAAGATTGTGTTACAAAATGTAATCAAGTTCAAGTAAAAGAATTTAAAAAATCAGAAATAATAACAACTTATATTGAAAAAAGAAACCAAGTATGTATTATAATGTCTGGTGAAGCAGATTTAATCAGATATGATTTTAACGGAAACAAAACTATTATAAAACATTTAGGAAAAAATGATATTTTTGGAGAAACTTTTTATCCTACTAAAACAAATAACGAACTTTTTGTTTTAGCAAAGAAAAAATGTAAAGTACTATTTTTTACATATGACTTTATATTTCATAAATGTAAGGCTAATTGTAAATTTCATTCATTTTTATCAGAAAATATTACTCATTTAATATTAATTCAAATAATAAGTTTAAATACAAGAATTGAAGTATTAACACAAAAAACAATTAGAGATAAACTATTATCTTATTTTAATATTTTATCATCACAAACTTTAAGTAAAAAAATCACTATTCCATTTTCTTTAACTGATTTAGCAGATTTTTTAAGTGTAGATAGAAGTGCTATGTCTCGAGAACTCAGTTACTTAAAAAATGAAGGATTTATAGAACAAGAAGGAAATAAAATTAAACTTATATATTAAAACAAATAAAAATAACACTTAAAATCTACTTTAGAATTCAAGTGTTATTTTTATTATTTATTTACTCTTATTATCTCTTTTACTTTATTTGTTTCATCATCAACTTCAAATATTACAGCATTAAATTTCGCCTTCCCATCTGCAACTTTATATCTTTCTGGTAATGATGTTTGAAAACGCTTTAATGATGCTTCTATATCCATTCCTATTACAGAATTTTTTGGTCCAGTCATACCTATGTCTGAAATATATGCTGTACCTTTTGGGAATATACATTCATCTGCTGTTTGAACATGTGTATGAGTTCCAAAAACAATTGTTACTTCTCCATCTAAATAATGTGAAAATGCTATTTTTTCAGCTGTTGCTTCTCCGGTGAAAATCTATTACTATTATATCAACTTCTCTTTTTAAATTTGAAATAATATCTTTAGCCATCAAAAATGGATTTTCAGAAAGAATATTCATTGTAACTCTTCCAATAAAATTCATAACAGCTATTTTTTTACCTTTACACTCAAAAATTCTATATCCTTTTCCTGGTACATTTTTAGGATAATTAGCAGGTCTTACAATTTGTTTATCATCTATAAAATTAAATATATCTTTTTTAGCCCATGTATGATTACCCATTGTAACTACATTTACATTCAATTTTAAAATTTCTTTATATAGCTTTTCTGTAAGCCCCATTCCTTCTGCTGCATTCTCTCCATTTACTATTACAAAATCTATATTATTTTTAGAAATAATTTTTGGTAATTCTGACTTTAATTTATCAACACCAATAATTCCAACAACATCTCCAACTGCTAAAATATTCATAACATATATCCTTTCTAAATTAAAATACTAACTAGCTTTTTTACTTATATCATACATATAAAAATTTTTCAATAATAAAAAAACAGACAATTACTAAAAAATAATTATCTGTATAAATTTTATTATTTATTTTCTTCTATATAAGGCTTTGCATCACCTTTTCTATCTATAATATACTTATTTTCTGTTTCTACAAATGTTACTATATAAGCACCTTCATCTTTAGCTTCTATTGTATATTTCTTATCTTTCTCTCCAATATTTTTTGTTAAATAAAGTTCCATCTCTTCTTGTGTTACTGCTCCCCAAGTATCTTTTCCATTAGCCTCTGCTGCTGCAAGCTTTACTTTTTCTAACTCTTCTGCTGCTATCGCCTCTAATCTAGTTTTTTTAGCTTTACTCATAGTTCCATCATCACCTATAATAGACATTATAGATACTCTTGCAAGTATTATTAAAACAATTATCATAGCAATCAATGTAACCATTGTAATACCTTTTTGTTCTCTTAACATTATATTTTCCTCCTTTAATTTTGTAAAAATATTTATGTTATATTTTTTATTACACTTCTTATCTATTATATAGTATACATTATTTAATAATTTTTCAATATATTTTCTATTACATTTCTATTACAAAAAATAAGTATGGATATTCCATACTTATTTTTAACTAATTTAACTTTAAATATTTTAAAAATTCTTCTAATCCCTCTATTATATCTTCATAAGTTCTATCAAAATTTCCTGTATACCATGGATCTGCAATATCTCTAGGATTTTCTGAAAAATCTAATAATCTAAAAATTTTATTATTAACATCTTCTCCCACGATTCTTTTAATATTTCTTACATTACTATCTTCCATTCCAATTATAAAATCATAATTTATATAATCTTCTGGCTTTATTTTTCTTGAAATATGGTTTCCATATTTAATTCCGAACTTCATCTAATTTATTTCTTGTTCCATAGTGTATATTAGAACCTACTGCTTCATTACTTGTTGCAGCAGAAGATATTTCAAAATTCTGAGATAATCCTCTTTTACTTACCATATCTTTAAAAACATATTCTGCCATAGGAGACCTACAAATATTTCCTAAACACACAAATAAAACTTTAATCATAACATTACTCCCATTCAATTGTTGCTGGTGGTTTATTTGTAATATCATAAACTATTCTATTAATATGTTCTACTTCATTTACAATTCTACTTGAAATTTTTTCTAAAATTTCATATGGAATTTTACTAAAGCTTGCTGTCATAAAATCTGATGTTTCTACTGCTCTTAAAGCAAGAGTATAATCATAAGTACGTTCATCACCCATAACACCAACACTTTTTAAATTTGTTAATACTGCAAAATATTGGTTTATAGATTTATCTAATCCACTTTCTGAAATCTCTTTTCTAAATATAAAATCTGCATCTTGTAATATTTTTACTTTCTCTTCTGTTATATCTCCAATTATTCTAATTGCTAGCCCAGGTCCTGGGAATGGTTGACGATATACTAAATATTCTGGTAGTCCTACTTCTAATCCTGCTTTTCTTACTTCATCTTTAAATAAATCTCTTAATGGTTCTACTATTTCCTTAAAATCAACATAATCTGGAAGTCCACCAACATTATGATGACTTTTTATTTTAGCTCCTACTCCTACTCCACTTTCTATAATATCTGGATAAATAGTTCCTTGAACTAAGAAGTCAACTGCTCCAATTTTTTTAGCTTCTTCTTCAAATACTCTTATAAACTCTTCCCCAATTATCTTTCTCTTTGTTTCAGGATCTGTAACCCCTGCAAGTTTTCCTAAAAATCTTTGTTTTGCATCTACTTTTATAAAATTAACTTCAGAATTTCCAAATACTTCTTCTACCTCTTCTGCTTCATTTTTTCTTAACAGTCCATGGTCTACAAAAATACAAGTTAAATTTTTTCCGAATTGCTTTACTTAAAAGAGTTGCTGCAACTGAAGAATCTACGCCTCCAGACAATGCACATAAAGCTTTTTTATCTCCAATTTTTTCTCTTAAATAGTTAATTGTATCTTGTACAAATGAACTCATTTTCCAAGTTCCTGTACAATTACAAATATTATAAACAAAATTTCTAATAATTTCAGTACCACGTTCTGTATGATTAACTTCTGGATGAAATTGTATTCCATAAAAATTCTTAGAAACATTTTGCATTGCTGCATTAGGACAATTATCAGTACAACCTATATTTTCAAAGCCCTCTGGAAGTCTTTTTACAAAATCTGTATGACTCATTAAACAATTATTACTTTCTCCAAATCCACTAAATAACTTTGAATTATTATTTATAGAAACGCTAATTGTTCCATATTCTCTTTTATCTGCTCTTTGAACTTCTCCACCTAAACAATGAGTCATAAATTGCATACCATAACAAATACCTAAAATTGGAATTCCCAAATTAAAGATTTCTTTATCACACATAGGTGCATTTTCTCCATAAACACTTGCTGGTCCACCTGTAAAAATAATTCCTTTAGGATTTTTTTCTTTTATTTTCTCAATAGATGTATTAAAAGGCACAATTTCAGAATAAACATTACATTCTCTAACTCTTCTTGCAATTAACTGATTATATTGGCCATAAAAATCAATAATTAAAATTAGTTCTTCATTTTTATTCATATACTTTCCCCTTTATTTTTAATGACTACTTTCAAGTTCTTTTAATATAACATCATGAGCTCCACCTTCTTTAATACTTATACTTGATACCATAGTTAATCTTGCTTTTTCATGAAACTCAGGAAGACTAATACTTCCACAATTGCACATTGTAGATTTTATTTTACTAACAGTTAAACTCAAATTGTCTTTTAATGGCCCTGCATATGGAATATAAGAATCAACACCTTCTTCAAAGCTTAATTTATTTTTAGCTTCTCCTCCCATATCATATCTTTGCCAATTTCTAGCTCTATTTGAACCTTCTCCCCAATATTCTTTAACAAAGCTTCCATTTCTTTTTACTTTTCTTGTTGGACTTTCATCAAATCTTGCAAAATATCTACCCATCATTACAAAATCAGCTCCCATAGCAAGTGCAAGTGTTATATGATAATCATGTACAATTCCGCCATCTGCACATATTGGAATATATACACCAGTTCTTTCAAAATATTCATTTCTAGCTTCAACTACATCCATTACTGCACTTGCTTGTCCACGTCCAATTCCTTTAGTTTCACGTGTTATACAAATTGATCCTCCACCTACACCAACTTTAATAAAATCAGCACCAGCTTCTGCTAAATAATAAAATCCTTCTTTATCTACAACATTTCCTGCACCTATTTTAACACTATCTCCATAATTTTTTCTAACCCAATTAATAGTATTTTTTTGCCATACAGAATACCCATCAGATGAATCCATACAAACCATATCAACACCAGCTTCAACAAGTGCTGGTATTCTTGTTTCAAAATCTCTAGTGTTAATTCCTGCTCCAACTATAAATCTTTTATTTTCATCTAATAAAGAATTAGGATTATCTTTATCAGATTCATAATCTTTTCTAAATACTAAACTATCCAAATTTCCATTATCATCAATTATTGGTAAACAACTAATTTTATTTTCCCAAATGATATCATTTGCATCATGAAGTGTAATTCCTTTTTTAGCACAAACAGCTTTATCTTTTGGTACCATATATTCTAAAACTTTTGATTCTAAGTCTACTCTTGAAACTCTATAATCCTTATCTGTAAGTAGTCCAATAAATTTTCCATTAGAAGTTCCATCTTCAGTTACCATAACAGTTGAATGGCCTGTTGCTTCTATTAAATCTAATACTTCACGAATTGTATTATCAGGTTTTACATTTGAATCACTTGTAATAAATCCTGCTTTATATTTTTTTACATTTCTTACCATTTGTGCTTGTGACTCTATTGATTGTGAACCATAAATAAAAGAACATCCACCTTCACGTGCTAAAGCAATTGCCATCCTTTCTCCAGAAACAGATTGCATAATTGCAGAAACAAATGGAATGTTCGCATTATATTTTGCTTCTTCTCCTTTTTTGAATTTAACAAGTGGTGTTTTTAAACTTACATTACCTGGTATGCATCTTTCATCTGTTAAATTTGGTAATAATAAAAACTCATTAAACGTTCTTGAAACATCTGTTAAAACTTTTGCCATATTAGTTATCCCCCTTTTTTTATTTTGATATAAAAAAAGCTGAAATTTTAATTTTTTATCAGCATTTTTTATAATCCATTTTAAATTATTTAATATTATATATTAAAAATATAAAAAAAGCAATAAAATTTTACTAATTTCAGCATTTTTTATCTAATTACTTAACTTAATTATTACATAATCAGACTTTTCTTGTATATATCCTTCTTCTGGATAAACTGGCATTCTAGTTGCTATTATTTTAGCTTCTTCATATTGTTCTTTAGTAGGAAGTTCATATTTATAATAGCCAATAAGATTTAAAAAGTCTCTAATTCTATTATTAGAACCAATATTATTTGACATAGCATCCCATTCAAAAAATGTTCTTACCATTGTTTCACCTTTATAAATGATACCCTCTCCTCCTGAAGCATAATTTCCTACAAATACAAGAGTTTTTTCAGGGTCAATATTATCTTTTCTTAATTTATCTTCAATAGAAATTGCTAATATTTTCTGCTGTCTAAAATTCTCATAATCTGAATAAAACAATTGTACAGAAGTTACAAGTTGACTAAAAATTATTATTCCAAATGTTATTACATATATTTTTTTATATGTTTCACTATCTGTACATAAATATATAAAATATATCCCTAAACCTGTAACAAAAGGAATTGATAATTGAGATCTAATTAAAGTATTACCTCCTAATAAAATATTCATCATAAATGGTGAAACTAAAAATGTTAAAATTGCAACATATAATACAAAATTCTTCTTGTTAAATTTATTAAAAATAATATAGATAAATTCTATTATACATATTAATAATCCAATATTATGATATATATTTTTAGCAAATATTATATCTGTTATACTTCTTAAAATATTTATAATAATTTTTTCGAATTCTTCTTTTCCCCATAAAACCTGATTACTTAAATATGATGAACTTTGAATATTAGTAATACTATAAACAATTCGTCCTATTATATTATATAATACCATACTAATAGCAAATATTAATATATATTCTAATATTATTTTTATTCCTTTTTCATTTTTCTCTTTAATAAATAACATTACAAAAAATGTACTAAATGTAATCATTAATGGTACCATTGATTGATAACACGCAAATGAAATAGTTATAAATATTACAGCAAAAATCAATGAAAAATATTTATTTTTGTTAATAATACATCTATTTATAATAGTAAATGCCAAATTTAACAATAGTATAGCAATTCCTAATTCTACACATTGTAAAGTAAAATTAAACTGCTCTACTATAATTGGACTTGTTATTATAAGTCCACCGTAGCAAAATATTTACTCTTTTATCTTTATTATTTGTTATCTTAGACACATTATAAACACAAACTATAACTGCTAAAAATAAAAACAAAAATCCCATAAAATTAGCTAAATATAAATTAATATTTGCAAAATCTATTATATTTTTTAAAAATACTAGGCCATATCTATCAAGTGCAATCCAACTATTTAATAAACCTTCTCTATTAACTAAAAACGCTTCTGTATCTATTGAAAAACTATATGTAATTAGTTTTATTCCATATGTAATTAATCCTAGTACTAATATACCTAAAATAGTTTTTTTATTCTTTTCTAAAAATTCTTTTAATTTCATTTAATTCCTCCATTTAAATTTTACTCAGCATTTTCAAAATAATTATACAAAATATATTTCAAAAATGCAACCACTATGTAAGGATTATGGTTATATTTTGCCTCACCATTATGATATCAATTTTATAGAAATACACTTTGGCTTATTATTTAATTAATTATTATTCAATTTAATTATTGTATAATCAGCTTCTTCTTTTATATACCCTTCTTCTGGATAAATTGGCATTTGTTCAGCAATTTTTTTAGCTTCATCATATTGTTCTTTAGTAGGAATTTCATATTCATCATAACCAATAGCAACTAAAAAGTTTCTAATTCTTTTATTAGATCCTATATCTGTTAAAGCATCCCATTCAAAAAATGTTTTTACCATTGTTTCACCTTTATATATAATATCTTCACCACCAGATGTATAGCTTCCTACAAATATAAGTGTCTTTCCACTATCGATATTACTCTCTTTTAATTTATGTTCAACACTTATTGCTAATGTTTTTTGCTGTCTAAAATTCTCATAATCTGAATAAAATAATTGCACAGAAGTTACAAGTTGACTAAAAATTATCACTCCAAAAGTTATTACATATATTTTTTTATATGTTTCACTATCTGTACATAAATATATAAAATATATACTTAAACCAGTTACAAAAGGAATTGAAAGTTGTGTTCTAATTAAAGTAGCACTTCCCATTAATATATTCATTATAAATGGTGAAATTACAAATGTTAAAATAGCAACATATAACACCCATTTTTTCTTATCAAATTTATTAAAAATAATATATATAAATTCTACTATACAAATTAATAATCCAAAATTATAATATATATTTTTAGCAAATATTATATCAGTTACACTTCTAAAAATTTTTACAATAATCTTTCTAAAATCTTCTTGTCCCCATAAAATCTGATTACTTAAATATGATGAACTTTGTATATTAGTAATACTATGAACAATACTCCCTAAAATCTTATATAATATAATACTAATTAAAAATACTACTATATATTCTAATATTATTTTTATACCTTTTTCATTTTTCTCTTTAATAAATAACATTGCAAAAAAAGCACTAAATGTAATCATTAATGGTACCATTGATTGATAGCATGCAAATGAAATAGTTACAAATATTACAGCAAAAATCAATGAAAAATATTTATTTTTGTTAATAATACATCTATTTATAATAGTAAATGCCAAATTTAACAATAGTATAGCAATTCCTAATTCTGCACATTGCAAAGTAAAATTAAATTGTTCTACTATAATTGGACTTGTTATTATTAATGCTCCGAAGTAAAATATTTACTCTTTTATCTTTATTACTACTTATCATACTTACATTATAAACACAAACTATAATTGATAAAAATAAAGTAATAAATCCTACAAAATTAGCTAAATATAAATTAATATTTGCAAAATCTATTATCTTTTTAATTAGCACAAGTCCATATCTATCAATTGTAATCCAACTATTTAATAGACCTGTCCTATCAACTAAAAATACTTCTGTATCTATTGAAAAGCTATATTTAATTAGTTTTATTCCATATGTTATTAATCCAAGTATTAATATACCTAAAATAGTTTTTTTATTTTCTTTTAGAAATTCTTTCGCTTTCATTTTTTTCTCCTTGTTTTATTTTTTTATATTATACATTTTATTAATAATTTTTTCAAGCAAAAAAATAACCTATCACTAACTAAGTGATAAGTCATTTTAATATAAATTCTAATATAATCCTCCACCCATAGCGCTCATATCTGGAGCTCCATGGCTTCCACAATTACATTCTTTTTCTTTTTTATTTGTTATAGTTCTTTCTGTTGTTAAAATCATAGAAGCAACACTTTCTGCATTTTGAAGTGCTGAACGTGTAACTTTAGTTGGATCTACAATTCCTGCCTTTTTCATATCAACATATTCTTCTTTTGCAGCATCAAATCCTATACCTGGTTTTTGAGATTTTACTTTGTCTAAAATAACAGCTCCTTCTAATCCAGCATTTGTAGCAATTTGTTTTACTGGTTCTTCTAATGCTTTAATTATTATTTTAACACCTATCTTTTCATCACCTTTTGCATCATTTAAAAGTTTTTCTACTTCTGGAAGTACATTTATATATGCTGTTCCTCCACCTGGTAAAATACCTTCTTCAACTGCTGCTTTTGTTGCAGATAAAGCATCTTCTATTCTTAATTTCTTCTCTTTCATTTCTACTTCTGTTGCAGCTCCAACTTCAATTACAGCAACACCACCTGCAAGTTTAGCTAAACGTTCTTGTAATTTTTCTTTATCATATGAACTTTGTGTATCCTCAATTTCTTTTCTTATTTTAGAAATCCTTGTTTCTAGTTCTTTTTTGTCTCCTGCACCATCTACTATGATAGTATTTTCTTTTCCTATTTTTACTTGTTTTGCTTTTCCAAGGTCAGCTAATGTAGTTGTTTTTAATTCCAATCCTAATTCAGATGTAATAACTTCTCCTCCAGTTAAAATAGCTATGTCCCCAAGCATTTCTTTTCTCTTATCTCCAAAACCTGGTGCTTTAACTACTACTACATTAAGTACTCCTCTTAGCTTATTTAAAACAAGTGTTGATAATGGCTCTGATTCAATGTCATCAGCTATTATAACTAGTTTACCACCTTGACTTGATAGTTCTTCTAATAATGGTAATATATCTTGAATATTACTAATTTTTTTATCTGTAATTAATATATATGGATTATCCATAACAGCTTCCATTTTTTCTGTATCTGTTACCATATATGGAGAAACATACCCCTTATCAAATTGCATTCCTTCTACAACATTTACTTCTGTTGATGATGTTTTTGATTCTTCAATTGTAATTACACCATCTTTAGAAACTTTTTCCATTGCATCTGCAATTAATTTTCCTATATTTTCATCTTTTGATGAAATAGTTGCAACTCTTGCTATATCTTCTTTTCCATTAACTACTGAGCTAATTTTTTTAAGTTCTTCTACTGCTTTTTCAGTAGCTTTATCCATTCCTCTTTTTATAGCCAAAACATCTCCACCTGCTGCAACATCTTTAATTCCTTCTTTTAACATAACTTGAGCTAAAAGTGTTGCTGTTGTAGTTCCATCTCCAGCAATATCATTTGTTTTTGTTGAAACTTCTTTTACTAATGAAGCTCCCATATTCTCAAATGGATCTTCAAGTTCGATTTCTTTTGCTATTGTAACACCATCATTTGTAATAAGTGGTGCTCCATAGCTTTTATCTAAAACTACATTTCTTCCTTTTGGACCGAAGTGTAACTTTAACAGTATCTGCTAATTTATTAACTCCTTCTAATAAAGATTTTCTTGCATCTTCTCCATACTTAATATCTTTTGCCATAAATATACTCTCCTTTTATATTTTTTTATTTTTTAAAATTAATTTAGAGCAAGGAGTACAAGACAGCCAAGCTTATAAAACAATGAATGTACAAAGGTACATGATTTGTTTTATAAGTGAAGGCTAACACAGTAATCCGTAGCTATAAATTAATTTTCTACTATTGCTAGTATATCAGACTGCCTAACAATAATATAATCTATCCCCTCATATTTTACTTCTGTTCCAGAATATTTACTTGTTATTACTTTATCTCCTTTTTTAACTTGCATCTCAACCTTTTCACCATCTACTATTCCACCTGGTCCAACTTCTACTACCTCTGCTACTTGTGGCTTCTCTTGTGAACCTGAAGAAAGGATTATTCCACTTTTTGTAGTTTCTTCAGCTTCTACCATTTTAATTAAAACTCTGTCTACTAATGGTTTTATCATATTTATCATCCTCCTCTTATAAATGATATTCTAACTACTAAATTTTATGTACTCAGCATAAAATTAGCAGTCTTTATTTTCGACTGCTAAGATTTTATACCCATTTTTTTATTTTGTCAATACTTAAATTCTATTTTTTAAAAGTCTTCAGCAGTAATTATTTTATAATCACCATCATTTTTCCAAACATAAACTGTAAATTCTCCATTTTCTTCATCTGTTTGACCGTCATATTTAATTATTCCAGTAACTTCTATTTCAACTTTATATATTTTTGTTCCAGAAATTTTCTTTGAATTAATTTTATCTATTTTTAATTTGAAATCATCATATTCTTCTGCTTCTTCTTTAATATAATTAAATTCTTCTTCTAGTTCTTCTTCTATATATTCCTTTTCTCTTTTCCATTCAGAAGCGCCTAAATCCTCATATAATTCTTCAAAATCTTCCATATCATCTTCATCATAAATACTATTATCATAAGCAACAAAAAGTCCTTTTAAGTCAACACATTCCATAAGTTCATCATAATCCATTTTTTCTATTGCTTTAACAGCATCTTCTACTACTGCCTCTGGAGAGCTATCTTCTTCTTCATCTCCACTTTCTCCACATCCTGTAAGCATTATTAACGAACCAAGTAATAATACTACTAATAATACAATACTAAAAATTTTTTTCTTCATTTTTTAATCCCCCTAAAATTTTATATTCTTTATTTGAACTACTAAGATTTTATATCCTTTATATTTGGATGTCAATATTCTTTCAAATCATAATTAATCAATTTTTCACCATCATATTCAAACTTAACAGTAAAAAATATATCATCATTTTGCAACTTTTCTATAAATATTTTATCTCCTTCCCAAGTATTTAAACTTGTTATCTTATCTTTATTAATCCAAGCTAAATCCCCTTCATTGCATTCTATCAAACTTCCTTTAAAATCATTTGATGTAAATACATACATATACTCAGTTTCCCAAGTGGTAGAAACATATGTAACTATACATCTTAATTTATATGAATTAAGTATAAGTCCTGTTTCTTCTTTTACTTCTCTTACTATACATTCTTCTGGACTTTCTCCTTCTTCAAATTTTCCACCAATTCCAATCCACTTATCTTTATTTATATCTTTTTCTTTTTTAGTTCTATGTAACATTAAATATTTATTATCTTTTTCTATATAACATAATGTTGAAAGTATCATAAACTACTCCTTATATAATCTTTTCTATTTCTTCCCAATTTTCTTTAATTTTTTTATAAGCTGAATTAGCACACTGAGTTAATTCTGCAATTTTTATTTTATTAATATCATAAATTTCATATCCTAAGTTTTTATTTTTTTCCATTACTTTAAGCTCTCCATTTTCCAAAACTCCTACATATGACAAAATTATCCAAAATTTATTTATATTTTTATGCAAATCAAATACTTCTTCCGTTCTAGCAAATAAAAATTTTCTTATATCTATTTTAGCATCAGTTCCAGCTTCTTCTGAAATTTCTCTTTTCAAGCCTTCAATAAAATTTTTATCGTTTTCTTCTATTCCTCCGCCAATTCCTTCTAATTTAAGTCTTCCATCTTTACAACCTGGTCCCCTTCTCATAAGTATCCATTTTTTATCTTTTGAAAAAATATTAGCTTCAACTGCTACATAAAATTTTTCTGGTATGCTGTCATTATCTTTAAGCATTTCCTTAAGATCTTTCATATCTTTTGGTTCTTTAATTTTTAGTTCCATAATTTTCTTCTCCTTTTTCTAAATTATACATAATCTTAGCATATATAGGTATAAATATTGTTACTATTGAAAGTAATAATTTAAAATATATAACATTATTTAATAAACCTACAATAAGCATTAATAAAAAACCAAATATTCTTCCAGTTTCCATAAATATATCTATAAAAATATGATACTCTATTATCCACTTTTCAATTTTATATTCTTTAACTATATTTTCTGATTTTATTTTAAACATAACTTCTAAAATATATATTGTTATACTATATACAAAATTATATATTATTAATGTAGTTCTATTTATATTGAGTATTAATCCAATAACGCTAATAACTATTAATAGTGAGCAAAAAATTAAAAGTTTTTTTCATATTTTCTTTCATATAACTTATTAAAAATATATAAAGATATCATTGTGCATATAGAAAATACTGTTGTTAATATTCCTAAATTCAAAGATGTTTTAAATGTCATAATAGTTATAATAACTACTAATACTCTTATTACGTCCATCATAATTCCATATATAAAAGATAATTTATACATATTTATTAAGTTCGATTTCTGATTTTCATTTAAACTTTTATTATAGTTTTTTAAACTATATTTTTCTCCTACACACTTTGTATTAAATTTCCTAGTATCTATAAATAATGATATTATTATTTGAATTAAAGTAAGTACAAAAATATATATTGACATACTTGTGAAAGAAGTTAATTCAATTGATACACCTAATATAATTGGAATTATTACTCCAGTTATATAAGTTAAAATTCTTTTGATAGTCATATATCCTTTTCTGTTTTTATTATCTACCAATTCTATATTCATTACATCATAAGTAGACCAATATAATGCTTCTGCAATTCCATAAAATATAGTAAAAATCACAAAATATTTACTAATCTTTTCTTTTAATAGTACTATTAGTAACACATAAATAGATTTTGTTACAATACCACATCTATAAATAATCACTCTTTTTTGAGGTTTATGCTTCATTATTTTTCCAAGCAATACATTTCCTAGTCCTAATAATAAATATAAAACTATATAATATATTGATACTTTAGTTATATTTTCATTTGAAATTTGTAAAAAATACGCTACAAAAAATGTTTCTCCAAACAAACTTACTATTGTATTAATAACATCACTTACTATTAAGGCTTTTGCATTTTTATCCAATTTATTCTTCATATATTTTCCTTAAAACTATCTTCTATTTAATTCAAATTTTCTTGTTCTTAATATCTCTACTAATTGTTCTATATTTTTTATTTCTACTTCTGTAATAATTCCACCTCTTGCTAAATCTGGCAATCTATGAAAATCAGAGCCAGAAGTTAATATTTTATCAGTAGACATTCCATATTCTAAAGCTTTATCATTTCTAGATACTTCATCTTGACAACCATTAAACACTTCTATTCCGTCTATGTATTGAATAGGAGCTAATTCTATATTGTCTCTAAATGGATGAGCTTGTACTAATAAATATCCATTTTTATTGCAAATATCATATAATTTTTCTAGACTATATTCATATATGTTCTCATTTTCATATAAAAATTCTTCATCTATCCCATATATCAAGTAATCACTATCTGTTGAATATAAAGTAATCTCTGTTCCCAAAAGTATATTCATACCTAGTTTTTTTCCATATTCATTAGCTATCTTAAAACCTTTATATACATATTCTATTTTTTCTTTCCAACTAATATTTCCCAATCTATCAAATTTACTTTTACTGCAATGATCAGTTACTACAACAGTTAAATATCCTTCTTTTTTATATAATTCAATCATTTCTTTAGCTGGTATACAGCCACACGAGCTAGATTCTTTAGTATGTAAATGCAATTCCGTTAAATATTTCTCCATAAATCCTCCTATATTCTCATCTTTTTTGCATTTTTATCATCTATAAATCCAAAACTTTCATACATTTTTATAGCTTTCGGATTATCAGAACTTAATTTAAATCTTACAAATCCCATATCTTTTGCAAAATTTATACATTCTTCAAATGCTTTTCTTTGATATCCATTACCTCTATACTCTTCTTTAGTAAAAACACTAGTAATATATGCTACTTGGCAACTTAAATCATTTGATTGAGGAAAATATTTAAAAATTATAAATCCACATATTGAAACTAACTCTTCGTCAACAAATGTACCAAACATATATACATCTTTATTTATATTTTCTTGTAAAAAAGTTCTAGTTTTATCCTCTAGCTCTTTTTCTTCTATTCCTAAGTCTCCTTCATTATTATATATTTGCAAAGCCACTCTTAATGGTACTATTTGCTCAATATCTTCTTCATTAAGTTTTCTTACAGTAATATCCATTCTTATTCCTCCAATTAACTATTTTATAAAAAGTACTTTCATTATATTTTCATATCTATCTTTTAATAATTCTCTTGTATGTTCACTTAATTTACTATAATCTCTTTCTAATTTTTTCTTTACAAATTCTCTTCCTTCAGACATAGATAATTTCAACTCATTATATGCTAAACAAAATAATGTAGGTATGCAATCAAAATGTGCTATTACATCAGCATCTGCTACACATTGTTCTTCTATTGTATTTCTAGGTCTATCTTTACTTCCTCTATGATTTAAAACACAATTTTTCACTTTTTCTGTTCTATCTTTTGGATAATTTAATTTTGTTAATAATTCTTCAGCAATTTCAGCTCCATAAATATTATGTTCTTCTCTTGGTCCATATTCTGACGGCATTGCTATATCATGAAGTAATGCTCCGAAGTTCTACTATTTCAATATCTGCTCCATATTTTTTAGCAAGTTCTACTGCATTTTCTACAACATATTTTATATGTTCCTCCCAAAAATCATATCCCTTTTTTTCTTTTGATTTCTCACATCTTAGTAATAATTCTTGCTTAATTTTTTCAGTTACTTCACTCATATATTTTCCTCCTATATATTTAAAATCTCTCCATCATTTGGAAATTTTACATCATTACTTTCATAAATATCATAATCTGATCTATGAACTGCATAAAAAGCACAATTTGGATACTTTTTACACAATTGTCTATAGTCCTCTAGACCAATATGCATATCTGTTGTTTTTAGTCCTGTTACATCTGAAAGCATATAATTTGATACCTCACACATTTTAAAATAATTATCACAAAAAGCTGTATCACAAGCATATGATATTACATTTTCATCTTTTTCTAATACATATCCATTCATCGGTACACAATTTCCGTGCTTTAATTCTAAAGCTGTCAATTTAAATTTGTCTGTAATATATTGTTCCTCATTTTGCAATTCTACAAATTCCATATTATACTTTTCTTCTATTTTATCATATTTATGAATATTACCATCACTATGAGTAAAAGTCATAAGCTCTACTGTCTTTTTTCTTATATCTTTTGGACCTATAACAATAAGTTTATTATCTAATTCTTTTCTTGATCTTCTACCAAATAACAAATTTGGAATATCTAAAAAATGATCTGCATGAAAATGAGATATTACTACATAATTTATAGATTTTGTATAAATTTTTAATCTTTCAACTTGTTTAACTGTTCCCATTCCAATATCAAACAATATATTATCTACTAAAATACTAGTATTACATCTATTTACAGAACCCATAGTCCCAGTACCTACAAATGTTATTTTCATATACTTTCCTCTCTTTTTCTATTCTCAAATAAATATCTTTCTGTCTTTCGTAAATATATAGTAGCAATAATTAAAAAGAACATTAAAATTGCAACTGCAATTCCAAGTACATTTACATTGTAAAAATAATTATATAATATATATACTAATCCATAACTAATAAATTGTCCTAGCATCATATAAATATTATATATCCATATATGTTCTTTTTTGTATACTGATAATTCATCTATATTTATTGCAGAATATACAGCACTACAAGCTTCTGATTCTATCACTGTTCCAGCTGTATTCATCAATATATAATAAATTAATAATACAGTAAATCCAGAATTATATATAGCACATATTGAAGATATAAATATAACTATTGCTAAATATGGATAAAACTTTTTCTGCTTGTTTTTACTATTTATAATTTTTAGAACTTGTAATGACAATATTGAAAATACAGCAAATATCGAATTATATGTACCAAATTCTAATTCCTTACCTAATCTTAAAAAAAGTATTACTGGAAGTAATTCTGTAATAGCTCCTTGAACTGATATTCTTCTGAAAAACATACAATTATATACAGCTTTTAAATGCTTCTTATCTTTTGCCAGTTTCCAAAATTTCTTTGTTTCTAAAGTTTTATCACTTACAGTAAAATCTTTTATCTTGCAAGCAACTGCAACTATTAAAATTCCCTCTAATATTAGCATTATAAAAAATGCACTATATGAAAATTTATCTATAACAAATCCAGAGAATATTGGTGTTAATATAGTTGTAATACTTTCTAATATATTAAGATTAGCTAAAAAGCTACTCATTGTCTTACCATTATTTGAACCAATTATAATAAGTTCGTGTGGTGCAGAATAACATATTGACATTAACTGATACAAAACCTGAAATAAATATATATAATTTACTATCTTCTCTTTAAACACTAATAAAATTCCAATGCAAACTACAAGTAATGAAAAACTAAGTGAATATATTATTTTAGCGTTTTTGGAATTAATTATTTTTAGAATTATATATTCAATAATATTTCCTACAATAACTGCAAAAATCCTATATTTAATTATAAAATTAAAATCATTATTTACTATTTTCAATATATATATATTAAAAAATAACGAAAAAAACACTTATAAATTTTCTTAAAAACGAAATTATTGCTATATATTTTCTATTACTTTCTTCCATAACTTTATCCTTCAAACATTTCTACTAATTTCATTCCTCTATTAAATCCTTCTTTATAAAAATCATCTAAACTTTCACTTAAGTAATCATATCTATAACATAATTCTAATGTAACTGGTCCGTTATAATTTGCTTTCTTTAATTTCTGAATTACATTTTCCCAGTCTAAAGTTCCATCAAAAGGTAACAAATGAAGATCATCTGATTTATCATTATCATGAAAATGTACTGCAAATATTTTGTCTTTAAAAAACTCAAAGTTAAATTCATCATCAAAATGGACGTGAAAATGTCCTGCATCAAAACATATTCCTACATTATCTTCTTTTATATTTTCTAATACATATTCTAAACATCCTTTTGCTCTTAAATTTTCAAATGCAACTCTAACATTTAGACTTTTAGCATATTCTGTAATTTCTCTTATTCTATTTAAACCTTTTATATTATAATTAGGTGCATTTTTTCCGCTAGTTAAATGCATTACAACCATAGAAATTCCATTTTCTCTACAGTCTTTTATATTTTTCTTAAATCTCTCTACTAATTTTTCTCCTTCTATACCATCTTCCCAAATCTTCTCGATATTTTGATAGCCTAAATGTGCAAATATTATATTTAATCCTAATTCTTTGCAAAATTTAACTTGCTCTTCTTGTGGTATACTATAATTTTTATCATACCATTGAATAAAAACATTTTTAAATCCTGCATTTTTTATTGAATTTATTGTTTCTATTACACTTACATTTTTATTTTCATTATTAACTACAACAGAAATTTCTCTCATCTTTTCCTCCTTTACTTTCCATTTGGTAATGAGTTTCGGTTTCTCTATAAACTGTAAAGCCTAATCTTTCATACAATTTTTTAGCTGGATTTTCTTTAAATACTTGCAAAATTGTTCTGATTCCATTTTCATTATTTTCTTTTAATTGATCTTCTAAAATCTTTTTTCCTATACCTTTATTCTGATATTCTTTTAGTATACTTATTTCATTAATAAACATATCTCCTGTTTCAGTTATATGTATTACATAAACACCTATCATTTTGTTATTAAATAAAATAATCTTTTTATGATGTAAATGTTCTTTCAAATCTTGTTTTAGTCTTTCTTTTTGATCATCATCATTCCAACCCCATATCTTATCAACATACCATTTGAAATTTTCTTTTTTTAAATAAAACAAAAAGTCAAAATCTTCTAATGTACATTCTCTTAAAGTATACTCCATAATCTGCTCCTCTACTTTAATACTTCATAATGAACTTGTACTATATCATCTTTTTCATTAACAATCTTTTTTAATTTTAATTTATTCTCAAAATAATTTCCTTTAAAAAGTGGTATACCTTTATTTAATACAAAAGGATTATAATTTAAAATAATATTATTTACTATACCTTTTTCCATAAAAGCATTATTTATTGTTGCACCACCAGAAATAAATATTTTTTCATATTTTAATTTATCACAAACTTTTAAGCATTCTTCTACAGAATTACAATATATAACATTTTTGAATTTCTCATCTTTCTTTACTTGTTTGCTTAAAATAATTATATTTATATTTTTTAAATCATTTAAGTATTCTTCTCCCCAAGAAATTATGCTTTCCCATGTCGTTCTTCCCCATATAAGTACGTCATATTCTTTTAAAAACTCTAACATAATCTCCCAACCTCTATATGATAAGAAATCTTCATTTCCATCTTCTGTCGCAATTAATCCATTTATTGAACAAGCCATTTCAATAGTTATATTTTTCACGCTTTCCATCACTTCTTATATGCTTTTAACTTTTCATTTAATTTTTTGTATATGTTTTCTATAATCCATTTCTCATTAGAAAATTTTTCTACATCATCTATATTAATCCATCTAACACCACTATTCTCATCTTCTTTTATATGTAAATTTTCATTTTCATCTACTTCCAAAAGAAAAGTTAAATTTAAATGCACATGTGATGATACATATTTACCTTTTTTTATATGTCCATTAACACGTACTATTTCTAGAGAAAATATATTCTCATTAATAACTTTTACATTTTTAACACCTGTTTCTTCTTTTAATTCTCGAATAGCAGTACCCAGTAAATCTGATTCTCCATCTGCATGACCTCCTGCCCAAGCCCAAGACTTATATATATTATGATATATCATTAATACTTTAGTCTTTTCTTTATTTACTGCCCAAGCAGAAGCCGTAAAATGACCAAACTCATTTTCTCTTGTTAATACATCATTAAATGTATTAATATATTTTAACATTGTTTGTTTGTCCTTTTCTTCTTGTATATTATATGGTTCATAATTTTCTATTTGTTCTTTAAAATTCATATTATCCTCGATCTTTAAATCTTATTTTTACATTTATTATCCTATCATAAACATATAAAAAAAGAAAGTGCTTTTTATAAACACTTTCTATGGTTTCTTTTGCTATATATTATCCTTCCTTTCCAACATATATCCTGTAACTGAACAAATAAGCAAAATTCCTTCTAATATAACTCCAAATATAGATTTTACATAAAAATTATATGCAACCCATAAAATCCCAACTGGTATACCTAAAAACTTATATACTTTTGTTTTCTTTTGCCAAACTGAATATGTATACACCATAGTTGCAAAAATAGATAATAAACTTAAAAATCCTTCAAAAGTAACTACAGCAGAAATAATGCAAGCAATATATACTAATATAAGTATTATAACATCTTTTTTATATATCTCATCTGTTTTCCCATTTCTTTTCTCATCAACTAAAAATACAATATTTCTTACTAAAGCTATAATGCACATAGCTAAACCTGAATATGCATTTAATAAAACATATGCTAACCCATTAGCAATAAGAGATATTAAGTTTAATATTAAAATAGCCTTTCTATTTTTAACATAATATGTTATTGCTAATAATGCATACATAATTATTGTAAAAACTTGTGATGCAACATATGTAACTGATAATTCCATAAAAACCTCCTACTTTAAAATACTTTTCAAATCTTTTGCATAAGTTTTCAACTTTTTAAAACATTTATATGCTTTCTCTACTTCTCTTTTGTTAATGCTTATATACCCTCTTTTCTCTGCACTTTCTGGTAAATCTGCAATCAAAGTTTCCATATTAATTCCATCCCAGCCATCTCCAACAATCTCTATTAATTCTGGCTCTTTTTCCATAACTTCATCATAGTCAACAAACATTGTATTTATATTACTTTGCATATAAATTTTTAGTGTTTTATTATTCTTAAATTCTGGTATTTTACTTTTACTAAAAATAAATATTCTATCAATATTAGCTCCACGATTTGCTGCTTCTAAATTAAGTATTCTAAAATTCATTTCTAATGGTTCTTCTGTCCACTCATCTTCAAGCATTGTAGACGCACACCACATATATGAACTTTTATCTAATTTATTAAAATATCTATTAATTGCTTGATAGAATTTTCCTATATTTAAATCTTCTGTTCTTCCATCTTTATCAAATAATAAATATCCCCCATCACTATTTATAGAATTTCCAGTTGTGTTCTTAAAACTTTTTAACAAACTCATTATATCTTCACATATTTCATCATAGGACACAATTAATGTATTTTCTTTTGGAGCCTGTAAATTAATAGCATTTATTCTTAGACCAATATTTTCTTTAAAATTTTTACACATACTTATTTCAAGCTTTTGCTTTGATGAAACATCATCATTTATCAAAACAATACTAGATGAACAATCCATTTTTTTACCAAATAACTCAATTAGTAATTCTTTGTTATCTGTAATTCCATTTAAATCAATAAAAATAAGTCCATCATAATATTTTTCTGATTGATTAGCTAATTTAAAAATATCTTCTTTATTTTTATAATCAACTTTCCTTATTAAAATCTCTTTAGACTCATACTTTGAATTAATACTACAAATTCCTTCTACTACATAGCCTTCTATTTTTAACATTGGAATCAAATAGTAACTAATTTCATTATCAATATTTACTATTATTATTTTTTTCTGTTTATTAATATATTCGGCAATTTTAGCTCTTTTATCTGCTGGTTTTACAGTATCTTCTGGAATCATCCATACCATACCTGTTTTTACAGCACCATTTATTCTATCTTCTCTACATAAATTAATAATTCTTCTTTCTGATATTCCCCATTTTTCCGAAAATTGTTTTACAGTTAGATATCCCATATTCTCTCCTTTTTATATTATTCCGAATTAAGAATAATAATTACATTTATATAATATACCTTTTTCAGAATAATGTCAATAATTTTCTAAAATTTTGATATTCTATTTGGAGTAAAATTATCTATTGACTAAAACAAAAGAACTTGATAAAAATATCAAGTTCTTTTACACATTAACTAAACTATAGTATTCTCCTTGTTTTTCCATAAGTTCACTATGATTTCCTTCTTCTAGTATTCTACCATCTTTCATTAATAATATTTTATTACATTTTTCTATTGTAGATAATCTATGTGCAATAATAAAACTAATTTTTCCTTTTGTAATCTCTTCTATTGCTTTTCTTACTAACATTTCAGATTTATATGATAATGAAGCTGTAGCTTCATCTAATATAATAATTTCAGGATTCTCAACCATAACTCTCGAAAAATTTAACAACTGCTTTTCTCCTGCTGAGAAAATGTCTGTATCACTAGAAATTTTTGTTTCATATCCATCTTTTAATTCCATTATTTTATTATGCAAATTTAATTTTTTACATATTTGAATTATCTCATCTTTTGAAATATCTCTATTAGCATAGTTTATATTTTCTAAAATTGTACCATCAAATATTACAACTTTTTGCATAATATATCCTATTTTACCTCTCAAACTTTTTATACTATATTCTTTATAATCTCTTCCATTTATTTTTATAGTTCCATCTTTTAAATCATAAAACCTGCACAATAAATTTACTAAACTTGTTTTTCCACTTCCAGTTCTTCCTACTAAAGCAATATCTTCATCTTCAGTTACTTTAAATGAAATATTATCTAAAACTGTTTTTTTATTATCATACGAAAAACTAACATTGTCAAATTCAATTTTATCAATCTTTTCTAATATTATTCCAGTATCTATATCCTCCTCTGCCTTTTTTAAAACATTCATAATTCTTTCATATGATATTCTTCCAATATTTCTATATTGAAATCCTTCAATTACCCATTTAGCATATGTTTCTGGTGAAGAAATATATCTTGCAAGTATTATCATAGCTCCATATGTAATTATACCTTGCTCTACACTTATTGAACCAATTAATATATTTGTAACCCCAACAAAAGAAACTATAAAATCATACAAATTTGTATATATTCTAATATTTTTTTCTAATTTATTTACTGATTTTTCATATTGTGATATTAACCCTTTTAATTTATATAATCTTTCTTCTTCGATTTCTAAAGATTTTATTGTAGAATATCCTTGAACTTGTTCATTAGACCAATTTAATATTTTACTATTTATTTCTCTTTTTAATTTTGTATATTCAATTGACTTTTTATTAAATATATGTGCTATAAAAAATCCAAATAAATATATTATAAAGGTTACTATAACAATTGGAATATTTAAGTATGCTAAAACTAATAATGAACCTATGAGCCTTAATACTCCTGCAAAATATGACCTACATATTCCTATGCCATACCAATTAGAAAATTCTTTTGTATCATTTATTATATTTTCTAATATTTCACCAACTCTTATTTTATCTATTTCACTTTGTTTTAAATTTTGTAATTTCTCATATATTTTTTGCCTATAATCAGCTTCTAACTCTTTTTCGAAAGCATCTTCATTTAGGTCTTCATAAAATGTAGTAACTGTACGTAAAATATTAACTGCAAAATAACATATTCCTAGTTTAATAATTAAATTAATATTTTTACTTGGTATTGCATATTCTACTATAACTATCATAAATGTAATAAAAATAACTACCATTATACTAGTTAATGTCCAGCCGAATTGCTACTTTAAATGTATTTTTCTTATAATTACTTATAATTTCTTTTAACATTTTTTATATTTCCTCATCTTCTAATATTTTATTTTTACTAACTTCTATTATATCTTTATATGATTGATTATTCATAAATTCTGTATGATTTCCAACTTTTATTGTTTTATTATTTATAAATAAAACTTTATCACATCTTTTTACTACTTCCAAATCATGAGAAATAATTATTGCGCCGATATTCATTTTTATAACATTATTTAATATATTAAGTTTAGTTTTTGTATCAAGTTTAGACAATGAGTCATCAAAAATTAAAAATTTATTTTCTTTAAGTAAAGCTCTAGCTATTGCAATTCTTTGCTTTTGGCCACCTGAAATATTATTTCCACCTTTTCCAACCATATAATCTATTGTATTATCAAAACCTTTTATATCTTCATATATATCAGCTAATTTACAAACTTCTATAATCCTTTTACTTTCTACATTTTTATTTGTAATATTTATATTTTCTTCTATTGTATCTGTAAATAAATATGTATCTTGAAGAACAACTCCAATATAGTCTCTCAAGCTTTTTTTACTAATATCTTTTATATTATATTTTCCTATATAAATATTTCCTGTATATTGATAAAATCCTAAAAGTGTTTTAGAAATTATCGTTTTCCCTGAACCATTGTCACCTATTATTGCAATGTTCTCATTATTATGTATAGTAAAATTTAGATTTTCAAGTATATTAGTGTCATTTAATTTTATGCTTACATTTTCAAAAATTATATCTCCACTCTCTAATTTTACATCTGCATTATTTTCTATATCTTCTTCAAAATTCATAAGTTCTGATAATTTTTTATATGCTACAATAAAATCATTTACTTCTTTTAACTTATTTATAGAGTTATATACATAATCTAATATCTTTGTAGCATATGTTAATAATACTGATAATGCTGCAAGAGTCAATTCTCCATTTACTACTAAAATTCCACCCCACAATAATATAAAAGGTTCTTTAAAGTTTCTTAATGAATGTGTACCAATCACATACCAAACTTTAATTTTAGCTAATTTTATATCTTTTTTCTTATATTCTTTATTCATTCTTGAAAAATCTTCAATTTCTTTATCTCGTCTATTAAATATTTTTAACATTTTAGATTCTTCAATTCCAATTGTTGTCTTATTTATAACTTCTCTGTTCATTTCTACAACATCTTCCACTAATGGTTTTGAAACTTTAAAATACCATATAGACAATAATATAATTAATACACATATAACTACTATAAATAAACCGTACTGTACTATTTAATTTTAATGTTTGCACTATTGCAAATAAAATAACAAAGATTGTATCGAAAAATAAATTTATTTGAGAATTAAAAAACTCTGAATATTTTACTGAATCATTATTTACCCTTTGAATTACATTAGATTTATCTATCCTATTAAATTGCATATATTCTATTTTAGGAATATGACTTAATATTATTTCTTTTACATTTCTATTTATTTTTAAATTAAACTTTATATTAATTTTGCTTTTCAAATAATTTATTATAAAGACTAATAAATTCAATAATACTAACACTAAAACAAGAATTATTATTTTAGATATTTTATTATTATCATAAAACAAATTTCTTATCACATTTGGAATTACATCTTCTTTTCCCATTATAACTCCATCAAGTGCATATTGTATAAACATTGGAATATAAACTATTAGTCTTGAATATATAACACTTAATATTAGTATGGATAATATATATAATTTTGTTCCTTTTAATGTTCTATTTAAAAAACTATTTTTCATACTTTTTTCCTTAATAATTTTTTGTGTTCTTTCTATTTATAGAAATTTCACTAATTTCTATATTTTTTGGCAATTTCAAAATGTATAACATTATATCTGCAATATCAGATGGATTCATCCATTCATTAGGATTTTCTATTTTATTTCCATTATATTTTTCAATAATCTTTGTATTCATTCCACCAACATTAAACTGTATAACACGACAATTTGACTTTTTTAATTCTAATTGCAAATTATAACTAGTTCCTCTTATAGCCCATTTAGAAGTAGTATATGCAAGTTGCTCTTCATATCCTGCTTTCAAGCCAACAGTTGAACCAACATTAATTATATCTGCTTCATTTTCTTTAATTAAACTCATTAATTGTCCAACTAAAAACATAGGTGCTATACTATTTACCTTCATTAAATTTTCAACTTCTTCATATGTAATTTTTTCTAACTTCTGAATACTAGGTACTCCTGCACAGTTAATTAAAACATCAAATTTATTATGTTTTTGATTAATTACATTGCAAGCATTTTTTATAGAAACTTCATATAATAAATCTGTTTCAATAAAATCACAATTATATTCAGGCTTAGTTCTACAAAGAGCTATTATATTTATATTATTTTTAACACATAATTTTCCAAACTCTTTTCCTAAACCATCACTAGCTCCAGTTAATATTATATTTTTCATTTTACTCTTACTCCTCAATTTATTTTTCTTGCTCTTTCAATCTGCTTTTTACACTCATCTTCCAATACTCCTGTAATAATATTTATATCTTCTTTTGTCTTTTCTTTTATATCAAATATAGTAATATTTGGATTCATATCATCTTCACTTGGTGCTCCAAAAACAAAGTTCTTTATTTTTGCTTTTATACTAGCTGACATACACATACTACAGCTCCAAGCATTTGATACTAAGCAATATTTTGATAAATCTCTTGTTTTTAATTTTTTGCATGCTTGAGTTATAAGATTTATCTCTGCATGCAATACAGGATTATTCTGAGTTTTTGCTGTATTATGTGCTTTTACTATAATATTTCCATTTTCATCAATTAATATTGCAGCAAATGGCGAATTTCCTTCATTTATAGCAATTTCTACTTCTTCAATCACTATTTTCATAAGCTGTTCTTGTAGTTCTTTATTATCACGCATTTTTGATTTTTCTCTCATACACTTCAATTTCCTTTATTACTTTTTCTTGCTTATCTTTGATATTTTTAGTTGATGAAATAATTATTCTCTTATCAATACCATCATAAGCTTTCAATAATCTATCATTTCTTTCAATTGCTAAATCTTTATTTAAAGTTCTATTTTTATTAGTTTCATTAGTATATAATTCTGGATAATACTTTGCTACTGTTTCTAAGTGAAAAATTAAATCATATGAAGTTATAATTTTATCATACGATGTATTTAATCTTTTTAAAATATCGTCTAATTGCTTTCTTTCAATAAAAGCTAAATTATCTATAGGACATTTATCAAAAAGCATCATTTTATTTAAGTTACTGGATTTATTAGCCTCTTCTTCTAAAATTTCTTTTAAATATAACTCAAGTTTTATAACTAATTCTAAAAAATTTAATTTTCCACATCTTTCAGAAGTAAACCCATTATTTAAAAGCATTGTTGGAATTTCATTTAATACAAATACATCATAGTATTTATCTTCAAAATATTTTTTGACATATTCAATTGTACTTGTTTTTCCGAGCTCCCGCTCCTCCTGTAAATAACACTTTAGTCATTTTTACCTCTATATTTTTTATTAATTATTTTATAATATAAAGTTAAAAACTGCTGTGCCAGCAGTTTTTTTAACATCTATATATTAAATACAGTTCCTATTACATTTCCACCAACATCCTCTATATTATTCTTGGCTTTAATTACATTTTCCATTTTAGTTTTTCTTTGCCTTACAACTAAAATAGATGATCTTGAAATCTTAGATATTGCAAGAGTATTTGCAGAGTCTAATACATTTCCGAGAATCTATTATAATAATATCATATACTGTTTCTAGCATCCTAAGAGTTTTTGACATTTTATCACTCTCTAACAATTCCGTAATATGCTCATTTGTTTTACCTAATGTTAAAATATCTAAATTTTTAATATTAGTTTCTGAAACATATTTATTTACAGATTTATCATCACTTTCCAAAAAGTCTATTAAACCTAGCTTATCACATTCTTTTAATAAATTACTATTTAAATCTATAAATAATGTATTTTTTCCTGATGAACAAAAAGACCTAGCCAAATTCATTGCTATATAAGTTTTTCCATCCTTTTCTTCTGGACTAGTAACAAGTATAGTTTTACAATCATTCACATTTACTCTTAAAAGCCTAAACTTTTCTTTTTTATTATTAAATGGTAAAATACTTGCTAAAACCTTTAAACCAGTAGCATTCTCTAAAGCCTTTTCATTTTTTACTGAAGAATTAAATATTTCTATAACAACTACTATTCCACATGAAAGAACTAATCCTAAAATAGCAATTATAAGTACTTTTTCTTCTGGAGTCTTTTCAGCATTATTTAAAACTAATCCCATTGAAATTAACTCTTCTTCATTTATTAATTTAGCTTCATCTATTACTATTATTTTATTTATATTATATAATTCTTTTAAAGATTCTGACAACATATCTCTTAATTTATTTGCTATTTTTTTAGCCATCTCTTCATCTGGATATTTTACAAAAATTTCTAAAACATTACTTTCTTTTGACCTTGCAATAAGAACCATATTCTCTAAATCTTCAAATATTGTATTTAAATTAAATTCTTCAATTATATCTGTTAAGTTTTCTCTTCTACTTATAATCTTTTGATATGTAGAGATTAAATTATCATCAATAACTGTCCCAGTTCCAAGTACAAATGTCGTACCTACAACATATATATTTTCATTTTCATTTAAAAAACTTTCATTTTTTTCTTGAGTAGGTGAAACTTCTTGAGAATTATTTAAATTTAATCCAAAAAATCCATATTTAATCGCACCTATTAATACAAATATTAAAGTTATAACTATAATAAATATTTTTTTATTCCATAACGCTATTAATAATTCTTTTATATCTATCTCTTCATCCATAATAATAGTATCCTTCCTTTGTATAGCTAATATAAATTTTCTCTTTTGATTTTATTTATGTTAGAATTATATCATTTAAAATATTAGTTTTCAACAAAAAAATAAAAAATATAACAATTATTTTTTTTATCTCTAATTTTTTATTTTATAACAATTCTTTTCTTACATCCAACCAATTATTTATTCGTATTACTCCTTTATTTTCAAGTTCTTCCTTAGTTAATTTTTTGTTTCTAAACTCTGTAAATAATAGCCTTTTATCACAACTCTCTAAATTTGATATTCTATCATCTATTCCTATATCATATTTTATTTTTGTTTTATCAGTTTTTTCATTTAATTCTTTAATTACTTCTACACAATTAGGTAGTGGCTCAACATAGTCTTTATTATTATTTTTATATAAATTTTGATATTTATATATTTTTCTAAACTCTTCTTCTCTACCTTTTATTAAATCTTGTCTATATTGACTATTCAACTTTTCAAAATCTACTTCCCCTAAAAATTCAATTAAGTACTTTGAAAAGTTTCCTATTACAATTACTTCATCCATATCAATCATAATAGATTTCTTATTCATTTTTTCCTCCATTCTTAATTTTCCATATTAATATTTTCTTACTATATCTTCTATCCTATCTTTCAAGCCTTCTTCATTTTACATCATATAACTTTTCTTCTTCATATCTTTTTAAAATTTCTATCATCTTATCCATTTGACTAACATTATACTTAATTTCTCCTATAGATTGTATAATTTCATTTTCTGCTAATTCAATTTCGTCTTGTTTATATTCATTTTCAATACATAATGACCTTTTAAAATTATAATTTACCCATTCAAGTCCATTATGAATATCTGCATATATTAATTTTTCAATATTTTTATCAATATCTTTTTTAGCATATTTTTTATAACTATTCGCCACTGTTTCAAATTTCTTATAATCTAAATTTTCTACATCTCCACCAGACCAATACCATGCTACTTGTATTAGCTCAATTGTTGGATTAATATATCCACTTGCTTCCCAATCTATGATAAATGGTCTAAACTCTTGCCATATTACATTTTTCCTATCAAGATCAGTATGACTAATAATTAGATTATTATTTACATATCTAATTGCTTCATTTGATTTTTTATTTACTTCATATAGCAAATTAATATTTTTCTCTAGAATATATACATAAGTTTTACACTGTTTCTTTGCTAGTTCTAAGTAATTTTTCCAATCAAACTCTTCTGTATTAATATTTTTTCTTTCATCATCTTCAATCTTTGAAAAATTAATATTATGAATTTCTGCTAGAATTTTTCCTACTATTTTACAATGCTTCTCTGTTATTTCCTCAGCATTTAAAATTTTACCCTCTAACCAATTAAATACCATAAAATATCTGTTATTTATTTTTCTAATAATATCATTGTTCTTCAACTTAATTGCTCCAACAGCTGTAATACCATTTTCTTTTACAATATCAGTTACTTTCTCTGAAAATATAAAATTTGAATATGCTTCTTTTTTTTTCATAATTCCTTCATTTAACTCTTTAATAGCATATATATTTTTGTCTGTCATTACCTTATACATTATATGAGATAATCCACCTGTAATTTTAGTTACACTTTTTATTTCATCACCTAATTTTTCTTCTTTTATTAGTATTTCTATATCTTTTTGTAATCCAAATTCTTCTAATTTTATTTCATTATTTCTCCTACATTTCATAATTTTTTAATTCCTCTACATATGTCTTAATACTCTCATCATTTATGTTTTCTGGCCTTAGTTTACAATGTTCCATAATCTGTTTTTCTATACCTAAAGAGCATTCTATCAAATTTATCAAAATACTTCTTTCTTATCTTTATGAATTCTTCATTCTTTGAAAAATCTTCTGGTATTTTTACCATATTCCCCATATCATGTAATAAACAAACTCTAATAATTGCTTCTTTATCTATTTCTTTTCCCTTCCAGTTATCTATTATTAAATTACTACATGCTGCAACTCTTAACATGTGTATTTGTAAATTTTCTGGCAAATGATATTTTTTATAAATCTCTATAATATTCATTAAAATTGCTCCTTTATTAACAACCTCTTTTATTAAACCCTTTAAGTATGTCTTTTATAATTTCTCTTAATTTCAATAATACATTTATATTATTCTTTATAAGTTAATTTATTTGTATATTTACATTTAACTAATATTTTCTCTATTTCTTCTATAACCTTTTCTTGTTTACTCTTTATATATTTTCATTTTTAATATAATTTAACATTTCGTTATAATCTTTAAATTGATATTGTGATAGTCTGTTAATTTCTTCCCTATTGCAATCAGAATACTTATCATATATTACTGCTACCTCTATATCTGCATTATTTGCTGCTTCTACTCCTATAAGTGAATCTTCTATTATTAAACATTCTTTTTTATCTACATTTAATTCTTTTAATATCTTATAATGTATTTCTGGATTTGGTTTTAATTCTTTAACTGCCCCTTTTGAATATACTAATGAAAATATATCTTCAATATTTGCTTTATTTATTATGTTTTTATTATCTTTCTTATAATTTTCTATTGTGTGGTCATTTGTTGTACTTGCAATAACTAATATAAATCCTTTTTGTTTTAGATATTTTAATACTTTTTCAGCATTTGGTTTATAATCAATTACTGTTTTTAAGTAATTATCTGCTATTTCATATCTTAATTTTTTTATTTCTTCTTTAGACATTTTAGAATTATATTTTTCTTTTAGAAAACCACAATACTCTAAATAAGCATCTTCACATTTACTATATTCCTTTAATTTTTCATCTCTTTGCTTTCCTATATCTACATTATCAATACTACCATTACCTATTGTTTTTATTAGCTCTTCATCTATTGCATTCCATATTCCTATTGAATCAATTAATGTTCCATCCATATCAAATATAATTACTTTTTTACCTTTTAACATATCTATTCCTCCTATAAGTTATTAGTTTATATATTCCATGATCTCTCTAAATTCTTTATAACCATACTTTTCATTAAAGTGTCCTGCATTATTTATTAAAACCTTTTTACCTTTAACAGTTTCTGTAAAAAGTTCTGCTTTATCCATTGGAACATATGGATCATTATTAGAATAAAAGCATATTACTTCATTACATAGTTCACATGTTTGCTTCAGTTCTTTGTCTTCCATATAAAATGAATCATATAAGCTGTTATCTTCATCAAACTGTATATTATTAAATCCAGCTACTGTAATTAACTTTTTTATTTTTATTCCATGTTCTATTAAAAACTTTGCAATAAAAATTCCACCTAAACTATGTGTAATAAAAGTTGTTTCTTCTGTAATATATCCAATTTTAGCATAAGCCATTAATATTGTACTCCAGCTCTTATAATCTTGTTTATATGGAGTTGTAAAACTTGGTACTATACAATTTAATTTTCTTTTACTTAATTGAGACTTTAGTGATGGAATCCAATTTTTATATGGATTACCATAAGAGCCATGAATAATAAAATAATTTTGTTCCATACTCCATCTCTATATAAATTTATATCCATTTTGCTCTAAAACTTTAATTGTTTTTTCTAATTTATCATCTTTTACCAATATATAATCTGTGTTATATGTAGAAATTGCATATATACTGATTTCAGCTTGTGCAAGTATTGTGCTTATTTTTGATAATATTCCTACTAATGAAAAATCTAATGTTCCTACAATTTTTATTGCTTTACTTATATCATATATTTACATTTTTTCAAAGTTATTTACTAATTATTTTTAAACATTTACTTGATTATATAAATTTAATGCTAATAATAATAATATATCTTGAAGAGGATTAACAAGTTTCTCTTTCTTATGTTTATATGAAATTCTTCTCTTCCCTTATCTTAAATTTAAAGTTACCTAAAAAAAGAAGTATCTTATAAAAAAATACTTCTCAACTAAAACTATATAAGTTACTTATATATATACGAAATCTAAAATCTCAAATTAGATTAATCTATATTATATATTATATTAAATTTTTCTTAATATATACCAAAAGAGTAAAGTTTTAAATCTTTACTCTTAAGTCAACCTTATATATTTCTATATAAGTAAGCTCCACCTTGCGTGGAAAATATTTATTAATTTAATTATATCATAAGTTTAATCAATGTCAAGATTTTTTAAAAGCCTTTTTTCTAGCCTATCCATAAATTCAGGTGTCATTTTTCCTATTTTATAAATTAAACGAGATTTGTCTATACAAGAAATTTGTTCTGCTTTTGCTTTAGATGGTAATTTATTTAGTTTTCCCTCTTCTAAATCTGTTTCTAAAATCTTTTCGTGTGCATCATATAACCTATTAGAAGTAGAAATCGGTATTACAACAACTGTACTTGATACACTATTTTTATATGAATCTTGCATAATAA
>CANRSD010000003.1 GCA_947642355.1 uncultured Clostridia bacterium
CTGTTTTCATACCTGCTGTTTTTGACTTCTTTATTACACTATTATCTCCCATTATCAAATTTATCGATATTCCTGCTAATATCAATAGCACTATTATGGTTATTATCAATGCTATTAGTGTTATTCCTTTCTTTTCCTTTAATTTTCTTCTTTCTTGCATTTCTTCCTTTTCTCCTCCTTTTTTACTTTTGTATATATCTAAGTTATCTTATAAAAATTTAAATTGGCATCCCAATTTCTTTCATTAAGTATGTTACTTAATGAAAAATAAAACAGCTATAACTGTTGTTATTACTGAAATCTCTCATTTTGTTTTAATTGGCTTTTAATTAAAACTTAAAATAAGTATTTTCTATGAAATCATTGACTTTTTCATTTTTTATTAGTAAATTTATAATATAAAAAATTTCATTAAGTAACATACTTAACGAAATTTTTTTAGATTTTTAACCAAATATAAATAGGAAAAGCCTCCTTTAGCATAAAATATTCTAAGGAGGTTTTTATATGGAAAGCAAAGGTCTAGATTTTAAACACAAAGAAGTTATTAACATTAATGATGGAAAAAGACTTCGGATATGTTCAAGATGTTACTGCTGACTTGAAAACAGGCACTATTACTTCTATTATTGTTCCAGGAAGCACTAGTAAGTTATTTGGTCTATTTTCAAGTTCAAATGATATTACAATTCCATGGGAAAATATAACCTGTATTGGAGATGATATTATATTAGTTAAAATTTAAAAGTATAAATAAACCCAACTTTGGAAATAATTAAAATAACATTATTTTCAAAAGGGGTGTTATTTAATTGATTAATAAAGTAGAAATTGCAAATATTAATACTTCAAAACTACCCAAATTAAATGCTTCAGAAAATAAAGAATTATTTATAAGAATGAAAAATGGAGATGAAACTGCAAGAGATGAATTAATAAATGGAAACTTAAGATTAGTTTTAAGTGTTATTCAAAGATTTGGTGGCAGAGGTGAAAATCCAGACGACTTATTTCAAGTTGGAGTTGTTGGACTTATAAAAGCAATCGATAATTTTGATATAAATCTTGATGTTCAAATGAGTACTTATTGTGTACCAATGATTATTGGTGAAATTCGTAGATATTTGCGTGATAACAATATTGTTAGAGTTAGTCGTTCTATACGTGATTTAGCATACAAAGTTTTACAAACAAAAGAAAAACTAACCAAAGAAAATGGAAAAGAACCTACTGTTGATGAAATAGCTAAAGAACTAGGTGTTGAAAGGGAAGAAATCGTTGTAAGCTTAGACGCTATTCAAGATCCTGTTTCACTTCAAGAACCTGTATATAATGATGGAGCAGATAGTATTTATATTATGGATCAGGTAAAAGATAAAAAAAATACCGATGAAAATTGGGCTGAAAATATTACTATTTCAGAAGCAATAAAACATTTATCTGATAAAGAAAAAATGATAATTGATAAAAGATTTTTTAAAGGTAGAACTCAAATGGAAGTTGCAGAAGAAATCGGAATTTCTCAAGCTCAAGTTTCTAGAATTGAAAAAAATGCATTATCACATATGAAAAGATTATACAAATAAAGGGATGTTTTTATCATCCCTAATATCTTCCATCATCTAATGGAGTTAATATTCCCGATATAATCTTTTTATCATTACCCTCAATATTTTGATTTGATAAATCAAATCCTCTATTAATTACTGCATGCCTTAATTTTTCTATCGTATTTTTGGTGCTATCACTTAAATCTTTCGGTATATCTACCTCTAAAAGTTCTGAATATTCTTTTTTATCTGCTCCTACTCTTGTAAATAATACATATTTATATAAATCATAATTTCCAAGTCTATTTTTCTTTTCTCTTGAAATTATTATATAATCCTCTAAAATTCTTTTTAAGCTTTTTCTTGTACCATCATCATTATATTCTACTCTAAGTATTGGATAATTATTTATTAAATTAGGTACTTCTTTTACAACATCATCAAAATATTTTTCAATATCCTCTATTTTTTGTCCTTTAATTATCTTGCTTTTACCATTATTAAAAGACTCAAATATTTTATTTCTATATTTTCTTAAGCATTCTAATATTGCAATATAATTAGTATTTAATTTATTAATTGCTATAGTTTCTAAAAAATTTAATGTACTATCATAAGCAAATAATTCTGCATCTATTTCTGTATATAAGTTATCATAATTTTTATCATAAAAAAACATATCAAGTTCACTTATAATTTCTTCTTTTAAAATCATATATGACAAATGATTATATTCTGAATTTTTTTCACTAACATTCATCATCTGATGTCTTATTTCATGAAAAATTGCAACTAAATTATATGTACATCTATAATCATTATAAAAACACTTTGAATTAAATTCTATCATTCCACCAGAACGATAGAATCCTATAATTTTTTCATCTAATTTATAAGAAAAAATAACAAAAGCATCTTCTCCAGATAATACTTTAACTTTATTTCTTGCAAAATCTTCAAAAATCTTAAAATATTGACGTTCTTTTAAAATTCCAGCTTTAGAGTCAAAAAATATCATTTGTTTAATTATAAATTCTAAATATCTTATTGGAATAATGCCTTCCTTAAATCCAATTACAGAAATATCATCAAAAAATTTCTTAAATACTTCATTTGGCATTTCATCTTCTTCTAAAAAATATTTATCATATTCTTTCATATCAGGAACTTTTATATTTTTTCTATTCAATCTCTTATCAAATATATCTTCAAATTTAATATTTATTTCTTCTGGTAATATTTTTAATTTTACCATTTGATATATTTTATTAAAAACTGTATTCTGATCAATTATCAAATTTATAGGATAGTTTTGCTTTTTTTCAAAGATATCACATAAAGAATTTAAATACTTTTCTAAAATTCTCACTTCATTATTAATATCTATATTTAAAAACATTCCTGTAATAAAACGTTGCCCCATATTATCTGCTATTTTATTACAAGTTTTACTATGATACACATTAATTAAATTTACAAAATAATCAGGTATATTTTTATTTATATTAATACTCTCAGATAAGATTATATCAATTTCTAATATAATATCACGTCTTTTTAAACTACTCTTTTCATTTACCAATTCTCTATTTAAACTCGTAATTTTACAAATATTAGCTATTCTATTAATAGCACAAAAGTCAAATAAATAATTCCAAAAATAGTCTATATCTTCATCATTAATTATATTAGTTGATAAATTTTTTAATGTAAACATATTATTTAATAAATTAGTTCCTTTAATAGTTTGAACATATGCTTCTAATCTGCTTACTGCAAAATTTTGTATATAATTCTTATATAATACTTTAGCTTTAGAAATGTCTATATTTGTACTTTTTTTACAATACTCAATTATCATATATTGAATATCTTCTATTATATTATCTATCTCAATAAATAATTGTTCTCTATTTTCATCTGTACATTTATTACTCAAATAATCATAATTACTTAATCTTACCAGTTCTACTAAAATAAATTTCTTACTTTGAGATTTACAATTAAGCAATATATCTATACCATTTCTTTCAAATAAAACACTTTTTAGAAATTGCTCAAATTCAACAGAATTTTCTTTGCCATGTTCTATAGTATATTTCTCTAAAATAATATTATAATATTCATTTAATTGTATTAATTCTTGTTCGTTCATATATCTACTCTCTTTTTTTATAATAATATACAAATTTATTTTAACATATATTAATATTTTTTACCAGTAAAAAAATACTCTGTTATAAATTTTATAACAAAGTACTTTTTTGTTTTATCCTGTTTTACTCAAAATATCCTTTTTCATTTTCTTCATAATTTTCTTTTCTAATCTTGATATATAACTTTGAGAAATTCCCATTAAATCTGCAACTTCTTTTTGAGTTTTTTCCTTTCCTTGTAAGTCTATTCCAAATCTAAGCTCCATTATTTCTTTTTCTCTCATACTCAATTTTTCTATTGCTGCTCTTAATAATTTTCTATCTACCTCATCTTCTATTCTTTTAGATGTAACATCATTATCTGTTCCTAAAATATCAGATAACAAAAGTTCATTTCCATCTCCATCTTTATTTAATGGTTCATCTATTGAAACTTCACTTTTTATTTTAGTTGTACGTCTTAATTGCATTAAGATCTCATTTTCAATACATCTTGAAGCATATGTTGCAAGTTTTATATTTTTACTAGTATTGAAAGTGTTTATTGCTTTCATAAGACCTATTGTACCTACGGAAATTAAATCTTCTAAATCCATTCCTGTATTTTCAAATTTTTTTGCAATATAAACAACTAATCTTAAGTTTCTTTCAACTAAAACTTGTTTAGCATTTTCATCATTTTCCAAGTTACTTAAAATTTTTTCTTCTTCCAAAGGTTCTAAAGGTGGTGGCAATGTTTGACTTCCATTAATATAAAAAACTGGAAATTTCAAATTTTTGTCTCTACCTAAATACTTTTTCCAAATACTTAAAATTTTTTCTTTAAACATTTGTAACACATTCATTTTTTTCTCCCTCCTTTAAAATATTTAGCCCAATTAAACTTGTATATAAATTTGATTTACTTAATTTTCCATTATAAATTCCTATAATTATATTATTTTTAACATACTCCTCTTCATCATAAATTTTTATATAGTCTGGCTTAAATCCTAATAAAACACCATTCTCATTTCCAAGTGAAGAAAATGGAATTACTTTAAATTTGTAATTATAAACTTTATCATCCATTTCCCCTATCCACTTTCCATTTATTATATTATCTATATTATTTAAAATATCTTCATCGACTATTTCCTTTAAGCTAGACTTTTCTACAATTACTACATCTTCTTTACTTATCGGTTCTTTAAGTAAATTTCCAGAATCAATTAAAGTTTTAAGTTTTGCAATTTTTCCATTATAAACTATATCTATTTGGCAAAGCATACTAGATGCTGATAATCTATTTTTTATTATTTTTGATACAATACTTATAATTACAAATCCTAATATTCCTCCATATATTGCTACCTTTATTGGATATGTACCTATAAAATGACCATTTTCATAAATGATATTTTGAGGACTTATAAAAAACAAAAGCATAAATGCTGCTCCTCCAAAAGTAAGAGAAGTTAAATAAAACATAATTAAATTTTTAAAAAATACTTTTATTCTTTTATTCTCAAATGCTATAAGTATCATAAAACTTGAAATAAATATTTTAAGTAATAAATTTTGAAATGTACTTAATTTTATTATGTAATTTAATATTGCATAACTACTTCCAAATATACTTGCAAGTAGTATTTTTATTTTTTTTATTTTACACTTTCCTATAATTGCTGTTGCAACTAATATAATAAAATTAAGTAATAAATTCTCAAAGAAAACAACATCTAAATATATTGTCATTCGTTCCTCCAAATAAAAAATACTTCTTAATTTGCATAACCTATTATAGAACTTTACTTTTTAGAAACTTGTCAGTTTCTAGTGACGAAAAAAAAACATATTTACAAAAAAACACACAACCTTTCAAGTTGTGTGCTTTTTTTATAAATATGTAAATATAATTTATTTATTTCCCATTTTATTTTTTCTTAAAAATGTAGGTATATCTAAATCATTTGAATTATTTTCAACTGATGTATTTGAAACTGATGTATTATTTCTCTTTCTCCAAGCATCTGCCACTATATTTTCATAACCTGGTATTCCAACTGTTTTTTCATTTTCTTTTTCAAACCCAGTTGCAATTACTGTAATTTGAATTTCATCTCCCATAGAGTCATCAGTAACTGTACCAAATATAATATTAGCTTCTGGATCTGCACTGCGTTGAATTAATTCAGCAGCAGTATTTGCTTCTAATAATCCAACATCACTTCCACCAGTAATATTTATAATAACACCTCTTGCTCCTTCAATAGAAGTTTCTAATAATGGACTTTGAATTGCTTGTTTTGCAGCATCTTCTGCTCTATTTTCTCCACTTCCTGTACCAATTCCCATATGAGCCATACCTTGATTTAACATTATTGTTTTAACATCTGCAAAATCTAAGTTTATAAGACCTGGTACAGCGATTAAATCTGAAATACCTTGTACACCTTGTCTTAAAACATCATCTGCCATTCTAAATGCTTCAATTATTGATGTTTTTCTATCTATCACTTGTAATAATTTATCATTTGGTATAACAACTAATGTATCAACTTTTCCTTTTAATGCTACAATTCCTCTTTCTGCTTGAGCTAATCTTTTTTTACCTTCAAATGTAAATGGTTTTGTAACTACACCAATTGTTAAAATTCCTAATTCTTTAGCTGTTTCTGCTACTACTGGTGCAGCACCAGTTCCTGTTCCTCCACCCATTCCAGCTGTAACGAACACCATATCAGCTCCTTTAAGTACTTCTGCTATTTCTGCTTTGCTTTCTTCTGCTGCTTGTGAACCAATATCTGGATTTGCTCCAGCTCCTAGTCCTCTAGTTAATTTTTCACCTATTTGCATTTTTGTCCCAGCTTTTGAAGTATTTAATGCTTGCTTATCAGTATTTAATGCTATAAATTCAACATTTTTTATCCCTGCTTCTACCATTCTATTTACTGCATTATTTCCTGCTCCACCAACACCCACTACTTTTATTGTTGCTGTTCCATCCATCATATAATTCAAATCCTCCATATCCATTATCATTAGGTGATCCTCCTTTAATATATATTCTTTTAAAATTAATACCTAAAATATTTAGTCCTTATCACAAATTCCATTTAATATATTAACAATATTTATTTGAATTTTCAACTCCTTTTAAGAGTAAAAAAATTCTTTTATTTTTCCTAATATATCTTTAATCATATGTTTTTCTGTTTTAGCATCTATGTTACTTGAAACTGTATCAGCATATGGTCTTGCAGCTATATATCTAACTAATGCATAACTTGTTCTATACATAGCTTTAACTGTACTAATTAATCTACCAGTAGATATTTTAACTGGTATATTTAATATAATTTTTCCAGCCATATCACTTTTACTAATATTAACAATTCCTTCTCCTGTTAATACTACATTATTAATACTTGGTTTTATACCTCTAGCCATAATATCTTTATTTACTAAAGAAAATATTTCTTCAATCCTAGCTTCTATAATTTCTATAAGTTCTGAACTTTTAATAGTTTTATTTTTTATGTCTATATCCTTACAAGTATTTAAACTAATATTATTATCATTATCAATATATGACTTTAAAGCAAGTCCATATTGTCTTTTTAACTTATCTGCTTCTTCTTTAGATATATTTAAACAATATGATATATCACTTGTAATATTATCTCCACCAAGATTTATTGTATTATTGTAAATAAATGAAGAACCACTAAATACTCCTATCTCTGTATTTCCAGCTCCAATATCCAAAATCATAATATTTTCTTTTAATTCATTAACATCTAACACTAAATTTCTTTCTGCAAGTGTTATAGGAACAATTCCATCCACTTCAATCCCTGCTTTTTTAAATATAGAAACTAACTTCTTTTTATACTCCTTTTCAGCAAGTATTATTTGCGCTGTTAATGTTAAACTTGAGCTAAACTTTCCGAATAGGGTCATCAACAGGTTTACCATCATCAAGAATAAATTTATCAGGTACTATATCTATTAAGACTTTATCTTCTGGTATTTCTATATCTCTAACTTGTATAATTGCTGATGTAACATCTTTAACTGTTATACCTGCATATTTTTCTTTTGTTTCTTTTACGATACTGTTTTGTACAATTGTTATGTATTTACCTGGTATTGTAGTATAAGCAGAATTAATTTTCAAATTAGAAATTTCTTCAGCTTCTTTAATTGTTTTTGCAATAGCAAGACTTATTTCTTCTTCATCAACTATTACTCCCTTTTGTATTCCTGAACACCTACAATTAGTACTACATATAATCTCAATTTGACTAAAATTATTTACTTCCCCAACAACTGTACTGACCTTAGAGGTTCCAATATCAATACCAACTATTATATCCCCTATTGCCAAAGTTAACCCTCCATTTTTTCATATTTATTTCTACATTTAATGATATGCGATAAGAATATTACATTTTTTGCAAAATGTCAAGGGGATTTGATATATTTTTGTAATATTTGTAATATTTTTGTAACTATGCCAAATATATCAAATCCCCATACTCTTACTAACAAAAAGATTATACATTTTTTATTATTTTTCGTCACTTTGAACATCTTTTTTATCTTTAATCTTTTCTAATTTTTCACACCATTTTTCTACATAATATCTTCTAATTATTGCTAAATTTGTAAACATTCTACCTACAAATACTATAATTGCTGCTAAATATATATCTACATTTAGCTTTTCTCCTAAAACTGTTAATAATATAGAAAGAACTGCATTTCCAAAAAAACCAGATAAAAATATTTTTAAATCAAAATTTTTCTTTACTACAGATGTAACTCCACCAAATACTGAGTCTAATGCTGCTATTATTGCTATTGCTAGATAATTTGAATATGTATATGAAATTATTGGTGCATTCATCCCTACTAATGCTCCTAAAGCACATCCTAATATTATAGCTATATATACCATTTTTTTCCTCCTAAAATTTAATTATTTACATCTTTTGCATTTTCATAATTTAAACTGTAATTATATTTTGGAATTAAAATATTATCATCAGTAGCATATGATATGCTTTTATTATCTGCTTTCAAAAAATCCATATAACCATTTTTTAATGTTATAGAACTCTCCAAATATTTTTTATTTCCAATTGCTTTTACTGTGTATGGTGAAGATATTCTATTTAAATGATTTGATGTATTTATAACTATATATAAAAATCTAATATCAACAATATCTGTTGTTGTAATAATTCTTTGATCATTTATAGAAATAGCCTCTGCTCCTGCAATTTTAAGTTCATTTACAAGTCTTATTAAATCATCTGCTATTATTTGAGATTTATCATTATCAGAAAGAGTCACAATAATTCCTTCTCCTGTAACATCTGTTTGGCCTGCATATTTTTTAGACTCTTCTAGTTCTCTTTGTAAAAGTGATGTAGCATTATTATTAGTTAATATTTCATCATTATATTCTTTCATTTTGTCTTCTATATCAACTATCTTCTGATTTACATCTTCATACTTTTCTTTCCAACTAGAAAGTTCTGCTCTTAATTCAGATTCTCTCATTGTTTCTATTCCCGTAATATCTGTTTCTTTAACTGTTTTAAATTGAGTAAACATTATCATTGTCAAAATAAAAGCAGTACAAGATATACTTATTATTAGAGTTATTTTTCCTTTTTTTAATTTATTCATTTTCATCAATCCTTCCAAACTTACTTAGCATATTCAAATTTATATATACCATTATATTTTTCTACTGTAAGAGAATCAGAAGTATCTACCTTTACCTTTACACCTCTAGACTCTAAAATATCTAAATATCCTCCCGTCATTGTTAAAGAACCTTCTAGCCTTTGTTTGGAACCTATTGCCTTTATCTTATATGGATTTCCAAGCTTTTCATCATTTACTTTTATTACATTACCAATACAAGTAATTGCTGTACTATTTATAATTCTCTCTCCATTTATTGATACAGCTTCTGCTCCTGCATTAAATAAAGCATTTACTATAAACAGTAAGTCTTCATCATGAACTATGTAATAAGAAACATTTAATGTATTCTCTGATACTTCTCCATCTGATATAGTAATTTCTATTCCTGGACCTTCCAACTTTGTAAGCCCTAAAATACTATTCAAAGTATTCAATTCTTTAGATATTTGATTAGCATTTTCGTCATCACCTGTTGCATCTTCAATTAATTTAGTTAACTCTTGTTCCTTTTTTTCTAATTGTCTATATCCATTATCATACTTTTCTTTCATTTCTAAAACTTTATTTCTTAATTCATTTTCAGCATTTGTTTTTGCAACCGCTGTTCCACTATTATTTACAGTTTTTATTTGAATATATATTCCAACTGTTAATAAAAAACACATTACACCAAGCAATAGTGAAATCTTTTTTATGTTATTTTCCAATATTACTCCTCCTTATACTCCTTCTTTAAAATACACATACGAAGAATTTAAATTTCCATTAACAAATATTTCTCCTTTGCGACCTGCCTCTTCTCTTACTATTGATTTTACATATAAAATTCTAGTATTTAAATCACTACAATTCCCTAAATAAACTATTTTATTTTCAGAATCCAAATACACTATATAATCTTTATCATTTGCCATATCAATTCTTGTAATAATACCATCAATATCATTAGTTTTAGCGTTTTCCATTATACTATTTACAGTAGAAAGCTTTTTTAAATCTACATCATTTAATCTTATAGTTTTTTCTTCTGTATCAGATGTAATATTACTTAAGTCTGTAGTTACTCCTAATATTGCTGGAACATTTTGAGGCTCTGAACTAAGTTCTAATATATAACCTTGTCCATCTATATAAATATAAGACTCTGCATAATTTATAATATATTTAACTTCTCTTTGATTTATATTAATTGAAATTGTACCATTTAATCTTCTAGAAATTTTTACATCTTCTACATATGTATTTTTCTTTATATTATCAATAATTTGTTTTTTACTCTTTTTAAACATATTTTGTCCAATTGTAAGTCCTGACAAGCTTTCTATTTCATTAACTTGTATTTTAGGATTTTCTATATTTATTGATATATTTATTTTTTTTATGTTACATATTCCAGATACTATTATTGCAGAAATTGCTAGTATTATAAGTATAAATAACATTATAATCTTTGCTAATACAGTTCTTGATTTTTTCTTTTTTTTGCTAGTTATTCTTTTCAATTATTATCACCACCCATATTATAAAAATTGCAATACTTTACATTTTCTATTCTATTATAGGAATTTTATTTGCAATTCCTATAATAGAATAGTTTTATAAATTAGTACACATTATTTATGCTTCATAAAAAATTTCTGCACCTAATTTTGTTAACTTTTTATCTAAATTTTCATATCCTCTTAAAATATATTCTGCTTTATCTACCTTTGTTACTCCTTTAGAACTCAAACCTGCTAAAATCAATGCCATACCTCCTCTTAAATCTGTTGCTACAACATTGGCATTACTTAACTTACGCTTTCCATCTATAATTATAGTATTACCTTCTTGTTTTATCTTTGCTCCCATCCTATTTAACTCCTGTGTATATTTAAATCTATTTTCAAATATAGTTTCTGTTATAATTGAAGTACCTTTAGCTAAACAAAGTAAAACTCCAAATATAGCTTGCATATCTGTTGGAAATCCTGGATATGGCATTGTTTTTATTTCTAATTTATTTGGTCTTTTTGACATTTTTATTTTTATCCAATTATTACCAGTTTCAATACTTGCTCCACATTCTTCTAGTTTATATAAAATAGGATTTAAATCATCTATTACTACTTTATTAATTTTTAAGTTTCCTTTTGTTATAACTGCTGCTACTAAAAAAGTTCCAGCTTCAATTCTATCTGGCATAATATTATAAGAAACATCTTTCAAATGTCTATTTCCAATAACTTTTATTACATTTGTTCCTACACCTTCAATATTAACACCCATTTTTATTAAAAACTTGCATAAATCTGTTATTTCTGGTTCCATAGCAGAATTCTCTATAATAATTTCTGAATTCGAAATAGTAGCAGCCAAAATAATATTTTCTGTTGCTCCAACGCTTGGAAAATCTAAATGTATTACTGAGTTACAAATATTATCACATTTACATTTTATTTTTCCATTTTCTTCATCAATCTTTATTCCCATTTTCTTAAAACTATTCAAATGTAAATCAATAGGTCTACTACCTATATCACATCCGGCCTGGATATGAAAACTCTGCTTCCTTAAACCTCGAAATCAAAGCCCCAACTAAAATAACTGATGATCTTAATTTTCGCATAAGTTCTTCAGGAATAGGTTTACTTTGCATATTCCTAGAATCAATAACTACTTTATCTTTATTTCTTTTTATTTTGCATTTTAAATGTTCCAAAATTTTTAATGTAATTCTGACATCTTCTATATCTGGAACATTATATAATTTTGAAATTCCTTTATTTAAAAAACTAGCAGCAAGAATTGGTAAACTTGCATTTTTTGAGCCTGAAATATCTACTTCACCTTCTAGTCTTTTCCCTCCATTAATTATGTATCCACACATATTTTCACCTTCTTCATAATATTTTTATACATATTATGAAGAATTTACATAAAAAGTGCTAGTCTATATTATAATCACCTTTAAAAATTTCATATTGATTATATAATAAGCTAGCATATTTATCAACCTTTTTTAATTTAAGTTTTTAATTTTTCTATAATATAAAAAAAGCTCTTTTTAAAGAGCCTTTATAAATCTTATCTAATTTCTTTTAATTTTTCTATTTTTATGTATATAACTATTGCTATTAATACTATTCCTATTATTATTTTTACAATTGAATTACCTTCTGTTCCTGTATATGGCATGTTTTGATCTGAATTACTACTATTATTTGAAGTATAATTACTTACTACATTATTAGTAACATTATTTGTAGTATTATTTGATTCATTTTGTTTTGAAGAATTATTGTTTGGAGTAATTTGTATTGTACTTGAATTATTATTTATGTTACTTGAATTATTATTTATGTTACTTGAATTATTTGATGTAGGAGGAGTAATTGTTGTTTGTTGTGAACCTATTGTAATTGTAGTTGAAACTTTTGTTGCATCTATTTTATCATCACTATTTGTAGCAATAATATTTGATAAAGATACTGTTCCTGTTTTTCCTTCTTCAACTCCACTTTTTGTTTTTAATGTTATTTGAAATACCTCTTCATCATCATTTACAAAAGAATTCTTTTTAGCAGAAACTTTTCCATTTGTTTCATATTCAACAGACCAGTTGTTTAATCCATCTATATTTGATTCATTAATTGTTTCAAACACTTCTGTATCATATGCTAAACTTGCACTCAAACCATTTATTCCATTTGAACCAACATCTAAATTAGAAACTTTAACAGTAACTGTAAATTCTGATGCATCTTCAACTCTTGTTTTATTTGGTGTCATTGATACATTGAAACTAAGTGCCTGTACACTAATACTTAAAACACTTAAAATCATTATCATTATTAACCCTAATACACATAACTTATTTTTCATAACTAATTCTCTCCTTTTATAATATAAGTATATCGTTTTAAATCGTAAAAATCAAGTATTTTTGAATTACATTTATGTAACAAAAATATAATCAAAATTTAACATAATTTCTATATATTTTTTTAAAGTTTATTATTATAATATAAAGTGTATATAGAAGTTTTAAATATTATTAGAGGAGAATTATGGGAAAAGAAAAGGCACTAAAAAAAGCTGGTATCGAAGTAGTTCGAAAGCTTTCAGAAATAGAAATTAATAAAATAGCAATAAATATATCTGATGAAATTTGTAGCTCTTTTCCAGAGTACAATATAAATAAAACAGATTTATTTAATTCACTTTCTAAAATAAATATGTTTCTAGCTAATTTTAAAGATAATTCTGCTGCAAAATATTACTATAAAGATGATTCTATTTATTTTAAAGAAGACATTGATTTTGAAAACTTAAATACACCTGCTCTTCATGAATGCTTACATTTTATTCAATCTATAAAAAACAAAAAAGGAAAATTACTTAGACTTGGTCTTTATGATTTAACAAAATTTAGAACAACAGGACTTGCAATTAATGAAGCTGCAGTTCAATTAATGGCTTCTTATGCAACACTTTCAAAAACAGATACTGTAAAATACTATGGAATGGAACTTATAACAGACAGTCCAAACTATTATCCTATTGAATGCACTTTAGTTAAACAAATGACATATTTTACTGGTACTTATCCACTTTTTCATAGTACTTTATATAGTAATGATATTTTTAAAAATACATTTATTATGAAATCAGATGAAAAAACATATGAGCAAATTATAACTAACTTAGATTTAATAGTTGAATATGAAGAAGCTCTACATAAAGAAAATTTATATTTATCATATATTGAATATAATAATAAATCTTCATCTATAAAAGTTGCAAACTCTCAAAGAGCTATTGAAAATTTAAAAAAAGATATAAAAGAATTAACTCTTAAAACTCAAGAATTAATTTTAACTAGTTGTGCTTATTCTGAATTAGAGCTAGTTAGAGACAATCAAACAGCGTCTTTATTTAAGGAAAAATTATATAATTTTAAGAATTTATTAATTCAAGCAGATGGATATTCTTTCTATAATGATTTTTATTGCAATATGATGGAAAAATTAGATGTTAAACGTGAACTTATTAAAAAATATGGAACTCTTAATTGTTTTACTGATATTAAAGAAAATGTTAGTTTAATAGAAACACGAAAAGAACCTTTAAATTTATTTAAAGTAACAATAGAAAAATTAAAGAAACTATTTCATATTAATCAAGAACAAACAGAAAACCAAATAGAAACTGGAAAGAAATAATCTTTCCAGTTTTACAATTTTATAAGAGCTATTGCTCTTTTAAAGTCTTTACCTTCTACTCTATATGAATTTATTTTATCTTTATTACATACACTACAAATTCCAGAATCTATTATATTTTCTGACTTTATTCCTATATCTTCCATTAAAATTTTATTTATAAAAACTGTATCTATATAATATTTTTGTTTTTCATCTTTTATATTACCCTTTTTTATAAATTCACTAGTTCTATTAGTAAATTTAAAAATCTCCTCACATAATTCTTTAACTTCTTCATCTACTTCAAAATGACATTTTCTAATACTAGGACTTATAAAACACAAAATATCTTTTGGATTACATCCATAATTATTTATCATTTTAATAATAGTTTTTTGACAAATTTTCTTAAATGTGCCTTTCCATCCAGAATGAACATTTGCTATAACTTTTTTTACTGGATCATACAATAAAAATAATATGCAGTCTGCATTTCTACTAGCCAATACAACATCCTTTTTATCTGTAATTAAAGCATCTGTATTCTCCAATTCTTCTTTAGTAGTTTCATTATTTACACATCTTATATTATCATTATGTGTTTGAATTGGAATTAAAATTTTTTCTTTATCTATTTTTAAAGCTCCACAAATTCTATCAAAACTTTCATCATATTCTTTTTTACCTGTTCCAAAATCTACATCTTCCCTCTTTAATGTATAACAATGGACAATGCCTAAATCTAATAATCTTTTAAATTGAATATATTCAATTTGATTATCTTCTTTATATATTATATTATCATTCATAAATTCTCCCTTTAATCAACAAATATTCTAGGTACTCTATTAGATATAGTCGATAAAATCTCATAATTTATTGTATCACATTTTTTGGCTACATCTTCTAAAGTTATTATTTTATTATCCCAAATATATACCGAATCTCCAACTTCTACATTTTCAATCTCAGTTACATCAACCATAAAGGAATCCATGCATACTCTTCCAATAATAGGCACTTTTATTCCATTTATAATTACCTCTCCTTTATTTGATAAATTTCTTCTAAGTCCATCTGCATAACCAACAGGAATAGTTGCAATTTTACTATCTCTTTTAGTTATAAAACTTCTACTATAGCCAATACTTGTTCCCTCTGGTACATTTTTTAAAAATGTAATTTTTGATTTAAAAACAGCTGCTGGTTCTAATTTTATATTTTTACAACTATCAATATCTGACGGATATCCATACATTATTATTCCAGGTCTAACTAAATTAAAATCTCCAACTTTAGAATAATTTAAAATACCATTTGAAGCATTTACATGTATATATTTTAAATTTTTATATTTAGATATTTCTTTTACAGCTTCATCAAATAGACCAAACTGCTTTCTAGTATACTCATCATTATTATCTGCTGAAGAAAGATGTGTATAAAGCCCCTCTACTACTATATTTTTACTTAAATTATTAATATAATTTAAAGTATTTTCAGGTAAAATACCAGTTCTTCCCATTCCAGTTTCTACTTCTATATGCACTTTAAATTCATAATCATACTGGGCTAATTTTTTAGAAAAATTTTCACAACATATGCCAACTACTAATCTACTTTCTATAATTTTTGTAATTTCATCTTCATATGGTTGATTAAGTACAAAAATTTCTTTTTCATAACCTAAATCACGAATAAGTTTTCCTTCATCCACAGTTGCAACAGCTACAATATCAAATAAATTTAATATTTCTAAATTTGTATTTAAATATGTACCATATGCATTAGCTTTAAAAACTGGCATTATTTTAGTACTAGACCTTAAAAACTCTTTTATTTTATTAATATTACTTTTAAATGCTGAAATTGAAATTTCTAGCACAGTTGGTCTTGTTATATTCATACACAATCTCCTTTTTAAATAAAACTATACTCATTTCCTTTTATATTAGGATTAAACATACAAATTGGTTTATACACACAATAATCACAAGCTGTTTTTTTATCATAATAAAATGGTTTTATATCAATTTTTCCAGCTAAAATCTCAGCTGAAATCTCTTTAATAACTTTATCTACTTTATTTTGTAAATTAGAAAATTCTTCTTTATCAATAACATTAGATTTAGATACACTAATTTCACCATCTTTTTTTAATGCAACTGGTATAATATTAGATACTCCATTTTCTAAACTTGTATCCATCATTTTTATAATATTTATGTCTGCTAAAACAACACCTTTCATTCTAAATTTTTTACGAATTTCATTTTTTATTTCATCATCTGTCATATTCTTTTTTGCTTTATAAATAGTATCAATAAGACCTAAATATAGTACTCCACTTGGCTCAAAATTTTCTTGTTTACTAATTGCATCTAAATAAGTAATTAACTGTATTTGAAGCCCGGCCTCTACCTGCTTCATATCTAAGTTTTTAATAGAAGATTTATAATCAATTATCCTAACATAATTTTTATCTCCTAAAGTTCCTAAATCTACTCTATCAATCTTACCTGTAATTTCAATCTTTTTTCCATCTTGTAAATCTATTATAATAGGCTTATACTTTCCATTATTACTAAATTCTAATTCATGTCCTAAAACACTAAATCTACTATTTCTTATTGTATAAACAATGTAATTAATAGACTCTAAAACTACTTTTTTTAGTCTCCTAGTTAATATCTTAAATTTCGCTGTACTTGAAAAGACATAATACTTAGACATATGCAAAACTTCTTCTATTATCTGTTCTACTATTTTTTGTATTTCTTCATCTGTAATTATACTAAGTTCTAACTTTTCATTTTCTATAACTTCAAAAAACTCATCTATAACTTCATGCATAAATGTACCAGTATCAATAGTCTGCATTTTTAATTCAGATTTTTCTTTTAATTTCAATCCATATTTTAAATGAAATGAAAATGGACATCTTCTATATTGTTCTAATCTTGAAATACTAGTTTTTAATCTCTTTCCATACATTTTTTCAATATTTTTTTCTGATATTTTTTCAGATTTATTAGAATATTTAATTCCTTTAATTACTCTTTTAAATTTATCTTTTTCTACTAAATTATAATAATTTAATACAGTTTTCCATTCATCTGAAATCTCTTCTCCATCCAATAATTTTCTATATATTAAAATTGCATCATCAAAAGTTGCAATTTTATTTGTAACATAATATTCTTTTGAAATAATATCACTTTCCTCTTTTATCATTGGAAAATATCTTTTTATTTTTTTTATTAGTATTGAAGGTCTTATTGATTTTCCTTCTTTATCTGATGAACAATATGACAAATATAATTTTTCTGAAGCTAAAGATAATATACTATAAATCTCAAAATTACTTTCATATAAAAGCTCTAATGATGTTTTAGCTATTTCTATTCCTGTTTGTTTTAAATATTCTCTATCTTGGTCGTTTAAATATCCTTCAAATTTATTATTTGTAGGAAAAAATCCGTCATTAACTCCGAACTATAAAACTTATTTTAAAATCACTATTTCTTGAACGTTTGCTATCTCCTAAAATAACAACATCTTGAGTTGCTGGTATTTTACCAAGTTCGCACTCACTAAATCCGAACTTGCAATAAGGATTTATAATCTTCAAAACTCATTTTTTCGTTTTCAAAAATACTAACTATTTCATCAAAAATCCTAACTAAAATCTTATAACTAGTATTATATTCATTATTTATTTCAACATTATTTATAGATTTTAACTTTCTATCTAATATCTCTGATATTTTATTTTCAATTAAAAATTCATATATATTTTTTGTAATTTCCTTTACTGTTCTTTCTTTTGAAATATCTTCTTTAAATTTAATTAATGGTACAATTATTCTTTCTCTTAAATTTTCAGCTTTTTCTTGATTTTCATTTGCCTCTTCAAATTCAAATTTTTTAAACCATTTATAATTTCTTATTCCCCATTTTCTACAATAATTTTCTAATACATATATATCATCTTCTGATATTCCAGACATTCCTAATTTTAAAAAATTAAATACTGAGTCAAAAGACCAGTTTTTAGAAAAAATATCTAAAATAGCTAAAATATATTTTATTAAAATATTCTGATTTAATTCCTTCTTTTCATCTATAAATATAGGAATATCATATTTATTAAAAACAATCTTTGCTATTGTACTATATTCGTCTAAATTACTTGATATTATTGATATATCACTATATTTATAATTCTCATTTTTTACTAATATCAAAATTTTATTAGCAATATATTCTAATTCAGAATATGCATTATTAGCTAAAAATATATTAATATTTTCTACTTCTTTATGATACTGTTTAAATTTTAAACTAGAAAAAGCATTCTCTAAAAATACAAGTTCTTCATTTTTTAATCTATAATTTTTACAACATTTTATCAATTCTACTTTAGAAAAATTATTTTTACTTATATCTATTAATCTATTAGCAAAAATCTTATTAAAATAAAAAATGTCCTGTTCTTTATCCACTTTTTCTAAACTATCTGTGGATACAGTTACTGTAACTCTCTCACATTTTTTTACCAATTCTTCAAAAATCTTATATTCTTGTGCTGTAAAATTTTTAAAATGATCCATATAAACTAAACTATTTTCAAATAGCTTAGAATTCGATATCATTTCTGAAACAATATTCAAAATATCATTTTCATCAATAAATCTATTTCCTACTTTTTCATTATATTTCTTATATATTAGATTTATGTCTTGTACTTTCAATTTAGTATAAGTATCTAAAATATCTGCTTCTTCTAAGTCTTTAGAGCTTACATTATGTTTTTTAAATTCTGTAATCATATTAATACCTATATCAATATTTTTATCAGATTTTCCTAAAAATTTCAATTTCTTATTTTCATTTTTTAATACATCAAAAATAATCATTGCTTTTCCGTGACTGACTTAAATGTGATTTATCTTCTTTTCCAAATTCCTCAAGAAGTCTAGTAGCCATTCTACTCAGAGTTAATACTTCTACATTAAATAAAGATTTGATATTTAAATATCTAAATAAATTTTGTTCTGCACTTAGATTATTTTGTTCTGGCACAATTAAGAAAATCTTTTCTTTGAAAAGATTTTCTTTTATATCCTCATATAATTTTAAACTCTTACCACTTCCACTTTTACCATAAATTAATTTTAGCACTAAAATGCTCCTCCTAATATGAAGATGTACTTAAAATAGGATAACTAAATTGTCCGATTAGATACTATATATCCATCTTCTGTATGAGATGAATAAAATGTGTCAGATCCCTTTAAAAAATAATTGTATCTAAGTGTATCTGTTAATCTACCATTTCCTCCTATTATAATTGGGTCATCCCATGTAACATCTACTGCATACCATTTACCATTAATAACAACATCATTCCAAGCATGACTTTCCCTTGTTCCACTAGAATTTTCTGCCACACCACATACTTCTATACAAGAAATTCCTATATTATCTAAAATATATTTAAATGCTTTAGAATAACCATCACATACAGCCAAATCATTCACAAGTGCACCATAAATTCCATGAGATAATTCAGAAGTATTTTCTGAATCATAGTTTATATTATCAATTAAATAATTATGTACTTGTTTAATTTGATTATAGACATCTCCTGATAAATTAGATTTTATAAGATATAATATTGTATTTAGTTTATCTTCTGCTATAACAACATCAGATTTAGAATTAAATCCATATGCTAAATACTTAGAATCTCCTTCTGGTCCAATAGAAATCTTATAAGTAGTACCTTTTATTGTAGTTGTTGTTTCTGTATACATATACATTTTTGTAACATCTAAATAAAAAATTTCTGGGTGATCTAATAAAAGTGCATTTATAGAAAGTTGAAATGCATCTGCTAATACTTTTTCTCCATTATCACTTTGTAATAACTCATTAAATGTCATTCCAAAATCTACTGTATAATCACCACTTTTTATATTGTCTAAATTTGAATATAATGTACTATAAATTGTTTTTCCATATGTATCTAATTGATTATAATAATAACTATTATCTGTTACATTATTAGATAATGTAGAACTATTAGAATTTGTATTATTATTACTATTTATTATAGAACTTAAATCATCACTTCCACTATAGTCATTTGATACAGATGCATCTTTTTCTAATATATCTTGTATACCTGTTGCCTCATAATCTGGATAATAAATCTTTTCATCTTCTCCACGTCCCACAACTTCAATTGAATTTGGTAAATATGTTTTTAAGCTAAATTTATCTGGTAAATTAATAACACCATATAAATCCATAGATAACAATATGGTACAAGCTATTACTATAAATATAAGTATTGTTAAAAAAAATGATATTATATTATCCTTCATTTTTTACCCCTTCTTAAATCTTATGCAGATTTACCATTTTCTCTTTTCCAATAAAATAAATATTGTTGAGCAAGCCCAGATATTCCTAAAAATTTACTTTCTGCCAAATTTGCAATTTCCTTTTTATTTACTTTTTCTTCATTTTCGTTATGAATATACAAATCATTCATAACCCTTCTAACCCAAACATCTATTGGAAAAACATCATATCTTTTTAAAGCAAATAACAAAATGCAATCAGCAACTTTAGGACCAACTCCATCCAATTTTAAAAGTTCATCTCTCATTTTATTGCTATCATTCATTTTTTTAATTTTTTCTAAATCAACATTTTTTTCTAAAATCATATGTGTAGTATTATACACTCTAATATCTCTAAATCCTAATCCCATATTTCTTAAATCTTGTATAGTAGCTTTTGATAAATCTTCTGGTGTAGGAAATGTATAATAAATTTTCCCATTAAACTCTATTTTTTCACCATAATTCTCAGAAAGTCTTTCAATAATCTTTTTTATTCTCGGTATATTATTATTAGCAGATATTATAAAAGAAATAATACATTCCCATAAATCTTGATGCAATATTCTAATACCATTTCCAAATTCTGTACTAATTTTTAAATACTTATCAATAGATGACAGCTTCTTTTTTATATCATCATAGTTTGTATCTAAATCAAAATAATCTTTAACAATCTTTTCAAAATCTTCATTAGATTTTCCCTTAAAAAATATCTCTTCTCCTTTTTTTTGAACATTTATAACAGAATCTTTTATAATTCCTGTATAACTTCCATCTTCTTCTTTATTCCATCTAAAACATTGCCCACATTCAAATATATGTGCCAAATCAAAAGATTCCTGATTTAATAATTTTAATTCTCTTTTTTCCATAATTATTTCCATTTCTAGTAAATTTATTTAATACAATATAATTTTAATATATTTATCTTTTTTTGACAATGGAAAAAAAAGATAAAGGGACGGTTCTTTTTTCCATCGTCTAATATTTGCTATATTTCCCAACTGTACTTTTAGACACATCTAATATTTCAGCTAACTCTCTAATTGTTACATTAGTCTGTACTCTCGCTTCTTTTATTATTTTCTTTAATATTTCTTTATTTTTGATTATATCTCTTATACTTTTATTGTATTTTTTCTCAGTCTGAAATATAAAATCCTCAATATTCTTTTCTTTTACATCTATAAAATCATTATCATTTTCACTTGCATTATTATGAATTAAGTCAAAAAATTCTTTATAATTAGTCAATGTACCAAATAACAGATTTATACTTTCATCATTTATTATACATCTCTTTACTATAAATTCATTATAACTTGAATATTCATATTCCTCTTCATTTATGACTATTCCCGCCTTTACAGGATTATTATGTATATATCTTAGACAATTATATAAATGTTTTATATTTAATATTTCTTGAGAATTATATCTATCTTTAAACACATATCCAACTCGTTTATTCTTTCTATTGTAAAATTGTGAATATGTTGTATTCAACCTTTGCATATATTTACTTAAGTACTCACTTTTTTCACTATAAATCAAAAAATGCGTATGATTTCCCATTATGCAATATGCTAATACTACTATATTACTTTCTTCTAATTTTTTCTTAATAAGATTTCTATACTTTTCTTTATCTTCTCTTTTTTCAAAAATATAATTCTTATTAATCCCTTGAACTATTACATGATAAAAATTACTTTTTGAACTTTTTCTAGATTTACGGGGCATAATTCCTCCTTAAAATTTTATTGCCCCCATTATTCTTAATTTTTTATATTTTAATAAAAAAGTGGAAAAAAGAACCGTCCCTTTTTCCTTTCCTTTTTTGGCTCGGGTGGTAAGCAACTAAGTTATTATAAGGATTTATCCCTTTTTATAATTTTATTTAATTCAGTATTCAAGCTATTTTTAAAGTTTTAAATTTTTATCTGTTTTTTGTATTTTTATTTGCTTTTTTATATTTTTTCTTTTATGTTGCATTAAAAATTGCATTAATTTAACTATATATATTAAAAATTTAAAAATACTTTTATGTTAATGAATAAATACATTATTTTTTAATATTAATTTTAACACAGTTAACAATTATTTTATATCATAATACATAAAATATATATTGTCAATTCAACGAACTTTTTAATAATTTGACTTTTTTTGAAAATAGGTTTAAAATATATATTATGTTAATGACTAAATATATATATTTCTTTAACAAGTAGTTTTTTGAAAAGTACTTGTTTTTTAATTTATTTTTTTATATAATCATATACTCCTCTAATTACCTAATTGTTAATGATGTAATATATAAAATTCTTTAATCAATTCATAACTTTCTTTTTCATTATACCCTAACTCTAATGAAATCTTTATCATAATTTCTATAAGTTTTTCAGATATATTATATTTTTTACATATTTCACTTTTCATTCGTATTACTCCTATAAAATATTTTCATTATACATTTGTTATATTCTACCATATATTTTTCTGCAATATAACTATGCTACAACATAGGTATTGCGAATATTATTAAAAAAAATGTACATAATATGCTTATTATATAGTAAGGAGCATTTATGATAGAAGTTAAAATAATTGAAATTCTTAAATAAAAACAGAAAACAAAATACTGGTTTATCAAAAACATGAATGGTAGTTATCAATCTTTATCAAAATTGATGGAAAACAAGTCAACAGGTATCAAATTTTCAACTTTAGAACGAATTTGTGAAATATTAGATTGTGAGCCTGGAGAAATCATTGTAATTAAAAAATAATTAGCTCAATATACATTCGACTTTTTAATTAAAAATTTTAAAATAGTATTATCAATAATTAAATATTATTTTTATTTCAAAGAGGCAAGAAGTTGCTTCTTTTTTATTCTCGCTCTCTTTCAATAATGTCCATAATATTTATAATTTCTTTTATCGATATTTTTTCTTTCTTTACAAAATGTCTATCATAATTTATAATTTATTTTAGTTAATAAAAAATAGGAGGTTTAAAATGGCTAAAAAGAGTAGTTTAACTCAAATGAAATATGATAAAGAAAATATGGAAAAAATAACTATAAAATTACATAAAGTTAAAGATGCTGATATAATAAATGCAATTGATAAAGAAAATAAACAAGGATCAATAAAAAAATTGATAAGAAATGGAATAAATAATGAAAATTAATTATGAATGTTCATAAAGATATTAATAGGGCAAAATAAATTTTTTTTAAAAAGTATTGACAATATGTCCGACATATAGTATAATGTATTTAAGTTAAGAAAAGAAAGGAAGTAAAAAACTATGAAAATAAAATATTCATTAGAAAATTATATAGAAGGAGTAAAAGCATTTAATAAAGAAACTATGGAATGGAGTTATTTAGATGATAAATATCAGTATATTGCATCAGGAAATGTAAGTGAACCATGGGAAAAATCATGTGATAATGCTCATGGCGGATTATACATATCTTGGGCATTTAAAAAAGAAAATTTGACAAATGAAGAAATCTTAGAACATTACTATGAAGAATTAATAGATATATTAAGATTAGATATGGAAAATGAGGTTGACAATATAGAATATATAGAAATAAATTATAAAGAAAAGGAATAAAAGATGAAAAATAGTTATGAATGTTCGGATTTAATTGAAGAATTAAAACAAGATATTCTTGAATTTGGAAATATTGATATGTACGCCTTTTTTGATAAAATTGAAGGATTTACTTTTTTAACAAGTTATGATTTTATCTCGGAAGAAACACCACTTTTACCAGACCAATTTGAAAGAGATACTATTGTACAAATTATGAAAGCAGAAAAGATTTTAAAAATATTGATAGAACAAAATAAAATTATTTAAGAAGAGCTTAAACAGCTCTTCTATTTTCATTTTTTCCAAATAGAATATAATGTTTGAAATATTCTTTCATATTATCTTTAAAAGCATCTCTTAAATCTTTGTAATTTTCTTTATATTTTAATACATTAAAGTCAGAACTTGCTATTCTTCCTTCTCTTAGTCCGAATATTAAGAAATGTTTAACTGCTTCTTCATTACTCATATTACTTAAATCTTTATTATAATTTTTATAAAAAGAAACATCAAACTCAGCACAGCCCTTCCTGCCTTCTTTAATTCCACAAGTTATAAAATGTTCGTATAATTTTTGACAATTTGCTCCAATATTTCTTCTTAAATCTTCGTATTTAGCAAAGTAATAGTGTACATCAAATACATAGCTAAATCTTCTACCTTCTAAAACTCCACAAGTTTCAAAATGCTGTCTTAATTTCTCAACATTTCCTTTAAAAGCTTTTTGCAAATCTATATATAGTGAATTATATAAATCACAATCAAAAATGTCTATATTTTGATTCTGAACAATAGAAACTGGTGTTAAGAACAAATTTTTCTCAGCTTGTCTACGTTTTGTTAATCCAAGCAATTCTATTCCACCAGCTTTATTATAAGCTAAGATATGATTAGCAATTTCATTTATAGTTCTTGTTCCATTTGCTGTTAATTGGTCAATAGATCCAACATTATAAGCAAAACTTACTAATGCATCTATTTGGTTTTGATTAAAATTATATTTACTATTATATTTTTCTACTAGAGGTATGTATTTTTTATTTATAGACTCTTGTAACCATTTATCAGCTGTAGCTTGTGATATTACAAGACCTTGTTTTATAATAGTATTCGTTATATCTCTATCTGAATTTGTTATTCCATATCCTATTGTCCAAACACCAATAGGGTCTTTATAAGCTACTAGCTTACACCCTTCAAACTTTTTTATCAAATTTAATCCATTTTCTGATATTTGCATTCTTAATCCTCCTGTTCTTTTATTTTAGTTTTATACCCATTTCTAGTTATAGATTTAATTAACCAAAATTGGCATTCTTCTAATTTAGTTAAAGCTAAAGAAGTTTCTCTACTAGAATTACAATTTTGCTCTATATAATCATATATATCAGAAAAATAAACTCTAGTTCTATTAATGAACTCTTCTTCTATTTTAGAAACTTTTTTATATTGAGCTTTTTCATTTAAATCTTCCATTTTAATATCCATAATTTCTATTCCTCCTTATTATTTATTTTTAGCATCATATAAAACTGTAGCTGTACCAATTCCTCCTAGAGCTGTTATTACAGCTTGTATAACACCATTTACGTCTAAACCTTCAACATGGATTAAACAACCTATTACAGAAGCAATAGCCCCTATTAAAATATTTTGTATTGGAATTGGCAAACTATAATTTAACCCTATTTTTTTACTTACTTTTCCTGCTATATAAGTAAATAATGTCGTAATAACATAAACTAAAACTTGTACTGTCATCTTATTTTTCCTCCTTTTTTTCTAAATCCTCTATTCTGTGATTAATTACTTTTATTTGTTCTTCTACAACTGGCATTCTTCTTGCGAAACCATTATGCTCTCGAACTTCTCTTGTAAGTTCTTCTATTTTCGTATCTGTCACTGCCTGCTGTGTTTGAATTTGACTCTCTATTTTTCTATTACTAAATATATTAGAAAAGACTACCCCTATTAAGGATAGTCCTCCTGTTATTAAAGCAACTATTATAGATTCCATTTTCCTATTTTCCTTTCTATTCTTATCTAGCATATACAGAAATTCCCGCATTGTTTCCAACATACAATTTTAATTTATTACCATCCATCCTACTAAGCCCAGCCTTAAAGTATCCATCATTTGCAGTTAATTGCACATATCCGCTCGTATTATCAGCTACTATTAGAGCATTTGCTGGAACAACTGTATTGTTCAAAACACGTTCTGGTGTTGAAACAGGTCCTAAAGTTACTAAAAATTCATTATATTTATCTAAATCTTTTTCTATGTCTACTGTTTTATCTGTTGCAGTTTGACTACTAAAACTTGCTAATTTATTCCATTTTAATAATTTTAAAATTTGTTCATCTGGTGAATTCATTATTCTTGTTCAACTCCTCTCACTACTATCTCTAAAATTACATCTTCTGGCAATGTATAAGCTCCATCTTCTTCTGTTCGGTGCATTTTAATAATATTACTTAGAATTCCACTTTCTCCTACTTCTTTATAATGTCCATCCTCTGTATCTGTTGCTTTTATTAACTTTATACCATTCCAGAAAATCTCTAAGCTGTTATCTCCAACTCTATATTTTAAAGGAATAATTATAGAATAATCATTTGTTATTACAGTCCCAACAGTTAAAATTACAAAAGCTCTATCTTCATTAACTGCTGTAGCTATGTCATCTTGTAATCTATTTAATGTAGTATCAGATAAATACGGAGCCTGTCCATTTTTAAATACCGTTCTTTTTAATTTAGGCATCTTTCTCCTCCAATCTTTTTTCTAAAATTTCTATTCTTTTGTTTAATGTTTGAATATCTTTTTTTGTATTTTCATGTTCTTCTTGAAAAGCCTTGTAAAGCATTGATATCATTGAATATAAATCTACTGCATTCTTTTTTAAATTCAACAATTTTTCAGGTGTATTAAAATCTCTGCCTATAACAAGACCTATTTTTTCTTCTAAACTTCCTTTGTAATTAAATTCGCAAATATCTGCTTTTAAAACATCATCTAAATAACTTTTAGATTTTTTTATATTTTCTTTCATTGAAATTAAAGAATTATTATTAAAAGCTTGAGATTTAATTTCAGTAGGATTTATTTGACTTTCATTTGAACCATCTGTAACTGTTATTAACTTTTTATTAGAATCTACACATACTCCTGTAAAGTTTATTCCACTATAATTTCCTACTAATAATGTATTAGTTCTTAATATTTCAGTAAATATAGAAAACATACTTATTAGTGTTTTTAATGTGTTAGTATTATTTTTTAATAACATAGTATTTTTCATATCATCTGAATTAATTTCTACACTTCCTGCTATTTTTTTTACATATGATGTAGTACCTTTGATAGTATTAACTAACCCTATGATATCGCTCATATTAAGACTTCCATCGGCATTGTAATCGTATAGGTCAAAAATTTCATTAGGTAATGTACAATAATCTTTCATAGCAGAGCAAGCTAAAACTATGTCATCTGCTGTAAATTCATAATTTCCAGATATATCTTTATGGAAATTTTTTCTGCTTAATTCAAAACCTCCGACACTTCCAGAAATCGCTGTTATTCTACCATTTTCATCTAATTGAAAATTACCACTATTTATTAATAATCTTCCCGCCTTTAAATTAATAACATCGGCACTTGCATTAATCTGAGAAATTAAATCGTTTAAGTCAACTTTCAATTCTAATAATGCCTCTATATTTCTGGTTTCTCCTTTTGTTGTATATTCAAGATTTACTTTTTGAAGTATAGTATCTTCTGTTAACTTTATTGATGAACCCAATTCGGCTTTTGTTGCAAATACTCTATCATAGTCATTTTTAGTTATATAATACACATAATAATCTAATCCTAGATATTCTAATGCATAAATATAAGTACTTTTATCAAATGTTGGTAAAATCGCATGACATAATTCTTCTTTTTTTGGTTCTGGCAACTCATATAAATGCAAATCATCATCTATGGCTACTTTACGAATACAATAAAAGTTACCATCTTCATATAAAATTTCATCACAAGTTTTGCTATTTAAAATTCTTAATGGCTCTTTTAATGGTACATCAATTTCTACCGCATTTTCACTTTTTAAGCTTCGACCTTGTATATCTATAACTAATGTAAAATGGTCTCCCAAAGGTACAAGATTATTAGATGGAGTTAAATTTTCAGATGGCGCTAAAAATGGCATTTCCCCTTGTATTGTAAATTGAATTACGTACCCCCCTCCAGCAGTTGAATTTTCTAATTTTATTTGATTAATTCCTTCTAATTCATTAGTTAAAATAGATGTTTTATTAACTCTATCACTAATTTCATTGATAGTTTGTTGATGTTCTGTTATTTTATTTTCTAATTCTGAATTCTCTTGAACTAAATCCTGAATTACGCCTTCGTTCTTTTTAGCAATTCTCTCAACTTTTAATGTTCTTTTAACTTCTTTCGTAGTGTACTTAAAATTAGATGTGACCGTTTCTGGAATATCAGCATTCGTGGTTTGTGAAATCCCAGTAGTAATTTTAGCAGAAAGGTTAAGTATTAATGTTAAATATTGATTTCCAACTCTATCGCTTTGTATTATAAAATCCCCTGGTTCTAAATATATAAAGCCTAAATCTTTACTCTCAAAACTATAAAATTCTAGCCCTTTTATCCTATTAAACATTTGCTTTTTTAAAACTACCCTATTAGAATCTAAAAGTTCATTCTCATCTATTCTAATTTCTTGCAATCCATTTAATTCTATACTTTTTTCATCAAATTCAGAAACATCATCTCCTACATCTCCACGGCCTAAAATCAAAGAATTCAGAGGTCCAAACTTTTCATGAATTACTAAATCTTCTATATCATGAGCTGTCAAATTTTCAATAATATTTGAACTATTTAACTCTTTTAAATAAAGCTTATCATCCTTTATAAAAATAATAGTTAGTGTTGCTTCAGCAATTTTATCTAAAACATCTCTACACGTCATATTTTGATTAGTAAAAAAATCTTCATTTATAATTAAATTCCTATTAATAAAATTTTCTGAATAAATTTCTACATTACAATACAAAGCAAGTGCTTTTAAAAATTGTATCAAGGTACATGGCAAATTGATGTTAAGTGCTTTAAAATCAAAATCAACCATAAAATTTAACATTTTATCATAACCCATAGCTGTAATTGTTTCACTTTTCTTTTTATCTTCTATATCTTTTACGAAAAATGTACCTAAATTTAAATATTCAAAATTACCATTTACTAAAAGCCCATATTCTATTTTTAAATTTTTATTATGAACATTTCCATTTTTTATAGAAAAATTTATTGTTCTCATTACTGATTTAAAAAGAGACGCATTAAATTTATAATCTGCATCTTTTATCATAATATTTTCATTAGAATTTATATCTGTCGCCTTCAAATTCTGCATTTTTAAACCTTCTGAAATAAGATTTCTAAATTCAGTACTTCTATTAATCATGATAATTTAGGCCTCCTATCTACCGCAGTTAAGGTAACTGAAAATTCGTCTACTGATAAATCATAATTTTGTTTAGCTCTAATTGCAGCTCCATTATAAAAAGCTTCAGTATGAAAATCACCTACTTTTAAAGAATGAATTTCTCCAGAAGTATCTATCCAACTCAAATCTTCCTCAATCCTATATTTAACATTATTAAGAAATGGATGCTCTAATAAAGATTTAATAAAAGCATAAGTATCTTTGTCACAAGGTCCAAAAGAAATTTCAAGAGTTGTAAAATAGCCAACAAAAGTACCAGAAAAATGCCCATCTAAGGCATTTCTCCCTGTACCATCTCCGAAAGTTGGCTCAGCTCCTGGAGTAACATTAATTATATTAGGTACTCTTATATTATTTACATATATTTCATTAATCACTTTTACACCCCATTTCTACAAAAATCATTTTTGTTATTTATTTTCTGTAATTTGTATGAAAGCTCATCGCCATCTAAATTTATTTGAACTGAAAGACCTAACCTTCTTAATAAATCAATTATTACTTTTAACAGCCCTATAATTTCTTGATTAGCCCCTAATCCTTTTCTAGCTAATACTCTTTCAAATGCCTCTTCCATCTTATCTTCAGGAGTTACAATCTCTGATTGTCTTTTATTATCCCCAACTATTGCAAGTGTTGGTTGATTTGCTTTAAAATAACCTCCACCTGCTAAATGTGGAATTTGAGGTACTGATATTGTGTTAATTACATTTTTAAAAGGTTGCTTATTTATAACTGGTATTGTTACATTTTTTATTTTAGTAAGAGCTTTATTTATAGCATTAAATGGGATTGAAACAACTTTATTAATACCATCGATCAATCCATTTACAATAATTTTGAATGTCGATAAAATTCCTTCTTTTATTCCGACAAAAATCTGTCCACCTTTAGAAAATACATTCTTTACAGCTGTCCAAGCATTTGAAAATGTGTTCTTAAAGAAATTAGTAACTGTAGAAAAAATACTCTTTATTCCGATTCCATGCTGATTGTGCACCAATTTTTAAACCGATTCCACATACCAGCAAAAAAATTTTCAATAGGTTGTATTATTGTGTTATTAAACCATTCACAAGCAGATGACCAAGCATTTTTTATAAATTCCCATGCTTTTGCTCCAGCTTCTTTAACAATATCCCAATTTTTTACTAACAGTACTATTCCAGCTATTAACGCTCCAATAGCAACAACTACTAAAGTGATTGGACTTGTTAATACTGTTAGAGCTGCATTAAATAACCAAGTTGCCGCTGTTGCCGCTGCTGTTGCAACATTATAAGCAATTGTTGCCGCTGTTTCTGCAACTTTAGCTGCTGTATTTATAGCCCATTGTGCCGCTTGTTTTATCAAAGCTGCTGTTCCAGAAGCAACGCTTACAACAAAATCTTTAGCATACATTAAGGTTAATGCAATTGTCTCTACTTTATCAGTAATTTTAGCTGCTATATTTTTTATGGTAGCTCCTGTTAATGCACTAATAGCTGCTACAACACCTCCACTTGTTTGAATAAATGTCATTAATTGTGCTACTTTCCAAAGCCCAAAAAAAGTAATAAATGTAGCTACCATTGAATCTACAATTGGTTGATTTTGAGACATCCAATCCCCAATTGTCTTAAGCGTATTTCCTACACCCGTAAGAATATCAACAATTACTCCACCAGTCCAAGATAAAACAGGTTTTAGCAAATTTTCCCAAATTGGTTCAAAAATATTTCCAAAAGCTATTAATACTGGATTTACTATATTTAGAGCTCCTGCAAGTAATTTTAAAAATGCTGGAAGCAAATCTTCAATAGACCATTTAGCTAAAGGAACTAAAATATTAAAATACCCCCACTCTAAACCAGCAAATACTGTTTTAGTTATTGGTTTTATAACGCCAATTAAACTTTTAAAAGAATTAATTAGATTGTTAAAACTAATTTCTTTAAGTGGCTCAAGATATTTCATTATTGATTTGTTAAAGGCTTCAAATTGAGTTTCTGATGTTGTTAAACTACCTGTTATATCTCCAAAATCAATACCGCCTGCATTAGAAATGCCCGTACCACCAGATGAACCTGTTTCATTATCTTCTTTGTCTGATTTTAAAATATTGGCTGTATCAAAATTCATTAAAGATTTAGCATCTTTTGCTGCTTTTTTAGCATTTTTTCCTATGCCACCTAAAGCATTAGATGCATTATTAGCATTATCTGTAACTGTAGATAAATCAGATGCAATCTTTCGAGTATTAGAATTTTCTGATTTCTTACCTGTTATAAATTCTGTAAATGACTTAAATGCATTCGCTAATACCTGTAGTTTTGACAGTACCAAATTTATCATTTTAACTATAGGAGTAAATAAATTAATAAATCCTTGTCCCAAAGTCGCCTTAAACTCGTTAAATCTCAAACTTAAAACTCTGGTTTGATTAGCCCAACTATCTTGAGTTCTTGCAAAATCTCCACTTGCTAAAGAAAGTTGGTCTATTACAAATTTATATCTTAATGAAACTTTTTCTTGTTCTGTCATGCTACTAGTTGTTTTGCCAAAGCCATTAGCCAATGCATATTGATCCAAAGCAGTTTGTGTCATTACAACACCTAAATCTTTAAGTGTTTCAGTTTCTCCCGTAAATACAGACTTTAATTTTGTATATGCTTCATCACTAGATAAATTGTAAAAAGAAGCAACATCTCCTGCTAATCCAGTCAATGTTTTGCTCATTTCAAAGGCATCTTTTTCAGCAAATCCAAAAGCTTTTGACATCGCTCCAAAAGTACCCATATATTTTTTAGTTACAGTTTGTCCTAATCCAAATTGAGTTATTGCATTTTGGGCAAACTTATTAACACTTTCATTCATAGTTGCAAATGAAACATCAACAACATTCTGAACTTCCTCTAAATCAGAACCCATATTAATACAGCTTTTTCCAAAATCAAAAATCTTTTTCACTGAAAATGCTGTTATTGCAATCTTTCCAATTTTTGATAAAGATGAAGATATTGAATTACTTGCATTGTTTGCAATACTATTTACACTTTTTAATTGTTTATTAAATTTATTGCTGCTTAATAAAAGCTCTAAATTAATAGAGCCTACTGTATTTGACAAGCCTACCCACCTACTTTCTATATTTAAAAAGCAGGTTTGGCTAACTACTCACTATTTTTAGTCGTGTTGCTCACTCTGTCTTTTTTTAATTTTACAATTATTGTTTTTTTACATCTCGGACACTTGATTTCAACAAAACAATATTCTGCTTTTAATAATAATTGATTACAATTTTTGCATCTAACTTCTTCCATTTTGCTCTCCTCCCGCTAAAGATGTTAAAGATTTTTTCATTTGCTCTAAAAATTGCTTCATATCTTCTTCATTTACTTGCTTTGCTTGGGAATTCCTCCATTTTCTTCGAATTTCTTTTTGTTCTGGTGTCATTCTTGAAATTATTTCTTTATCAGTCTCAGCTCTAATTTGAACTATATTACCTAATGGGGTGTTGTGCATAAGTCCTGAAATATATGAACTTAATTCTCCCCATTTCATTCCTTTTATTATATTTCTAATCCTAAAAGGGTATTGTGTAGCTAAAGAGCTTTCTATCAAGTCCCAATCATCTAATAAATCATAGTAATCCTCACTATTTGACTTGTTCTTGAAATCGTTTCTCCATTTCCTCATAACTTATCTCATTCGCTTGAGCCATTATTGCTATAATAATTGTGCTAAGTTTACTTAAAGTTAAATTTTTATTTCTTATAACCTTAAGTGCTTTTTCTCCTAAAAACAATTTAATAATTTCAAAATAATCTTCTATAGATTGACCATTTTTAAATTTTTCTTGAGCTACTAGCATTGTTTCAGCTCCACAGTCAACTTTAAACTCATGCTTTTCATCTATCTTTATTAATGACTCTTCGTCAACATTCAACTTTGAACTAATATCAATAACTGCCATTTTATTACCTCTCTTTCAATTTTTATAACATATAAGAGGACAAAAGTCCCCTTATACAACTAAACCACAGATGCTGGCACAATTTCTGGTTTTCCATCACTTTGTGCTTCAAACTCTAAAGGTCCAACGTTTACTGTTTCTCCAGCACCAATATTTGTAACACTATATACACAAGGCATAATAAACTTTAATCCTTCTGGAAAAGTCCATTGTATAACCCCGTTAGCAGCGGTTCCGTTTAAAAAAGCTTTGCCAGCTACATAATCATTTCCTGTATCTCCCACATTTCTTTTTCCTGATACTGTAATAGTAACAGATTTTCCTGTCATTAAACGCCTTGTCCAACCTTCATGGTCAAAAGGTTTCCATTCTTGTATTTCATTATCGATAGCTACTGAAAAATTTTCCATATCGGCTATATTATTTAAAGATTCTTTATTATCCCCAACTTGAAATTGATTTTCATAGCATGGATATACTCCTGTTTTTGCCATTTTTATATCTCCTTTCTTTTATAATAAATTTCCAATTCTATTACTCTTTCATAAATTCTTGAACTATCTGTTCCTACATCAACGGGCTCAGGTACAAGAAAAATAATAAATAGAATTTTATGTCCTGAAATTTCTATATCTTTTGTATTCTGTAAAATTTGAAATAGCTTTTGTGCAGCTATTTCAGTATCATTAGCATTGTTGTTCCAATGAACCAAAATGCTAACTTTTTTATTTTCATAACTTTTATTATCAATACCCCCTAGTGGTATTAACAAAGGAGTGCTTTCATTTAATGAATACACTCCTATGCTTTTTTCTTTTTTGTCTTCAAGTTTTCCTATATAAAAATGCTCTACTTCTTCAACATTTAATGATTTAATCCAATCTCGAATATTTGCTAAAGTTAGCATCTACAATCTAGCCTCCTTTTTATATATCTTTGCAAAAACTTCACTACAGTACTTCTTTTTTATTCCTGATATATAATCCTCATACCATTTGCCCTTAGCATTTTTATGCTCAGAACGATTAAAATTATATTCTGGATGAAAATATAAACGTCTCGCATAAGGCCCCTCTGTATTAATATCAGATTTTCCTTTTTTAGCTTCTGAATAATCAGGATTTGTTTTTTCTCCTGATAGGTATCCTTCTTTAAAAGGCATTACTTGATCTGATTTTACTTCTGTGTGTAGTGCTTCAGTTGTTTGTTCTAATGCTCTTATAGAGGCTTTAGATAAATTATTTATTTTTGGCATATTAATATTAATTTTTGAATTAACAAATTTACTCATTACTCTAAATCCAATCTCGTATAATTAACAGTATTATCAGGATTTCTACATTTTGCACCCTTATAAATATTTCGTTTTTCTCCAAAAACTTCTATAAAACCTGCTGAAATAACTACTATATCTGGTGCTATGTCTCCACAAAATAATGCTGTCCCTGTTAACAGTACTATTTGCTTCTTATCATTTAAAACTTGCTTAGCACTATCCTGCCAATTACATTTTAAATTTTTATCAAATATTATTTCGGGCTCTCCATCTTCGGATATATTTTCACTATATAAAACAACTCTTATATCTGTCTTACATTTATCTTGTTTTACTAATTTAGGATAATTCACATCAACACCTCAAATTTCTACAAGTTAAACCTGTCTGCTCTAAATAACTATATAAATTTGTCGGGATTATAACTTTATTTACAACAGTAATATTCATACTTTTATTAAAACTCATAGATACCCCATTTATAGAATAACTATTTAAAACATTTTCTAATAAATCAGCATTAGAAAATTTAAAATCAGCAAACTGACATATTACTTCTTTTATAATATTTTGCTGAAATTCTGTAAGACTTTCAAAACCTTTTTCAACAATTCTATTAAAAGTTAAAGTATCTATATCTTTAGAAGCTGATTTTAAATTTTTTTCTACTTCATTTCCAGTTAAGATAGTACCCTTATATACACTAAGATAAAAATCATTATCTACATAATACATATTTGTATCTGCCTTTCTTGACTATTTTGTAGCTTTTTTAAGGTCATCTATTAATTTTTTATTAACTTTTGTTAATTCTTCTACTTGAGCAGTTAATTCAGCTTTTTCACCTGTTAATTTAGATACCTCATTTGTTAATGCTTCATTAGCTTTTGTTAATTCTTCTACTTGAGCAGTTAATTTCGAATTATCATTTTTAGATGCATCTTCTTTTAATTTATTAACAATTTTTATATGCTCATTATAAGTAATCGTTTTTTTAGGAGAATATTCAATCAATTCTCCATTATCTTCATAAATATCAAATCCTTCTTTTAAATAAGCTTGTTTTTGAATTTCATTTATGTTATATACTTTATTTTCCTTTTTTGCTTTCATCATATACCTCCTTATTCTTGTGCATGAATTATACAGCCCTTTGACATCAATTCGTCTAATGCAAATGTTCCGTTATATCTTCTATTTTGATATAAATATTTATCTGCACATCTTGAATCATGCCCAGGAGTAAATGTATTAATATATGAATATTTAACCCTTGATACTTGTGCTTCAGGGTCTATCAAAATATAATCAATCTGTTTACCTGTCGCATCAACTGCATATCCAGCTGTAAAGTTATAAACAGTTTTAAATCTTTCAAGTGGAACTGTAATAATTTTTCCTATGTCATCTATTGAATGAATTCTTCTGTCTATTCCATTACCTTTTGATATATCAATGTATCTTTGAACTCCTTCAGCATTTTTTAACAAAGTCTTATAGTCTGTTGTACAATATAAAATACATCTTGATAATGGAACTCCAGCATTTTCCATAGAACTTGCATTAGCATCAAAATCTGATAAAACATTGGCTGCTGTTAATGCATCAGTTTTTATTGTTGCGTTAGCTCTTGTTGCTTCAGAATACAATTTTGAAAAAGTATAACAATCCAGCTCTGGAATAGCTTGAGTTTTTTCAAATCTAGCATGAATATTGGCAATTGAAACAACTTTATTTGTTTCCTCAACGTCCATAGGGTCTATTCCAAACTCTATATCCCTGTCATGGTCTAATGTTTTATCTTCATAATCATTTGAATAAGCTCCTGTATTAAATGTGATAGAGTTTCTATCGTGGTCTTTATACCCTCCTACAGTTAATTTTGGTAATCTTATCGTTTTACCATTAATAATGTTAATTCCTTTGTTTGAATTAAATAGGTCTATTGACTTTAATTCGTGACCATATAAATCTAAAATTTTAGGCCAAAAAATATCTGCATATTTTAATTCCATTTTATAAATTCCTCCTAACTAAAAATATCTTTTAATACTGAATCTAAATTTTCATTATTCTTAGATTCGTTATTTTCTCCACCTACTTTTTGAAAGCCTGTATTATTTTGGCTATTCTCTTGAAAGGGAGCTTTTAGCTGTGGTAAAGCTTCTAAAATGTCATTAAAAGCTGTTTTTATAGCTTCATCTGATATTTTACCTTCTCCATCTACAGCTGTACTTAAATCTGCTAACTTAATCAAAAAAGGAACTGTTTTTGCATCTATTCCTATTTCTCCTGCAACATCTCTAGCCTTATTTTCAATTTGCATTTTTTGTATTTGGGCTTTTAATGTTGCATTTTCATTTTGCAAATTTAAGTTATTCTGATTTTGTTCTTGTACTTTTTGAGCTTTTTCAGTTTTGAAACTATCAATAGCAGTTTTCATCTCTTCTGTACTCAAACCTTGCTTTTGAAAATAGTCTTTTAAAATACTATCTTCTGTTCTTGCGTTTCTACCATCTATCATTTCTTGAATTTTGGTATAATCAATTCCATTAGAATTACTATTTGGTTGATTCGCATTATTATTTTGTTGTCCCGTAGCGTTTTGGACTGTTGAATTAGAATTTGCATTATTATTACTTCCTATATTGTTGTTTGCATTATCTTCATTCATATCACTACCTCCTACTTTTTTAAGTCTTGAAATGACTAATTACTCATGATTAGCAGATTAGCCCCTGCACAAGGTTTTAGGCATATAAAAAAGACACAAAATGATGTGTCTTGATTAACCATTATTTCAATATCATCTAATTTGCAATTAACATAGTTGTTACACTATCACTATCTAAGTTTTCAAAGTGTACCCCTTCATTCGAGCAACTAAGATATGCTATTTTTTTCATAAATCTTGTCTTTACACTTTATTCTTAGATTTTTTATCACCTTTGGTTTGTATCTCTCCATCCTTGTTCTCCACCTTCCTTGCTATCTTATGTTTTATTAGCATTTTAGCTTTTTCATCAGAAATCTCAGTAGGTACTTTATAAATTTTTCCAAAATCTTTTGCTAATTCTCCTGTTTTTTTATCTATATAAGTATCTACTATTTTGATTTCATACTTGTTAGAATCAATTTCTTCTTTCAATATTTACACCTCTTTTCTTTTTTGGTATAAAAAAAGAGCTTATGTAGCTCTTAATCATTATTTATACGGTTGCTAAGATATTCCTCATATTCTTTCATTGTTTCTTCACCACTACACCACCCTCTTGGATACTCCTTAAATTTTTGTTTATATATCTCTCTTAATTCATAAGCCTTATCACTTAAACTTGCCATAATTTCAAACACTCCTCTTTTAAATTCTTAAGTGGTGGTATTTCATCTAGTAAATTTTCAACAGCTTCATTTCCAACTATAGATGAACTTATTAAATTAGCTGATAATTCATTTAACACAATATTATCATTTTTCCAATATTTAGGAAAATGTCCAAAGTCTCCATACATTTTACCACCACTCAATGCCGACATTATATCACACAATGACATATTGTTGCTATTTTTCTGTAAATACTTATAAAAGTAATTATAATTATTGTCTATATAAAGTTTGGCTTTCAACATCATTGTATCCAATTTCTCAAAGTTATTTTCTGTTATCTTGTTCCTAATATCTTTCATGTGTACTACTTCATGAATTATACTCTCATCAATATTATAATATCCTATATCTTCATGATTTGAATTAATTACTATTTTATCTATTAATTTGTTATAAGCAAATGGAACCTTTAGTGCTTTATCTTCTTTTATATCATTTGACTTTATATTTTTATCTATAAATTCTTTTGCTTTTTCATTTAAAACTTGATTTTGCTCTTTAATTGTTCTCTCTAGTAAATCTGGTATTGATAAATCATTACTACTCTGTATATCTTTAAAAGATATATTACTATTTTTCTTAAATCTTTTTTTGTATTCTTGCCACTCTAGTTGCTTTCTACGATATTTTTCTATATTTTCTTTATCTAAACTACCAACTCTCAATCTTTTATATTTTTCTATATTTCTATCTATAAGTTTTAATTTTTGGTCTTTTATATAATTCTGCTTTTTTATTTCAAATTCTTTTTTAGTTGGTGGATTTAGTTCTGAATTCATGCCAGGAAAATATGTAGTCGCTACGTCTTTGCAATTTGGATGAAATAAACCTCCTGCAATTGCTGTACTTAATAAAGGATAACCCATTTTTTTACTTTCCTCTTTTGTTCCAGAACTCCAAACATCATCTATAAAAACTTTTCCCTGATACCTACTACAAAAAGGACAACCGCCACCCCTATTATGTACAATAACTGTATGAATGCCCCATTCATCCCTTTTAATCCCTTCTCCCTGTAAATAAGCTCTTTTTGTTGCTGTTCTAATAGCCATTTCTACATAAGATACTATATTTACTCTGTTTCCGTTAGAATATTCTATTGAATTAATCCCAGTATTTAAAAAGTCTTTTGTAGCCATATCTACTGTCTGTTGTATCGTTCCAGCTCCAGTATTAGCATAAACTTGAGCATTAAATATAATTTTTCTATATTTATCATTTGTGAATCTTAATATAGATACCCTAGCTTCATTTAAACCTTTTTGAGCTTCTTTAATAAGTGCTTTTAGTTTTCTATCATTTACTTTAAAAAAAGAGCTTTTAATGTTTTTAGATTTTCCTATTTTCAAATTTTCTAATATTTCTATTTCTGTTTGTGATTTTCCTGATTCATATGCTTTTTTTAATACATCTTCTATATCCTCATTTATTGTTGAAAAATACTTTTTAAATAATTTAGGATTGTTATTTCTAAATTCTTTTAAAGATTTAAGTTGCTCAGCTTGCCACATTGTCCAGTTAAAATTTTCTTTTTGCTCTTCTTTAATATGTCTTGATAGATTTCTTTTCATAGATTGTATAAGCTCTTGTTCTATTTTTTGAAAAGCACTTACAATATCATATTCATTACTCATCTATTACCTTCTTTGACTTTTCCTTAACTTCTTTTAAAGTTGTCTCTTGTTCTTCGATTGTATCTTCCCCTATTTCTAAATCAAAGTTTACCGCTGGTTCTTCTATATCAACAATTCCTTGTTCTGCTTTAAGCCTTGCTACTTCCTCCTTTTTCCATTTATCGGATTTACTATCTCCATATAACTCATCAACAGAAGCTTCTATACTCATTACTCCTTGAGTTTTGCCTTTACCTACTGTTTCAACTTGAGCCTCAAAACTTGGATTTGCATATGCTCCAAATTTTGCAGAAGCTTTTACATCTCTTAGTGTAACTTGCTTATTTTGAGTATCTATAGCTTTAAAAGTAATATTTACTAAAACTGGTAAAGTATTTTCAACTGCTTCAACTATTTTTCCTCTTGTATACATTGTAGTTTTTTCTTTTTCTCTTTGAGCTGTAGCATTTGGGTCTGTTATCTTTTTTGTGTCTATTCCTAATGTCGATGGACTAATTATGCCTTGTAAAGATTGGTCAAGTGATGTGATATAAGTACTCATATATGCATCTGTTTGAATTGAAGGCTGTTCTGTGTGTATTCTGTTTTTACTGTCTTCACTCATCTCCTCATTAACTTCTATAAATCTATTATCAAAAGCATTTACTTTAAGTAACTTCCCACTTTTTGGATCTCTTGGAATTAAAGATGTAGGTATATATTCTTTAGTTCTTCCAGCTCTTACTGCATCCATCCACTGCGACCAAATTTCGTCAAAAGCATCAAAATTATCAGTTTTTTTATCATAAATAGCATGCTCTTCAATTTTAAATAAACAGGCTAACATAAAGTCACCGTATTCGATGATTTCTCCAGTTTCTGAAATCTCAGCTCCTGCAAATTTTAAGTTAACCAGGTCAGATGTTTCTTCTATATCCGTCAATTGCAACTTTCTATTCGAACTGCAGTCATATAACTCATAAATTACATATCCAAAGCCGTATCGTTCTTTTAATAAATAATTCTTATTTTTTTCTCTAATATTAGTTTTAAAAATTATTTCTCGGATACGTTTTCTTTTCTTTATGACTTCTATTTGATTTTTAGGATAGTATTCAATTATAGGAAATTTACTTATTTTATCATCGAAAGAAATTTTAAAAGCTCCAGCACCTTTATGCAAACCTTGATTTATTGCTTCTTTTAAAGTTTCATTAAACTTATTGTCTTTTTCAATACGTTTCCATTCATCTTCATAAATTTTACAATCATCATCAAACTCAATTCCATTATAATCATCTATTGCTATTCCTGTTAAAACATCTACTATTAAACTTGGTAAACCTGTATGAATCTTTCTCATTTTTAACTCTGCTGTCTGTACTGCACCCCAAAAAGTATCCTCTTTGTTAGGTAATTGTGAATATAATTGAGATAATTCATAAGCATCTCCTCTATACCAAATTGTATTTTTAATTACTTTTGCTTCATCATCAAGTCCCTCTGTTATATTAACTTGTAAACTCATAGCTTCATCTATTTTTAAAAAACTTCTCACTTTATTTCTTATGCCCTCCTTTAAAGAATTAAGGAATTTCATAAGCACTCCTTTCTAATCATCTGCATCATGTATTAATGTTTTTATAATTTCCCAATTACCTATTTTTTTCTTAAATGGTAACCAAGCGTATTGTCCTCCTTGTATTGAATGGTCGTTTCCATCTTCTAATTCCCCTGTTTCTGTATAACTATAAGTGTCACACTCTTCAATATAATCAGTACAAGTATCAACAATTAAAAAATCATTTGTTTTTAACCACGATTGCTGCAATTGAACTCTTGTAACATTTTTAGTTTTCTTCCAAGCCGGCTCAAAAATGTAAATACACCCCACTTCACGTTTATATTTTTTTGCTTCTTCAATTGTTCCGCTATCAGCAGAATCAATAAAAATATATAAAGCAAATCCCCACTTTATCTTGCATTTTTCTGCAAATTTTATAATTTTAGGTATTACATCAGATGGAGCAAATGGAACTGTTGCATCTTTATTATTATAAGTTTCTTCCTCAAGCAAAATACACTTTCTACTACTTGTAATTCCACAAAATTCTAATGTTAATTTATCATGAGTTTTTCTTGAATACGATGTATCTACTCCAATTGAAAATCCTATAAATTCATATTGCTTAGCCTCTACTTCATTTATGATATTTTCTTTTTTTACTTTAAGTATAAGTCCTGTAGCTTTACCTCTAAGTCCTTGTATCTTATTTTTATATAATTTTGTTCCAGGAGGAGCTACACTTTTTTTCTTCTCAATAGCCTCCTTAGTTAATCCAGCATTATCATTAAAAGTAAAAAACCAATATCGTGCATTTTTAAGAGGAGTTACTTTTAATAACTCCTCCATAATTTCTTGCGGTACGTCTTTTTCATATTTTTTATAAGGTCTTGCTCTATTTATTAATTCATTATAAATTGGCAATTTTGGATCATCTGGATTTAAAGTAACACACAAATAATCGTTTCTTGTAAGAATTTCTCTTACAAAATCAATATCTGCTGTATTAACCTCATCTATATAAACGCATCCATATTGACCACCTAAAGCATTCTCCCATTTGTCTTTTGTATCATATCCTAAAACATAAATAGTTTTTCCTTCAAATTTAATATGCGGAAATTTATTATCTTTATCTCCATTTCCAAAATATTTAGCATTCGGTTGTAATTCTAAAATTCCATTTTCGCTATTTATAATATTTTTTTCAGCCGTTCCAGTTGTTCTACTAGCAATAATATGTTGTTTATTCTGAGATGCCGATATCATTCTCATAAGCTTAACACCTGCTGCAATCGTTGTTTTACCACTGGCGGTTGTCCCTTCTAACACATCTACATCAACATTCTCTGTAGAATTACAAAAATCTATATATTTGGGCGAAAGTACAAATTCTAATTCTTCATCACTCACTTAAACCTGCACCGCCAAGCTGTTTGCAAATGTCAGCGAACTTTTGAGATGGCTCAACCTCAATTTTAGATTTGTCAGTATAAATTCCTAAATGCCTTCCTAAGAGCTCAAGAGCTTTTAATTTATCCGCAAGTTTTATTTCTCTTTCTGTACTTTCTCCAGTATCAGATGTCGAAGTTTTTACTTTAACGGATTGGATTACTGCTAAATCGTCATCATTAATGTCTGGTAATAAAGTTCCATCTCTAAAATCTATAATATCGGTTGCTTTACTAAAAGCAATCTTAGCTAATTCTCTAACAACTCTATCTGCATTAACTCCTGTTCTCTTAGAACGTTCCGCAATTGCTTTATCAATCTCATTTCTCACACTAAGTTTAGCTAAGTTTTGAGAACCTTGCTCATTTGCAGTATCTGGACTATAGCCCGCTCTAATTGCTGCTTGAGTTGCATTCAAATCTATTAAGTATTCTTCAATAAATCTTTTTTGTTTCTGACTAAGTTTGGCCATTAGTAAAACACCTCCTCATCGTTTTAATTCTTTAAAATATATAATTAAATCAAATGCTAAAACCATTTTGTTATTTACTGGATTTCGATTTAAAACTTCATTTCTCACATCAGTGATTACTTTTTTATTATCATTGTGAACTCTTTTAACTAAATCATCTAGTGGACTTATTGCTAATTTATTAACGGGATATCCATTTTCATCTAAAAATTTTAAAACTTCATCATTAATTCTCTCTCTTCTTTTTTGCTCCAATTCTTTTATGCTTTTAGTATTTTTTATTTTTATTCTCATCCATTTTCTCCTTTTCTAAAAGACATCTATCTTTAATTCTATAAAAACATTTAACTTGTCCTTTCTCTAAATCCCTTATTTCAAGAAAAGGACAATTTAAGCATTCTGAATACTCTTTTTTCAATTCTTTATTAAGCTTACTCTTTTCAGTTTCAAACAACATCTTCTCTTCCTCTTCTAAAATATTAAATGTTTTATTACAATCTTCTAATCTACATACTTTACATTTTCTATTTGAAGCTGGACATATTTTATTAATTATTAAACATTCCATATTACCACCTTTTTCATATTCATTAAGTAGAGCATTTTAAGGAGATAACTTATTATAATAAGAAAGGAAGATAATATAATTATACTTTTGATGAATGCTCTACTTAATAAATATAAAATAAAAAAGACAGCTATTATTTTTAAATAACTATCTTTTTTGACCACATGAAAATATTATTTATAATAGTAGTTAAGGGCTTGCCTGTTTTTCACAAGCAACTACTATCAAAGCTGAACTAGTAATTAAACTACTTCATAATACTATTTTAACATGTTTAAACCGGACAAAACGGACAAATTTAAAATTTTATAAATTTTTATACAGTTTTTTCAAAAAATCTATCTAGCTTCTTTCTAGCTGTATCTTCTGAACTATATCCTCTTCTATGCATAATCTGGATCCAGCTTAAATTATCTTCATACTTCATACGTATTATTTCTCTTATTTCACTATCTTCTATATTATTTAATTCATATTCTATATGCACTATCATCTTATTTATTTTTGCTTCTTTTGCTTTTAACATTCTTTTTAATTTCTTAATCGTATTCTTTCTTCTTCTATATGATATGCTATCGTCTAATCCCTCTACTTTACATGTATGCTGAGTATATGGAAAAGTAGAAGAACTTCCTCTTACTCCATCTATTAAGATTTTTCGAGGTTTACTTTCTAGCTTTTCTATTCTTTCTCTTAAACTGTTGCTTTCTTTTCTTAAATTTTCTAACTGCTCAAACTCTTCTTTTTTATTCATATGTACCTCCTCAAATTTTAACTCTTTTTACATTTAAGTCACTTCTAGGTGGTTTTATCATTTCTGCAACTAATCCTAAATCAAATTTACTAAGACATGTCCTTATGTTCGTTCTTTCTTCTTTATATAATCCATAATATGTATATTCTTTTATTAAAAAATATTGTTTTCCTCTTCTTTTTACTCTCTTTGGTAGTCTCATTTTTCCTCCTCATTTTATATTTTGTAAAACTTTATATACGTCTTCCAAAGTGTCAATTTCTATATCTAATTGTTCTATATCTTTTTCTTGATTTTGTAATTTCTTTAAATTCCATCTTTCATTGTTTTTTATTCTTATTTCATCATACAATTTCAATTTATATTCATTTAATTGACTATAATAAAATATTTTTATCTTATCTCTTTGTTTTATCCTTTCTCTATTTAGACTTCTAACCATTCCATAGTATAATTGCTCATTCATGCCATCAATTATTTTTTGCTTTCTAGCCTTCTTTTTTAAATATAAGTATTGTCCATTGTAACTATAAACACCAATATCTTTTTCTATTTCATTTTTTACTTGCTTATATAACTCATCTGGCATAAGATAGTAGTTGTATTCTCCAACAAAACTTTTTATTGCTCTACTATGGAAATCTGATTTTGAAATTTTTATTTCATAACAACACCATCCTTTTTGCGAATTTAATTCTAATATATCAACTATTTCCGTTCTTATATGTTTCCCTTCTATTTGCATATATTTTGGATTACTATGAAATTCTTTCAATGAAACATTTGCTGGTTCATCTCCAATCCAAACTCTTTCAAGTGTACATTCTGGACACATAAATACACCCATTTTTGAAAATTGTTTTAATGCTTGATTTTCAATTTCTAAAGTTAAAATACTTTTGCTCATTTTATATCCTCTTTTCTAGTATAGTAACTATATTAATCTATTTTTAAAACGGCTTAAAATTTATTGTCGCAAGCTGTTTTTTCTAAATTTATCATATTTTTTGACAATATAAAAAACCTAGATTTTTTTCTAGGTTTATCAGATTAATTTATAACATTTTACCTTTATATTTAGTATAAAACTGAAATGGACTTAATACTTCTATGTCATATTGCTTCTTTATCTCTTCTGCTACTCCATTTATATGTTTATCCTGAGTAATTAAATATTTTACATCATCATCTATACAACAATCTATAAATTTATTGTCTGATTTATCTTCTTTACAGAAATTTGTATGTATTATATGATCTACTTCTCTTACTTGCCACAAACATCTTGATAATGAAGCACTTAAAGGAATTATTCCAATTTCTTCGCCTCTTTTATTTCTTTTTTTATATGCTTCTAATAAAATTGTGCTAAAAGTTACCAATAATTCATTTTGCATTTCTTTATTCATAACAAAATATATTTTATTCGCACTTTTTAATTGAAATAACGCTTGAGCAAATTCATCTTGCTTAAAAATACCATTTATAAAAATATTTGTATCTACAACTACCTTTATTTTATCCATTTTCTCTTTTTACTCTTTCTACTATTTCATCAATTTCTTCATTACTCATTTTAGCTTCTTTAATAAGAGTTGTGCAATTTGTACATAGCTCAGTCCAGTCATTAGTACTTTGTGATAATAATGTATTTAATAAATCTTCTGTTTTAGTTTTAACTTTTTCCATATACCTTTTCCTCCTATTATTTTTTTTAAAGCCTTTAATTTTTCTCATATAATCACCCAATAAATATTATTCCTCTTCTTTAAGAAATAATACTTTAAATAATTATACTACAATATTATGTAAATTTCAAGTTTTATATGCTTATTTCTATCTAATTGTAAGTATTATTTTATCATAACAAAAGATATTTTCAATACTTTTTATAAAACTTTTTTCAAATTTTTTTGAAAAACTTTTTTAATATTTTTTCAATTATAAAATTTAAATTTTATTTTTATCTAATAAACCTATTTATTTTTCAATGTTCTATTTTTTTACTTTAATTTAAAATTATGTATATAGTAGGTATCACAAATATTGTCAATAAAACTAATATTATACTTCTACCTTCTTTGTCACTTTCTTTTGTTGATATCAAATAACATGATATCAAACATAAATTTACTATCATTAATAGTGATATACTTAATATTCTAATTATTTCCATTTATTTATCCTCTACTTTCCTATTTAATAACTTTTTATAAGCTTCAATTATGTTTTCGTAATCATCTATTAATACACAATCACTAGCTTCAAATAAACAATCTATTTTTTCTTCTAACTTCTTTATTTCTTTTTTTATATCTTCTTTAGATATTGAATTTTCTATGTATCTTAAAACAGTATCTATACTGTCTGCTCCATATACAAAACCAGTTTTATTAAAATCTAATTTGTCCTTCATTAACATTAAATATTTAATAGCCTCTTCTAATTCTTTATACATAACTTATCTTCCTTCCTATTTTATTTAAATATCATATTGATTTTATATAAAATTAATGTTAAAATTTTCCTATGCAGATGTGGTGGAACTGGTAGACACGCTAGATTTGCAATCTAGTGAGAGTTTTTTTCTCTTGTGTGGGTTCGATTCCCACTATCTGCACATAGCACTCATATCTTTATGAGTGTTTTGTTTTTTACTAAAATGGCAATACATCTAATTGCTTCTCAATTCTTTTTCCTAATCTAGTTATTTCATTTAATCTATTAAATTTTTTATTTTTTTGTTCGTATCATATATTAATAATGCTTTTAATGCATCTTTAATCAAATATAATTCATCTGTAGATAAATTATTAATATCTATCATGTCATAGTCTACATATAGTTCCCAATTATCATCATTCCATCTGTAATCTAATTTTGTTTTAAAGTCTCTTGTTGCACAACGTATAAAATTATCATCTAAACTAAGTAATTTTAACTTTTCTCCTATGTAACTATTATCATAATTACCATTTTTACAGTCACATTCTTTTATCCTTGTTACAAATTTTCCTGTCATCGATTTATCTAATTTCATTTCTACACCTCATATTCTACTGATTTAAATTGTTCTTTTGTTACTATTGATTTAATCTTGTATATACCATTCTCTAAAGCTTCTTTTATTTCTTCTATTAAATATGTTTGACCTACTATAATAAATCTAATAGTGTCTTCTTTTGCTACCCATTCTTCACTTATTTCAACTTGTAACACATCTGTATCTTCTATTAAGTCTATTATATTTTTTGAATGTTTTACTATTTTCTCATTAGTTTTAAAATAATAAAATTTATTTGTAATTTTTCCATTTTCAATTAATATTACTTTATCATTATCTCTTCTACCTCCATCATATTCTAAAAATGCAAATATAAATATTTTTCCTGTATTAGTTCTTCCATATTCTCCTACTTCTGTCACTTTTTCATCACCTCTTCATAAATAACTTTTTCTACTACAGCTAAAGCTTCATTTGTACTAATAAATCTTCCAAAATGTCGATTTACTAGTTCTAATCTTATAAACTTTATTTGCTGATTGTATTCTCTTTTATACATTTCTGCTATTCTGTTTTTAGATAAACCTTGTTTCCAAAATTTCAAAATTTCTTCTTTTTTCATATTGTTAGTATTAACATTTAATCATTTCTTAAACTTTTTCTACTAATCCTGCTATTATTAAATCGTATGATTTGTCAGTAATTTTTTCTGGAATAGAATAACTTGGACATTCTATTTTTAATTCGTTTTTGTTGTTATGGGAAGGCAATAAATCTATATATATTGTTGATTCAATCTTATTGCTTGTCGTTTTATATATAAATTTATCTCTTGCCCCATATTTAAATCCAAACTTTTTAAAATTTTAAAAACTTACATCGTCTTTTTTTCTTAACATCTTTCTACCTTCTTTCTAAAGTATTCCTTACTTTTTTATTTATTGCTTGTAATTCTATAATCCCAAATCCCCCAAAAACATTTTTCTAAAAATCTTCTCTAAAACTGCTACGACAACACTATTTCCGAGATTGTTTATATAATTGTGTGTCTGAAATTCCTACAGATTTTGCTTTATAAAAATCTTTGTCGCTAAATCCCATTAATCGCCAACATTCTTTTGGTGTAAGTTTTCTAATCTTTATCCCTGGAGTTACAACTCCAATATTACTATTTGTTGTTAAAGTTTGTGATACTTGCTTTCCAACTCTTCCTCTTCTAGTCCTGCTATTAGGATAAGCTAAATTTATACTATCGCCTTCAAAAGCTTCTACATAACCTTGCTTTGTTGCATTTTTTACTAGAATTTTAGGTTGTCTATTTCCTTCTTGCATATTAGTAAGAGTAGGGCTAATTCCTTCTGTAGCATATACTCTTTTAATATTATCCTGGCCTTTAATATCTAACTCTCCAACTTTAATGCACTTGTTAGTATCATCTAAAACCATATTCCCTGTCCAATTAGCGTTTCCTAAAGCTGTAATAGGACAATGTGCAACTTCTGTATCGGATTTTATAAGCTGTGTATAATTTCCCAATCTTTTATTTATATACTTTAATCCTCTTTCTTTTAAGTAATATTTCTCTTCTACCGCTTCCTCCAATATATCTTTAAGTCTTATCTTTAATTCTTCTTTATCTGGAAATTTAAAAGTATTATTATCAATATCTTTTCTAATGCTTACTGTATATACTCTTTCTCGGTTTTGAGGTACGTTATAATCTTTAGCATTCAAAACTTGATAATATGAGTTATAATCTAATTTATCCATCATTTCTATATAGCTGTCAAAATTATGTCTATGCTTCTTACTTAATAGATTCTTTACATTTTCCCATAAAACATATTTAGGTCTAATTTCTCCAACCACTCTTATTGTTTCGTACATTAAGCTACTACGAGTACCACTACCTATATCTCCTCCAGCTTGCTTACCTGCTATTGAAAAATCTTGACATGGACTACCATGAGATATTAAATCTATATTATTAAATTTCTTGTTATATGTTTTTATATCTTGAGTTCCAAAATTTGTATTATGCATTGCGTTAAAACTAGCTATAGCAAATTTATCTATTTCTACTGCATCTATAATCTCTAAATCTATTTCTAAAGTTTCTAATGCTTTGCTACAAGCTCCTATACCAGCAAATAATTCAATTATTTTCATCTAATCCTCCAAATATATACTTTTGTAATATTCATATAGTGCTTTACTTTCTTTATCTTTAAATTCCATATTTTACTCCTTGGGCATTTCATATACATCAAGATTTCCATATCTTTGATAAATTTTAATTCCAATGCTTTGTTTTGATTTCTCTTCAACATACTTAAAATATTGAAAATCTGAATATGCTATATTTATTTCATTTAATACTTCTTTTGCCCTTTCTTCTTCATACTTTCCTAAAATAACTGCATGTCCACTTGTTTCTGCTGTAATTTGTATAACATCAGTTAGTGTACTTCTTTCTTCTAATCCTATATTTATTACATTGTCAAAATTAACAAAGTTACATCTATCTTGACTCACTATTATCATTTAAAATTCCTCCTAAAGTTTAATTTTCATTTGTTTTTCTAATTTATTTTCTAAGTTAAAAACTTTTCTTTCACTTTTTACATAGTCTGTTACTACGTAACAATTTTCAAATGATTCTATTTTTGAATATGCCATAACATATTCTTGTTCTGATTCTTCTGATTTCTCTTCTTTCAATTCTTCCTTTTCTGTTGTTCTATTAATTAAATTTCTTAAATATTCAAATATTTTCATTATTTTACTTCCTCATAGAATAAATTTAATTCTTTTGCAGATGGATACTTTGCATACTTCATAGCATTAGAGCAAGTGCATTTAGCTAAACATTCGTATTCAATACCATCCATTTTTTGTTTATATGTTAAAAAACCTTTATTTTTACATATACTACATTCTTCTTGGTTTTCAATATCTTTGTTTTTTATGATAGGTGTTGTATTTTGAAGTAAAATTATATCTGCTAATTTAGGCATAAATTTTAATGTTTTATATGCTTCTCTACTTATCTGTCTATATCGTTCTTTTGTTAAATTTTTAATTTCAGAAAACCAAATCTTTTTTTGTTCTATTGTTAATTCTTTTTCGTAAAATTTCTCTATTTCATCTGTTACTTCAATGAATTCCGAATTCGTCATCTTTCATTGCCTCCTCTAATTCTTTTATCTTGCGTGCCATTTTCTCTTCCTCTGTTTCCTGCTTAACTTCAAATTTAGCTTTAAAATTCTGATTCTCTGTATCAATATCAGCTAATGTTTTGACACCTTTTCTAACCCAATCTTTTAAAATTCCTTCAACATATGACATTGATTTTTTATTTCTTACACTAGCAATTTTTATAGCTTGTACTATAACCTCATCTGATAAATCATCTTCATATGTTATTAATCTTTCTGCTGTAGCTGGAGTTATTAATCCTATATTTAATTCATATTCTTTTATTACATCAGCAGATACTATCTTATTTTGTTTAGTTTTATTTTGTTTATATAATGTGCTCAAACTGTGCCCGCTTTGTATATCATTTTGTGTATTACTTTGTGTAACTGATTGCGTATCATCTTGTGTAACAAAACTAACAATCAAATATTTTCCTGCTTGATTTCCAGTTCCTTTTTTATAATCAATATAACCTTTTGACTTAAGCTCATTTCTTGCTCTATCTAAAGCCTGCCTACTTAAACTTGTATATCCCATTACTATTGAGTTAGCTACTGTAAATTCCTTTATCCAACCTAACTCATTGTCCTTATTTAATAAATAAAAATAAAGAGCTTGAGCATTTGAACTTAAAGGATTATTTGGTAGTACTTTATAATATGTGATAATTTGCTTTAGAAAGTTCATTTGTACTCCTTTCTACAAATAAGATTTTCCTATTAGTTGTATAAAATCTTCTCTTGTATGTTTTCGTTCATATCTTATCTGACAATATTTTTTTAAATTTAAATCTAATTTTCTATTACTATGTACACTATCATTACTCATGTTGTGATGATAAGCACATAAATAAACTGTAAATCCATTTTTATCTGATATCTTTCTGTTAGGTCCAAAATAGATATGGTGTAAATGTAAATTTCGAGTTGTTTTACAGAAAAAACATTCTTCATTATTACTAACTATACTTTTCATTTCCACTCCTTCAAAAGACTATCTATTTCCTGTTGTGTTTTTGTTTCTATGTCTAAACTTTTAGCTAATTCAACAATACTATTAATAAGTAAACTCATTTCTTTAGAATCATATGTACTAGATCCATAATAACAATTTACTTTTACACATTTATCTTTTCTGCTAACTTCTTGTACTAAAAAACCTAAGCCCTGCTTTTCCCATATTTCTTTAAATCTTTGAAATTTACTTTCTTCTACTATAAATGGTACAAAACTTCCTATATCTAAAATGCTATCTTTATATACAGTTTCTTTAGTAATGACATTCTCATCTGTTGTTAATTCTTTAGCAATTTTGTCACATAATACCCAACAGTAAGAGTTAGCATCTAATGACCTTTTTTTATACCATTTCTTTAGCTCTATATTAAGTTTTAAGCCGTTTAGTTTCTCAATAGTATTAATTTCTTGACTATCTAATAAAAGTGTTATTTGCGGTTTTCTAGTTTCATAATCTATATTGATATTATTAATTACTCCAGTAGTTTCCATATAATCACCTACTTATTTAATGATAAATCATTTACTACATTCATATAATTTTTTTCCTGAATATCTTTTAATTCTTTATATTCATAATTAGATAAAACAATATCTACTACTTCTTTTGGCATTTTGTATTTTTTAATAGCTTTTTCTAAAGCTTCTATTTTAGTTTGACTTATTAATTCATTTTTTACATCTTCTTCATCTATTGTCTTTTTTTCATCTTCTGCTTCACTATCACTTAATATTCCATCAAATGCTAATTTACTTAGTTTTAATACCACTCTATCAAAACATCTTTTTAAAGCCATTGCATAAGGATATTCATTTTTACAATTCTTAGCACTTACTTCTCCAACTTCAAATATCCCCTGATCATCATTACAATATTTGAAAATTAACTCATTGTTATATCCATTCTGTATTATTTCTACTGACTTAGGTGCAAATTTATCTTTTAGATTATCATTAATTTTTAAACAACCATTGTGACTAATAATTAAAGTAGTATAATACATATTTCCACCTTTTCCTTCATTCATTAATATCCAAAAATCTGCCTCTGATAGTCCATATTTCTTTTCTTTAATAAGTTCTATAGCCCTTGCTTTAGCTTGTCTATATTTATTCGTATGAAATACTGGTATTTTTTTATTCTGTTTGTTAGAGTATTCTTCATCTTTCTCTTCAAAGTCCATATTTACCTCCTAAAATCCTTGCATAGCTATATATTCTCTCTGCCTATCCTTCAATTCTTCATTGTTTTCTTGTTCTAACTGTTTTTCTACTTCTTCTAACTCATTCTGAGCACTCCATTTAATTTCTTGCAATTCTGCAATATAACCTTTATCTTTAATGTCATCTATTAATCTATCTAATGTACTAACTATATTATCCAATTCGTCATATTTATCTTGTATATCCATGTTAATTCCTCCATCTTGATTTTTTTAAATCTTCATCTAATATATAATTGCTAATGTATTCTCTTGCTTGTTCTATATGTTCTGATGTAAAGTCTTTTATTGTTCTTACTCTTAAGTCCCACTTTAAGTCTTTCATTATTTGTCTTTCAGCTCTTTGTAACGTACTCTTTTTCATCCAGTCTTTTTCTAAATTTTCAACGTTAACTTCTTTTGATACTTTATTTATTATCATCACTCTAATTTCATCGTAAATTCTTGAATTGCTACTACTTTTTCTTTGTAATAAGTTTTCAAGTTCTTTTATTCTTTCTTTTAATTGTCTATTTTCTTCTATTAAATTTGTATTTTCCATAAAAAATAACCTCCCTTTCAAATATCCAAAAACTACTTGAAAAAAAGGCTATTATTTGTTATCATTATTTATAGTGTTTTAAAGCACTACTAATAGACTATTTTTATAAATAGTTTTTGGGGCTATTTAAAACTGTCTAAGTTTACCAGACGTTGAGCAGTTTTAAATAGTTTCTTATTTATTTAATCATATATTTCTTACTATATCCTTTTATAGTAAGATTTTTACTTTTTAAATATTTTCTATGCAAATTTTTCTTTCCATCCTCATATTTCTTTCGTAAAACTAATACTGTTTTATTATCTTTTTCTTCTGTTTCACACATTAAATTTAGTTCTTTTCTTTTTCCTTCTTTTATTGCATAAAAAACCTTGTTTTTTTCATCATATTGTAATTCAATTCCTCTTTCTATATCAGTTATTCCCATGTCTCTAAGCCAAGTAATTGGAATTGATATTTTAGGAGTATATCCCCCTTTACCATCTTTTGCAAATATTACTTTTCCTGTTCTACTATACATATCGTTTTCTTTCTTCATTTTACCATCTCCTTGACTTATATATCTATTTAATATATAATATATGGAGAAGTGAGGAGGCTTAATAGCCTCTCTCGTTCAATCCTTCGTAGATTTCTTTAAGTTGTTGTTTATTACGAGCTTGTCTACGAATTTGTGCTTGTTTTGCTTTGCGGGCTGCAAGCACTTTTTTTATGAATTTTATCATAGGATTGCCTCCTTTCCATAGCAGGTCTTTTTACGGTACCCTCTTGCTATGTTTGTATTATATATTACGGTATCCGTGTTGTCAATACTTTTTTAAAACTTTTTTAAAATATTTTTTCCAACACAAAAACCTAGATTTCTCTAGGTTTATCAGATTTATTATTTTTATGATTTTTTATTTTATATTTAGGCTTGTTGTTATTTTCTATTATAATTTTTAAAGCTTCTGTTAGATTATCTTTAAATAAATATTTAACAATTACTCTAACTAATATAAATATTTCTGCAATTCCTCCAGATATAAATATATTAAAAACATTTTCTGAATAATTAAGAACCTTACAACCAGCTAAAATAAATATAACAATTAGTGCTATTAGTTCTATTACTAATATACCAATTAATATTTTAGCATATCCTTGTCGTAATTCTTGGTCTTTTTCTATATTATTAGCAAATAGCTCTATAATTTTATTGTTCATGTTCCACTTGTTTTCAAACTCACTTAGTTGTTGCTCCGGTCTATTGTCTATTTCTTTTGGCTTATTATTAAATTTCTTTAATACTTCTTCTTTCGCATTTGTTGCAGGAATATTTTTACTCAAAATAATTCTAATATATTTAGTCTTACAGTCATAGCAGAAGATGATACTCCAAAAATCTCAGACATTTCTTCTATACTATAATTGCTTATTATTTTTTCTACTGCCATTTTATTTATAAGTAGAGCTCCTGCAAAATAATCTACTTCTTTCTCTTGTTCTTTTGTTGTTATATTTGTTTCTGATGAAGTTCTATATAATGTATCTATATGAACATCACTACTCTTTAAAATACTTTCATGCAAAAAATAATGTCCTAATTCATGAGCAATAGTAAATCTCTGTCTAACTTCCGCATTATTTTTATTTACTAAAATTTCAAATTTATCATTTTCTGCATTATATCTAATTGCACCAGAAATTTTATTATCTAACTCAGCTTCATATACATCAATTCCATAATTATTTGCTAGTTTAACAATATTAACAGGGACTTTATATAACATATCATTATCTAATAAAATCTGAGTAGTCAATTCTTCTATATATTCTTTTATATTATTCATCATATAAATTCCTCCCCCTATAATAATATATTTTGTAAAGCAAAATAATTCTACATACATTTTATCATAATAGTAAAAACTGTCAATGTTTTTCGCTAAAGTTTCACTGTATTGCCTGATAAACTTATTCAATTTTCAATGTACTTTTACTTGTTATTTTCTAATCTTTATGTTAAAATACTATAAGAAGTATTTATCTAAATATTTTAAATTATTTTGATATTAGTTAGTTTCGACGCTCTCTAATATCGTTTTTATTTTGTTTAAAAATTCTTCTTCACTCATAATGTAAGCACTATTATAAAGACTTTTTAGCTTTTTGAAGTTAATTTCATAAGTTCTATTTTTCAACTCTAAAGTTTCAATATCATTTCTTAAGCCTTCACAAGATTCTTTATACAAATCTATATTAGTTTCTAAAATGTTATACTCAGCTCTTTGCATATCAATTACTTTATGTTGTGAAAAAATTGCATATATTACTAAAATATCTATATAAATTAGTAACAATATAATTATTAATAAAATTCCATTCATTTTTTTATTTTTCTCCTTTCATAAAAGCAAATATAGCTTTTAAAATCTTTTGTGTATTCTCACGTTCTTGAATGTCTATACATTCATTAAGTAATTCCTGATAATATTGCAACATATCAAATAACCTCCTTATCTAAAATTTTATATATCAAACAGCAAATCATTGCTATTAATATAACTGGGTTAACATTTGTTAATATTTTTTCTAATAAACTAATGATAAAACAGTTTATATATATTAAAACTATTAGAAATATTAACATCATAATTTGCACTTTTAGCTCTTTCATTTGTGTTTTTCCTCCTAAATTATTTGCTTTGCTAATTCTTTTAAGATTTCTTGCTTTTCTTCTTGATTTAATCCTAAATCAAATAATAAAACTGCTCTTTTATCAGCTACTTGTTTTACTCCTACACCTTTAATTCGAGGAAATCCTTTTGAATTAAAAATTTCTCTTGCTTTATTTTCTCCAATTCCTCTCCAGTCTGCATAGTCATAAGGTGTTATTGTATCTGGAAGATTTTCAAATGTTACAATAGATTTTTTCGTTTTCATTTTTTTCTCCTTTCTTTTTTTGTATCGGTTCGTGGTTAATTTTTTAAATAATTTAAATTTAACATTTTCAATTACCTCTTCTCTATTTAACTTGCTTTCTTTTTGAAACATTTTGTTTCTTTGACAGCTAAAAAAATATCTGATATTTCAACTTTATATAATTTTGACATTTTTTCTTTCAAAATATCACTTGGATTTCTGGTTCCATTTTCCAACATTGACAGATATTCTTTAGTAATGTCTAATATTTTTGAAGCTTGTTCTTGAGTTAAATTTGCTTCTTCTCTCAATTTTTTAAGATTTTTTTTCAACTTATCCGCCTCCTTTCTTCAACATTTTGTTTCATTGTGTAATTATATTATCAAACATTTTGTTTCGTGTCAATAGTTTTTTAATATTTTTTAAAACAAAATGTTTTAAATAGTTGTAACTGTAATAAAAAAATTTTTAAAAGTATTTACAAAATAAACAATTTGTTTTATAATTATAGCAGAGGTGTATTTTGTGAATAGATTAAAATTATTAAGAGAAGAATTAAATATGTCTCAAGAACAAGCAGGTACTATTATTGGTGTATCATCTCAAGCATTTGGATTATATGAAAAAGAAAAAAGGGACTTATCACCAGAAAAAATAATAAAACTTGCAGAATACTTTGGCGTTTCTACTGATTATCTTCTTCGGGAAATCTGACAAAAGAAATCCAGCAAAAACTAATGAAAACGACTTTAAATTTGCTTCTTATGATGGTGTAGATGTTTCAGGACTTTCAGAAAAACAAATAGAAGAAGTAAAGCAATTCGTTGAATTTATTAAAAATAAGAAAAAAACTGAGGAAAAAAATGAATAATTTAGATATTTATAAAATTGCTGAAAAAGAAAAAATCGAAATTTTAAAATATTATTGGACAAACTGTAAAGCTAGAATTTTTGAAATTGATAAAAGCTATTATGTTGCTTTAAATTATAATAAAATAGAAAATTCAATTGATGAAAAAGAAATTCTTACTGAAGAACTCGGACATTATTATTGCAACGCATTGTATCATTTAAACGACGATATAGTGTTAAAAAGAAAATGTGAATATCGAGCTAGAAAATGGCAATTCAAAACTCTAGTACCTCTTATTAAACTTAAAAACTTATTTGAAAAAGGTTATAAATATTCATATGAAATAGCAGAACAATTAGAAGTGTCTCAAGAATTATTGCAAAATGCTTATGAATACTACAGAGAAAATAATTTAATAGATTATTAATAATAATTAATAATAGTAGCAATACTATTTATATTTTTTATAAAAAATAATACAAATGTCTAATAATAACTATACTTTACATGTCTTTAACGTTTTAAAATATATAATAATTTAAGGAGGAATTTATTATGGCAATGAAAAAATGTAAGGAATGTGGAAATGAAATAAGTAAATCTGCTAAAACTTGTTTAAATTGTGGTAAAAAGCAAAAAAAATCAATTGGAGCAATAATATTTCTTATTATTGTTATAGCAATAATAGGTACTGCAGTTGGTTCAAATAATAGTACAACACCATCTAGCTCAACAGCTACTAATAAACAAGAAAAATTTACTTTAGAAGATGGTCACACTGGAAGTTCAGATCAATATGGATTAAGTTATACAATAGAAGGTACAATAAAAAATAATACAGATAAACAATATTCTTATGTTCAAGTTACTTTCAATTTATATGACTCTGATGGTGCACAAATTGGAACTGCTTTAGCTAATATTAATAATTTAGAACAGAATGGATTATGGAAATTTAAAGCTTTAGGTTCTTTAGGAGATGGAAAATCAGTTGCTAGTTATAAATTAATGGAAATAACTGGTTGGTAAAATAACTACTCTTAATAATCAAAAACACTGATTGAAAAATATATTTTATTTATTGACAAAACATAAGTTCTTAATTAAAATAAATGAAAAGGAATAAATGTATTAATACAACCACGAACCGATACATATATTCCTCTACAGATTACTATTGAAAGTAAATCATATTTTTATTATATATGAATATCCTTCTATTTTCAATAGTAAATTTAAAATTTATTAAAGAAAATGGAGGTATTTTTATGTCAAAAAGAGGAAATGGAGAAGGAACAATTTATTACTCAGAAAAACTTAATAAATGGATAGGTCAATTTACTGCTGGAAGAAAAGATAATGGAAAGTTAAATCGTAAATCAGTATATGGAAATAGTAGAAAAGAAGTTAAAGAAAAAATAATAAAAACATTAGCCGAAATTCAAAATAAAACTTTTATTGAAAAAAACAATATTACCTTAATAGATTTGATGAATAATATAATTGATGAACAATTTGAAGCTAATGTAATATCACAGTCAACTTATAGAAGAAAAACATTAACAGCTAAAATAATAGAAACTCTTCCAATATCAAAAATGGAAATACAGAATATAAAAGCAATTGATATTAATTCATCTTTAGCACTAATTAAAAACTATTCAAATTCAGTTATATCAAAAATATATGGTCTTATTTCAGCCACACTTGATAAAGCTGTACTTAATAATATAATAAGCTCAAATATATTTAATGTTAAAGGGGCTGTTGTAAAACCGAAATCAATAAAAGTTGATAAAAAGGTAGAAGCCTTAACAATAGAAGAACAAAAATTATTTTTAAATGAGTTAAAAAAAGATTATAAATATAAAGAAGTTTTCTATATTGCAATTTATACAGGAATGAGAGTTGGAGAAATACTTTCTTTGACTAAAAATGATATTGATATACAAAATAAAATAATTAAAATATCAAAAACCTTAAGCAAAGATAAAAATGATAAAGTAATATTAGGGAAATCAACAAAAACATATGCTGGTATGCGTGAAATTCCATTTTTAGACGTTTTAATTCCTATATTTAATAAATTAATTTCTCAAACTAATAACTTCTTATTTTTTGAAAATAACACGTTTATATCTCCATCTACAATAAATAGTCAATTTAAAAGAATTTGCAAAAACGCAAATATAAAAGTTATAATAACTGATTTAAAAAGAAAAGATAAAAATAATGAAATTAAAATAATACATTTAAGACTAAGCAATGTGAACACACATATGCTTAGACATACATATGCAACTCGCTGTATTGAAAGTGGGATGTCAGCTGTAGTTTTGCAAAAATTATTAGGGCACAAAGATATAGAAACAACATTAAATACATACACTTCTGTTTTTAATAAATTTAAAGATGATGAATTACTAAAATTTCAAAATTATATGATTACATTAAATAACTAGTTGCATTAAAATTACATTAAATTTAAAAATATAAACGGTCATAATTCTTAAATTAGAAGGATTACATCCGTTTTTTCTTTTGGCTCGGGTGGTTAGATTCGAACTAACGAATGTCGGAGTCAGAGTCCGATGCCTTACCGCTTGGCGACACCCGAATATTAACTTTTTTTCTATAATATCATAAAAACCAAAAAAAATCTATACATTAAAAAATTTTTTTAATAATGCTGCGTTCATAATTGTTTTTTCCTTTCTTTATTAAAAATATATTCCTATGGTTACATAATTATTATATATTTTTTTACAAAATTCGCCAAATATGGAAAAAAGAACCGTCCCTTTTATTTCTTAAAACCTAGTCCATAAACTTCCCTTGCATCAGTTATAATTATAAAAGCATTTTTATCTACCTTTTTAGCAACCTCCTTTATTTTAACTATATTGTTTCTTTTAGTAACACACATAATAATAAGTCTGTCTTTATTAGTATATAAACCTTTCCCATAAAATCCAGTTGCACCTTTTTCAAGTTCTAAACTAATTAATTTTGCAATTTCATCATACTTATCTGATATTATATATATCATCTTACTAAAATTAATACCTTCAAATACCAAATCTAACATTCTTCCATTTAAAAATATAGCTATAAAAGAATATAATCCAATTTCAATATTTTTAAATACAAGTAAATTACATAAAACTATTATGAAATCTAATATTACTAGTATCCTTCCAACTTTCATATTAGAATTATATGCACCAGCAAGACTAGCTATTAAGTCAGATCCCCCAGTAGAACTGCCTGCTTTAAATACTAATGCCAAACCTACTCCAATTAAAATTCCTCCATAAATACTTGCTAAAAACTTATCATAAATAAATGAGTTAATTCTTTCAAAGATATCAATAAAATATGAAAATGCAACTGTAGATATAATAGTCTTTCCTACAAAATATTTACCAAGTTTTATATAAGCTAAAATAAAAAGCGGTATATTTAAAAGAATTATAGTAGTTCCCATTTTTATATTAAATAAATAATATATAGGAGTTGCAATACCTGAAAATCCACCACTTGATAACTTATTTGGAAGTAAAAAACAAGCAGTACCAAACGCAGCTAATATACAACCTATTAATGTAAGAAAAATATCTTTAAAAATATCTTTTAATTTCACTTTAAAAAATCTCCTTAAAGATATTATTTTTCTTTTTTGAGTTAAATATACAAAAATCTTGCCATTTTAAGGCAAGATTTTTTATTTTGCAATTAAATCTTTATCATCTTTAAAATCTTTATACTTTCTTAAGACTTTAACTTCTATTTTAGATATAGGACATTTTATATCTTGTACAATTGTTACATCAACATCATACATTTCTTTCAATTTATTTATATTTTCACGTTTATAACCTATAACATTATTAATATCTTGTGGATTAGCTCTTATTTCTACTTCTTTTACATTAGTATTAAAATTTTTTATTTTTTCAACAATAGTATCATAATAAATTGCAGCTTCTACTAACTGTCTAAATGTCTCATGATATGGTCCAGCAATTACTTCACTAGACTCCTTATCTGGACTACAAATAGTTTCTGTTGTTTGAAGCCCTATTCTAATAACATTTATCTTCTTACTACTAAAAAAATATGATATTTCTTTACATCTTTCAACTGCTTGATGTAACTCTAAAGGTTCATATCTTCCAGCTTTCATTTCCTCTTCTAGTTCTGTCCCTTTAATCACTAATACTGGATATATTCTTACTATTTTTGGTTTTAATTTTGCTAAATCTTTAGCTGTTTTTAAATCATCTAAACTACTACTATCTTGCATTCCTACCATCATTTGATGACCTAAATTAAATCTATACCATCTAATAAGTTTTGAAGCTTTTTTTACATCTTCAAATGTATGTCCTCTCTTATTTTTTCTTAATACATAATCATTTGATGATTGAACTCCAAGTTCTATTGTTTTTACTTTATACTTTTTTAATCTTTTTAATGTTTGTTTATCAATATAATCTGGTCTTGTAGATATTCTAATTCCATCTATCTTCTTTTCCTTTATATAATCATATGCAGCACCTAACAATTTATTTTGAGTCTCTATATCAATTCCAGTAAAACTACCACCAAAAAAAGCTACCTCTTTATATGTTTCTTTTTCTTTAAAACTGTTTAAATAATATTCTATTGTTTCTCTAACATCATTTTCTGTAACAGGTTTTAACTGTCCACTAATTTTTCTTTGGTTGCAAAATGTACATTCATTAGGGCATCCTAAATGTGGTACAAATATTGGAATTATATACTGCTTTTTCATTCTTCACCTCCTACTTAATATATTCTAATGCATTTTTTGCAGCTTCCATTTCAGCAAGTTTTTTACTTTTTCCCTTTCCCTTAGCTAATTTTTTTCCTTCACATTCTACTTCTGCAGTAAATGTCTTTTCATGATCTGGACCGCTTTCACCAATAATTGTATAAATAATCTTTACATCTCCATGAACTTGTAATTTTTCTTGCAATACTGTTTTATAATCCTTTACTCCAACATTATGACTTGCAAATTCTATTTCTTCTTTTATATTTTTTAAAATAAATTTCTTAGCTTCTTCAATATTAGAATCTAAATATATAGCGGCAATAATTGCTTCTACACTATCTGCTAAAATTGCCTTCTTTTTATTTTTCTCAGATCTTTCACTTTTTCCTAAATATAAGAAATCACTAAAATTAAGCTTCAAAGCTATTTTATACAAACTATCTTCACAAACTGCATATGCTCTAACTTTAGTCATTTCTCCTTCACTCAAATTATTATAATTTTTAAATAAATATTCACTACTTACAAATTCTAATATACTATCTCCAAGATATTCTAATCGTTCATTACTTTTTACTTTATGTTCATATGCAAATGATGTGTGAGTCAATGCATTTTTAAGAAGTCCAATATTTTTAAACTCATAACCAATTACTTCTTCACATCTTTTTATATTATTTTCTGTCACTAAAATTATACCCCTTTCTTTTTTATATAAATATTTAATATTATATACTATTTTACAAATAATTCAAGTCTTTATATACAAATGTTAACTTATTGAAATATTACTTCAATTATATCTCAAACTTTACAGTTTATGTTAATTTTGATATAATTATAATGTATCAAAGTAGGGGTACTTTGACACTAAATTATAACAATTAAATTGGTCTGGCTATCCTTATAGCCAAGATTATAGGAGGAATTTGAATGAAAAAGAAAGTCATAGCTATTGTTTTACTCTTTATTATCTTACTTACACTTATCATAGCAACTAAATATCTATCAACAGAAAGCCCTGCTACATATGGCCCTAGGAAAACTGCTTCTGGAACATTACAAGCTAGTTTAAATGGTGAAAGTCTTAACTGGTATGATAGTTCCAAAAAAGCTTCTGAAAATGCTGAAAATCTAATATTAAGTGGAGAAAATTCACTTGTGTTTGATTTAGCAGACAATAAAATAAAAAACGTATCACTTACAACATCTTTACCAAATAACTCCACTACTGAGGAAAATGATTTTCTTGGAAATATCATTGATGGAGCAGTAGACAAGATAAAAGACTTTGTTGTAGTATCAGGAGTTAAAGACAATGGTAATAATAGTTTTACTATAAATGCTAATGCATTTAAAAATGGTGAAATAGTTGTCATTATGGCTGTATTTTCCGAAGAGCAGACTGAGCTGGATAAAACATTTGGAAAAGGCATTTATGAAGGCTACTTTGCATTTATTGCCAGTTCAGACAATAGCAGTAATACTGATCCAGTTAATGATGAAAGTAACGATTCTTCAGAAGAACTAGACTCTGACTTCGAACCATCTGATTCATCTAACAATGATGAAGGTAGTAACTGGTTAGATAATTTCATTAATAAGTCTAAAGAGGTCAAAGTTCCATCTGAAATTACAGATGGTGTCAAAAATACTATCGACCAGATTTCTGACTCATTTTCAGAGTCTGATGATAGCTCTGAAACTTCTGAAGAAACAGATGAAGAAAACTCTGAAGATACCGAGGAATCTTCAGAAGATGTTGCAGACACTTCTTCAGAAACAACTTACAAAGATGAAGTTGCATCATCTCCCAAAAGCATTATGTTTAACGGGTTTGAGCAAAATTCATTTGTAAGTAGAGATGCCGCTTTAGAACATCCTATTGTAATTTCTAAGCACGCCTCTCGCAAATCTACTATATCTTGTATAGTAGATGAAGAAAATACAGCACGTGTTCGTGTTTGTATTGAGAACTCCCATGGGAGCAATCAGTATGACGAATACATACTGTATAATGATAACAACTGGTCTGATGTATTAAGGTTAAGAAAATACTCAGGTCAGACCATAATATTGGCACTCTCTGCTAGTGATAAATCTATGATACCAAATTCGGTATATAGCTATATTGCAGTAGAAGTACCAGAATAATTCAAATACCCCCTTCCCCTATTTCTTGTCTAAAATAGGGGTCGTATTTTTTACAAAAAAATACCTCGGATAAAATAAGTTTATCTAAGGTATTTCTAATTTAATTTCATTTATATTACACATTTTCTTTTATGTAATCTACTACGTCTCCAACTGTAACAACTTTTTCTGCATCTGTATCAGGAATTTCCATATCAAATTCTTCTTCTAATGCCATAACTAATTCAACTATATCTAATGAATCAGCTCCTAAATCGTCTATAAAAGATGCCTCTGTTGTAACTGCTGTATCAGCAACACCTAATTGGCTAACTATAATTCCTTTTACTTTTTCAAAAACTTCCTCAGTACTCATTTTGTGTATACCTCCTTTATTTTTAGCAATCTTCTAATTGCTTTCAAGTAACTGTTCTAAATTTTATACTTTATTTTTAATATATGTTAGATAAAATGTCAAGTCTTTTTCACAAAATTTATTATAAACTTAAATATTAATTTAACTTTTGGTTAATTTTTTCAAATTCTTCAGTCATTTTTTCTACTGACTTACCTTTTACAAAATCTTCTGCTTGTTTTAAAGTATAATAAAATACAAGTTCATCACTACTCCCATGTGCTTTTAATACTGGTTTTTTAACTCCTAAAAATGGTGCTCCACCATAAATTCTATGGTCAGCCTTTTTCTTAAATTCATTAATTGCAGGTAGTGCTGGAAGTGCACAAATTGTTTTTAACACATTTTTAGTTAAACTATCTGTTAAACTTTTTTTAACAAACTTACCAATTCCTTCTACAGATTTAAGTAATATATTACCTGTAAAACCATCTGCTACTAAAACATCTACCTCTCCCAAAAATGAATCTTTAGGTTCTACATTTCCAATAAAATTAATATTATATTCTTTTGCTTTTTCTTTAATTAAATTATATGATTCTTTACATAAATCATTTCCCTTTGTTTCTTCTGTTCCAATATTTAATAATCCAATTCTAGGTCTTTCTATTCCAAATGTATTATGTATATATATTGATGACATTTGTGCAAATTGTAATAAATTTAAAGGTTTACAATTGGTATTTGCACCCGCATCCATTAGAAGCAATCCTTTTATTCCATCAGATGGTAACATCGCTGCTATTGCTGGTCTATCTATACCTCTTATTCTACCAACCAATAATGTAGCTCCAGTCAAAAGTGCTCCTGAATTTCCAGCAGATATAAATACATCTCCTTCACCTTCTTTAAGCATTCTAAATCCAACTACCATAGAAGAATCTTTTTTTTGTTTAATTGCAACTGTTGGCGTATCTTCCATTTCTATTTGTTCTGTAGCATTTTTTATTTTTAAATTGTTTGATAGATCTGAAATTTTATCTTTTCCATAAAAATCTTTTATTTTTTTATTAATTATATTTTCATCACCTATTAAGCATATATCACTATTTATCTCTTTAGCAGCCATTACTGCACCTTTAATCGTTGCATCTGGTGCATTATCTCCGCCCATTGCATCTAATAATATAATCAAATTAATAACCTCCTGTATGTCATTTGTAAATTTGTTTTTACTATTTTATGTGCTTTTAGAAAAAAAATCAATACTTTTAATAAAATTTATACCATAAGTCTAAAAAATATTCTCCTTATTTTCAATCTCATTATAATAACTAGTTTGATTTTCAACTGTATTAACTAAATAATCATCTATTTCTTTAGCTCCACCATTTATAGAACTATCATATAATCTTAAAAATGCAACTAAAAATATGACAACTCCAACAATTATTATCACTCTACAACTTGCAATAAAAATATAATAAAAATTTTCTACAAATTCCTCTTTATTAAATTTTCTTGTCTTTATTTTATTATTTTTTTTGATAAATTTTTTTCTACATTTATCTCTAAAAACTAAAAGTTCTGTAGGATTTATTTCTAATATATATGCCAATTTATATATCATATCTAAATTTGGATAGTCTTTATTATCCTCCCAATTTTTTACTGTTTTTTCTGTAACATTTTTTGATTTTATTTCAAATGCTAAGTCATTTATTGTCATATTTTTCTCTTCTCTTGCTTCCTTAATAATCTTTCCACAAGTTCTTATTTCATCATTATCTTTCATAAAAATCTCTTTCTTTTATTTTTTAATTATATAAAGCAATATATATTGACCAATGTATTTAACAACTCAAAAAATTTCTTATAATATAAAAAAGTTTTAGTTATATTTCAAACTAAAACTTATATATATATTATTTTTCATTTAAGCTATAATTTCTGAAACTACACCAGAACCAACTGTTCTACCACCTTCACGAATAGCAAATCTTAATCCTTTTTCAATAGCAATTGGTGTAATTAATTCTATAGTCATTGCAATATTATCACCAGGCATAACCATTTCTGTTCCAGCAGGTAATTCAATAATACCTGTAACATCTGTTGTTCTAAAATAGAATTGTGGTCTATATCCATTAAAGAATGGTGTATGTCTTCCACCTTCATCTTTAGTTAATACATAAACTTCTGATTTAAATTTTGTATGAGGGTTGATTGTTCCTGGTTTTGCTATAACTTGACCTCTTTCAATATCTGTTCTTTGAACACCTCTTAAAAGAACACCAATGTTATCTCCTGCTTCTGCTTGATCTAATAATTTTCTAAACATTTCAACACCAGTAATAACTGTTTTCATTCTATCTGGTTTAATACCAACAATTTCAACTTCATCAGATACTTTAACAATACCTCTTTCAACTCTACCTGTAGCAACTGTTCCTCTACCAGTAATTGTAAATACATCTTCAACTGGCATTAAGAATGGTTGATCTATTGGTCTTTCTGGAGTTGGAATATAGCTGTCAACTGCTGCCATTAATTCTTTGATTGGAGCATATACAGCCTCATTAGGATCTGTAGATGAGCTTTCTAATACATTTAATGAAGATCCTTTTATAATTGGAATATCATCTCCTGGGAAATCATATTGAGATAATAAATCTCTAACTTCCATTTCAACTAACTCTAATAATTCTGGATCATCAACCATATCGCATTTATTTAAATAAACAACGATAAATTTAACACCTACTTGTCTAGCAAGTAATATATGTTCTCTTGTTTGAGGCATTGGTCCATCAGCTGCTGAAACAACTAATATTGCACCATCCATTTGTGCAGCACCTGTAATCATGTTTTTAACATAGTCAGCGTGACCTGGACAGTCAACGT
>CANRSD010000004.1 GCA_947642355.1 uncultured Clostridia bacterium
TTGTACTTTTTTACCTTCTGTTTTCCTTCAACTTTTCATTAAGTATTATACTTAATGAAAAAAATATATAACTATAAACGTTGATATTACTAAATTTTACTTAATTAACTTTTAGTTAAAACTTAAAATAAGTATTTTATATGAAACCATTGACTTTTTTGTTTTTTATTAGTAAATTTATAATATAAAAATTTCGTTAAGTATAATACTTAACGAAACTTTTTTAGATTTTTATATTAAATTTTAATAAAATAATCATTATTATCTTCAAGAAACTTTTTAATTATTTTTTACTACTTACAGTATTCTATTGTTTATGACGAACTTATAGCAAAATCCAGCTCATTAAGAGCCGGATTCTTCATTGATTACTTTTACATCAACAGCTGATATCTCATAAGCAGTCTTTTTAACACCACTTTCTGAATTTATAAAATCTTTTTTAAAATATTCTCTGCTCTGTATTCTTCCGTAAATAGCAATATGGTCTCCTACCCATAAAGTAGAAGTATTTACCGCTATCCGTCCCCAAGCAATACAAGGAATATAAAAAGATTTTCTAAGATTTGGCACATTAACTGCAACAATTAAATCCGTTATAATTCTCCCTAATGGTGTTTTCCTAAAAATTGGAGGTTTATAAATATGTCCTTCCAAATAAATGTTATTTTGTAATACTTCTTCACAAATACCAATAAATTTAGCATACAAAAATAATCTTAGATGTCTTTTCCCATACTTATCATATTCATCGTCAGACTGAAATACTCCTCCAATTTCAACAAACTGATTTTGAAATGATTGTTTCTCAATATCAGGAACAAACTCATCGGATATAATAATTGGTATATAATCCACTTCGCCACTAAGCCTAACTGATATAAGTCTTGACCTATAAAACTTATGTCTAATTCCTTTAAACACAAGTTTAAATTCTTCCTCAACTCTTCCAGTTACCCATACTTTGTCATTAGGTAAAAAAAACGTCTGATTCTTACTATCTAGAAACTCTAATGTTTCCTTCCGTTTGTTTGCTACATTCATTGATGTTGTTAACCAATAACTCATTTTTTCTCTCCTTTTCTTTTGTGTTAGAAATTATTCTCTAGTTTCATCTAAATAAAATCTTTATATATTATAACATTTTCATGCACATTATGTCAATTTAAAACTATATGGCAATAAATCTTCCATCGTATATTCCTTTATAATCTCTTTATCAATAGAATAAATCTTAAAACTTTTATCTACAAATTCACTCATAAATTGTCTACAATATCCACAAGGTAAACATTCTTCAATAGATTCTATATCTTTTTTTCCTCCATCAACTACAATATATTCAAATTCCTTTTCTCCTTCTGATATAGCTTTTGAAAATGCTACTCTTTCTGCACATATTGCTTGTATACCACCATTTTCAATATTACATCCCATATATCTTTTTCCATTTTTACATTTTAAAATAGCACCTACTGTAAAATTTGAATATGGAGAATAACTATTATTTCTAGCATTTTTGGCTAATTTTATATCTTCTTCTAAACTCATAAACTCTCCTTTATATTACTAATAATAACATTCCAAATGTTATTATTGGTACTGTTAAATTATCTGTTCCTTTAATTGAAACTGCTTCAATAATTGTAGCCAAAATTGAAATCATAACCGATTTTATAAACCAATTACTGGTTTTTATATAAGCAAGAAATCCAGATACTATAACAAATGTTATACATAACATTGCAAATGATCCTGCTAATGTTTTAGTTGACGTTCCTATTTTATATGATGGACTCTTTATTGCTTTGCCAACTATTGCAGCAATTCCATCTCCATATCCCATTACAATAACACCTACTAATCCAATTAATGGTCCAAATATTTCTTTATAATAATTTAACGGACCAAAAGTAATTATAGATAATATAAGTAATGTTATAGCATAATACACTGTTCCTAGACCATCTCTTTCATTTTCATCTCTTTCCATAGATTTTATTATGTTATATTTATATGATATAAAATTTATAAACACAAAAATAATTGGAAGTATACTAGCCCAAATTGCAGAATTAAAAAACACCATTGCAATTAACCACCAATTTGAAAGCATTATATGTATATACTTCCTACTCGCCTCTTTAGAAGAATTTTCAAATAACTTAGACGATATTATAATAAAACCAATAAAGACAAAAGATATTATTATTCCAAATATATTTTTCATTTTTCTTTTCCTTGATTAAAATTTTAATTATAATATCACACTATATATTTATTGTCAATCAAAGCATTTTGCTACATATTCTTCTCCATCTGGCTTATTTAATACTTTTAAGTTTACTTCTTCATTTTCAAATTTCTTTATTATATTTTTTATGTTATCTTTTTCTTCTAAATCAATTAGAACAATATTTTTATATCCATTTCTTCTTTTTAAATTAGCTAATTCCCTAGTAAAATTTTCTAAATCGTTTTCTAAATTTTTAGCTAAAACAATTATTTTCATATTATGGTTTATTTTATTATATGTAAGTTCTGACAATATATCTTGAGATAAACTTAAAAAACCATATATAAATATTATCCAACCTATTACTTGCAAAATAAATGTTAACATACTATCTTCCTCCTTTATTATCATATTATGTAAAATTCAGAAGTTATGTTACATTAAATAAGCACCACAAATATTAGAACATTTTTTGTATTCTAATATTTATGGTGCTATATATTTTTATTATATTTTATATTAGTTGTAATAAAGCTACATCTGCATTATCTCCACGTCTTGGTTCCATTTTCAATATACGTGTATATCCACCTACTCTATCTGCATATTTTGGTGCAATTTCATTAAATAATTTATTCATTAAGTCAATATCTTTAACTTTATTAACTTTTGTCATTATTTTTCTTCTAGCATTCAATCTTGATGGTAAATCTTTTTGTCTTTTTTCCATTGTTGTTTCTTTAACAACTTTTAAATATTCCTTACCATTTTTACTTGTTACTTTTTCAGTAACTTTTCTTCCTTTACTATCTAATTTTGCTTTAACAATTTTTACTTCTACTTCTTCAAAGTTATCTTTTTCTTTAACAGCTAATGCTATAACACTATCAACTATTGCTTTAACTTCTTTAGCTCTAGCTTCTGTTGTTACTATTTTACCATTTAATAAAAAATCAGTTGTTAAACATTTTAACATTGCTAATCTTTGATCAGTTGGTTTTCCAAGTTTTCTTGTTCCTGCCACTTTATTTCACCTCTCTTTAAAATTTAAATAGTTATTATTCTTCTTCAATTGTAAAACTTAATCCTAATGCTATTAACTTATTAGTCACTTCATCTAGTGATTTCTTTCCTAAATTTCTAACCTTCATCATATCCTCTTGAGATTTATTTGCTAAATCCTCAACAGTTGCAATTCCAGCTCTTTTCAAACAATTATAAGATCTAACAGAAAGTTCAAGTTCTTCAATTGGCATTTCTAAAACTTTTTCTTTTTTAGATTCTTCTTTTTCTACCATTACTTGAGTATTCTTTGCTGTTTCTGATAAGTCTATAAATAATTCTAAATGTCCTACCATAACTTTAGCAGCTAAACTTAAAGCTTCAAATGGTTTTAAACTTCCATCTGTCCAAACTTCAATAGTAAGCTTGTCATAATCTACCATTTGTCCAACTCTAGTATTTTCTACTGTATAGTTTACTTTTTTTACAGGTGTAAAAATTGAGTCTATAGGTAATACATCAATTGGATTATTATCTTTTTTATTCTTTTCTGCTACATTATATCCTCTACCTCTATTAACTGTCATTTCCAATGTGAAATCAGCCTCTTCTGAAGCTGTTGCTATATGTAATTCTTTATTTAAAACTTCAACAGTACCATCAGTCTCTATATCAGCAGCTGTAATTTCTCCAACCCCTTTGTGTACTATTCTAATTACTTTTTCTTCATTATCTGAAACTTTTAATCTAACATTCTTTAAATTAACAATTAACTCAGGAACATCTTCTACAATTCCTTTAATTGTAGAAAATTCATGTAATACGCCATCTATTTTAATACTTGTTATAGCAGCACCTGGTAATGATGATAACAATATTCTTCTTAAAGAATTACCTATTGTCATACCATATCCACGCTCTAACGGTTCACATATGAATTTTGCATAATTCCTCTTATCGTCTGCTTCCACACATTCGATGTTTGGTTTTTCAAATTCAATCATTTTTACCTCCTAATAGGTTTTTAACCTTTAAAATTTTTACCTCTTACGTATGCGTATCCTAAGTATTTATTTGTATTTTCTCTTTACACTCGTTTATAAATAATAAAAATATAAATAGAAAATAATATTTTCTTTTATTTAGAATATAACTCAACTATCAAATGTTCTTCAACTGGTAAGTCTATTTCCTCTCTATCAACTATTCTTATTACTTTACCACTCATTTTCTCTGTATCAACTTCTAACCAAGTTGGTATTGGTCTTTTAGTACCATTAGACAAATTCTCTTTAACAATTGGATTATCTTTTCTAATTTCTCTAACTGCAACTACATCTCCTGGTTTTACTAAATATGAAGCAATATTAACTTTTCTTCCATTTACTTCAATATTTCCATGTGTAACTAACATTCTAGATTGTGGTCTTGAAACACCAAATCCTAATCTATATACAACATTATCTAATCTACTTTCTAATATTTTTAATAGATTTTCACCAGTCATACCTTTTTTACTAGAAGCCATATCAAAATAACCTCTAAATTGTTTTTCACCTACTCCGTAAAAAGATTTTGTTTTTTGCTTTTCCCTTAATTGAGTTCCATATTCAGAAAGTTTTGTTCTTTTTTGCCCATGTTGTCCTGGAGCATAATTTCTTCTAGTTACACTACATTTATCTGAATAGCATCTATCACCTTTTAAGAAAAGTTTTTGACCTTCTCTACGACATATACGGCATTGTTCATCATTATATCTTGCCATTTAGCCATTCCTCCTCTTTTAACTTTTAATCATTTATTTTATTTTTATCTAACTTCTTATTTTAACTATACTCTTCTTCTTTTTGGTGGTCTACAACCATTGTGAGGAATTGGAGTAACGTCTTTTATCATAGTAATTTCTAATCCTGCTGTTTGAAGTGCTCTTATTGCAGCTTCTCTACCAGAACCAGGACCTTTAACATAAACATCTACTGTTTTCATTCCATGTTCCATTGATGTTTTAGCAGCTGTTTCTGCAACTTGACCAGCAGCATATGGTGTACTTTTTCTTGAACCTTTAAATCCAAGTTCACCAGCACTAGCCCAAGATATAACATTACCTTGTACATCTGTAATAGACACAATAGTATTATTAAAACTTGAATGAATATGTGCAGAACCTTTATCTATGTTTTTTCTTTCTCTTCTTCTAACACCTGTTTTCTTAGCAATACTTGCTTTTGCCATTTGGTATTACCTCCTTACATTATATAAATATAAATTTTAAAAATTTATATTAAGTTATTATGCTTTATTATTTTTTACTTTTACTTACTAATTTTCTTGGACCTTTTCTTGTACGAGCATTAGTTTTTGTTCTTTGTCCTCTAACTGGTAAGCCTCTTCTATGTCTAATACCTCTATAACATCCAATTTCTGTAAGTCTTTTAATATTTAAAGCAACTTCTCTTCTTAAGTCACCTTCTACCTTATAATCTTCCATAGCTTTTCTAATTGCAGCTACTTCATCATCAGTCAAATCTTTTACTCTAGTATCTGGATTTATACCAGCACTTTTAAGTATTTTTTGAGAACTTGTTAAGCCTATACCATATATATATGTAAGTCCTATTTCAATTCTCTTTTCTCTAGGTAAATCAACACCTGCTAAACGAGCCATACTTTTTTACACCTTTCTTATTTAAATTTATTTTTACAATTTTAAAATAATTTCTTATTTTAAATATAATATATAAACATAAATATGAATTTAGATTTAAAAATCTAACAGCCGCACATATTTATATTAATACCAAAATTATCCTTGTCTTTGTTTGTGTTTAGGATTTTCACAAATTACTCTTATAATACCTTTTCTTTTTATTATTTTGCACTTATCACAAATTTTCTTTACTGATGGTCTTACTTTCATTTCCTTATCTTCCTTTCTTTTTGTATTATTTTGCTCTCCATGTAATACGACCTTTTGATAAATCGTATGGCGATAATTCTAATTTTACTTTATCTCCTGGTAGAATTTTTATATAATTCATTCTAAGTTTACCTGATATATGAGCTAATACTTGATGCCCATTCTCAAGTTCTACTTTAAATGTTGTATTAGGTAATGTCTCTACAACTTTCCCTTCAACTTCAATAACATCTTCTTTTGACAAATTATTTCCCTCCTACCAAAATGCCAAACAAGCAATGAAATTTGCCTGTGCATTAATTTTATTTAACAATAAGCTAGTATAGTATATAATACTTTTATATAATTGTCAATATTTTTGGCTCTTTTTCTGTAATTAATATTGTATTTTCATAATGAGCTGCTAATTTTCCATCTTGAGTCACTATTGTCCAACCATCATCTAATTCCCAAATATCTGGATTACCTTCTAATACCATTGGCTCAATTGCTAGTGTCATACCGAGGTTCTAATCTTGCTCCTCTACCTGCCTTACCATAATTTGGAATACCTGGTTCCTCATGCATTTCTCTACCTATACCATGTCCCTGAAATTCTCTAACTACTGAATAGCCTTGAGACTTTACAAACTCTCCAATTGCATTTGATATATCTCCAATTCTATTTCCTTTTATTGCATATTCTATACCTTTAAAAAATGCTTGTTTTGTAACTTCTACTAATCTTATAGCTTCTTTAGATACATTTCCTACTAAATATGTTCTTGCCATATCTCCATTAAATCCATTTTTTAATGTAACTAAGTCTACACTTACTATATCTCCATCTTGTATAACTCTTGTTTTTGATGGTATACCATGTATAACTTCATCATTAATTGAAATACAAGTTGAAGCTGGATAATCTGGAACCCCTTTTATTCCTGATGGATATCCTTTTTCTGCTGGAATAGCTCCATTTTTCCTAATAACATTTTCAACTAAGATATCTAAGTCATATGTTGTTATTCCTGGCTTTATATTTAATTCTATCTCTTTATGAGCAATAGCTGCAATTCTGCAAGCTTCTTTCATAAGTTCTATTTCTCGTTGTGATTTTATAGTAATCATTTTTTTATTTCTCCAATAACTTCTTTTGCCACATCTGTTCCCATTCTATTTATTGACATACTTATTGTCTCTGTTCTCAATATACCTTTATTTTTGTAATATTCTACTAATGGGCTTGTTTTTTCTTCATATATTTCTAATCTCTTCTTTATTGCTTCTGGATCTGAATCATCTTCTCTTTGTTTTAATACTGCCCCACATTTATCACAAATTCCTTCTTTTTTTGGTGGATGTAATTTTATATTATATGTTGCTTTGCAATCTTGGTTAGTACAAACTCTTCTTGTTAGCATTCTATCTATTATTTCATCTTTAGGTGTTACTAAATTTATTACTAAGTCTACCTTTTTTCCATTTTTACTTAATATTTCATCTAATTTCTCTGCTTGCTCAATTGTCCTTGGAAAACCATCTAATATAGCTCCATCTTTAGCATCTTCCCACTTTAGCCTATCATCTACCATTGGTACTGTAATCTCATCTGGTACTAAATTACCTTTAGAAATATACTTATCTGCTTCTATTCCTAACGCACTTTTTTCACTAATATTTTTTCTGAAAATATCTCCTGTTGATATTTGTGGTATTCCTATTTCTTCACTTATTAATCCTGCCACTGTACCTTTCCCTGTTCCTTGTGCACCTAACATAATAATAATCATAATTTTACCTCCACATATTTATTTTGAATAATAATAATCTTTTCAATATCTATAATTAAATAAACATTAAAAAAACTATCATTATTTATAATGTTTAATATCAGAGGTCTAAAATACTATTAAACCTCCGATATTTAAATATATATTACTTCTCTAAAAATCCTTTGTAGTGTCTCATTACTAATTGTGATTCTAATTGTTGTACTGTTTCTAATGCAACTCCAACTATAATAAGTATTGATGTACCACCAAAAGATATATTTAGATTTGAAAATCTAAGTAACATTGGTAAAATCGCAATTATTCCTAAGAATAATGAACCAAACCATGTAAGCTTCATAAGAACAGATGTTAAATAATCTGTTGTTGGCTTTCCAGCTCTAATTCCTGGAATAAATCCACCATTTTGCTTAATATTTTGTGAAACTTCTGCTGGATTAAATGTTGCTAAAGTATAGAAGAATGTAAATCCTACAATTAATAATAAATATACTATAGCATTTCCGAAGAGAATATCCCCATCCTATTCCTGCTGATGATGAAGTTGCAATTGAAAATTTATATAATCCTGCCAAAAATCCTGTTCCTCCAATATGACTTGAAGCAAATATACTAATTAACATTGCTGGGAATGTTAAAAATGATGATGCAAAAATTATAGGCATTACACCAGCCATTGCTAACTTAAGTGGTATATGTGTATTTTGTCCACCATACATTTTTCTTCCAACTACTTTTTTTGCATATTGTACAGGAATTCTTCTTTCAGCACTTTGTACCCAAACAACTCCTGCTACTAAAACTATAGCACCTATAATAATTGCTATTGCTTTAGCAAGACCTGCTGTACTAAATCCAGCAGCAGTAAATATTATTCTATATAATTTTGTTACAGCTGTTGGAAAACTAGAAACTATACCTATAAATATAATAACAGATATACCATTTCCAATTCCTTTATTTGTAATTTGCTCTCCAAGCCACATAAGTAAAGCTGTTCCTGCCATTAATGAAATTACAAATAATGCTCCTGTTATAAATTCTGAATTTGCAAATAATCCAGTATAAGATTTACTATAAGAAATATAAATTCCTAAAGCTTCTACTATTGCTAATATTAAAGTAATTATTTTTGTATATTTATTTACTTTTTGTTTAGCAACTTCTCCACCTTCCTTCATCATTTTTTGAAGTGAAGGAATTATCATTCCTAATAATTGAATAACAATTGAAGCCGTTATATAAGGAGTAATTGACATTGCAAATATTGATAAATTAGAAAAAGCTCCTCCTGAAATTGTATCAATTAAACTAGTAAAACCTCCACTAGTTACTGCTTTTCTATATTCATCTGTATATAATGCTGCACTATTTACTCCTGGTGCTGTTATATGACAGCCAAATCTAAATATTACTATTAATAATAATGTATATAGTAATTTTTTTCTAATTTCTGGTGTCTTTATTGCATTTTTTATTGTTTGAAACAACTAAATCACCTCTATCTTTCCGCCTAAGGCTTCTATTTTTTCGCCAGCAGTTTTAGTAAATCTAGTTGCTTTTACAGTTAATTTTTTCTCTAGTACTCCAGTTCCTAAAACAACTATTCCATCGTTAATTTTTCCAATTATTCCTTCTGCTAATAGACTTTCTGGTGTAACTTCTGTAGCTTTTGATTTATTAAGCATTGTTAAAGTTACTTCTGTATAATTTTTGCTATTGATATTTTTAAACCCTCTTTTTGGTAATCTTCTATATAATGGTGTTTGACCACCTTCAAAACCTCTTCTTACTCCGCCACCAGTTCTAGCTTTTTGACCTTTTTGACCTCTGCAAGATGTTTTTCCCATTCCTGATCCAATTCCACGGCCTACTCTTTTTCTAGTTTTTCTTTCGCTAGAAGCTTGTAGATTTCCTAATTCCATTTTATTTAGCACCTCCTTTTTATATGTGAAGTTTTACTTCAATTAAATATTATATTATATATTTTGTCAAGTTAAACATTATATTACAATATTTCACTAACCTTTTTTCCTCTTTTTCTTGCAACTTCTTCAACTGTTGACATATTCTTTAATGCTTCTATTGTAGCATAAACAACATTTCTTGGATTATTTGTTCCAATAATTTTTGTTTTAATATCTCTATATCCTGCAAGTTCTAATACAGGTCTTACACTACCACCAGCAATAACTCCAGAACCTTCTGGACCTGGTTTTAGCATTACACTAGCACTTCCAAATTTACCTATATATTCATGAGGAATAGTAGTTCCTTTAATTGGAACTTCTATTAAATTTCTCTTTGCTCTTTCAGCTGCTTTATTTATTGCATCTGGAACTTCTGATGCTTTACCACTTCCAACACCAATGTGACCAGCCTCATCTCCAACAACAACAACAACGCTAAATCTAAAAGTTCTACCACCTTTTACAACTTTTGCAACTCTTTCAATAGCAACAATTTTCTCTTTTAATTCAACTGTTTTATTTTCTTCCATCTAGGTCTTTTAACTCCTTTCTAAATTTTTTAAAATACCTTTTGTCTTTTTATTTAATTAAATCCTAAGATTAAAAATTCAATCCAGCTTCACGTGCTGCTTCAGCTATTTCTTTTACAACACCATGATATATAAATCCACCTCTATCAAAAACTACATCTTTTATATTCTTTTCTACAGCTTTCTTTGCTATAGCTGTTCCAATTTCTTTAGCAGCTTCTTTATTGGCTTTTTTTGTCTTTATATCTTTATCTAATGTTGACACATAAACTAAAGTCTTACCTTCTGTATCATCAATGATTTGTGCAATGATATTTTTATTAGTTCTACAAACCGCAAGTCTAGGACATTCAGATGTTCCATTAATTTTTCTACGAACTCTAATATGTCTTCTTCTTCTTTCTGCTTTTCTATCTATTTTAGAAATCATTTTTAATATCTCCTTTCCTTCTAGAAGTCAGAAGTTAGCTATTAGAACTTAGAAACTAATACTATAACTATCTACTTCCATTTGTTTTGGTTATCAATTATAGGTCTAATACCTAACCTCTAACTTCTAACCTCTAGTCTATTTTTTACCAGCTTTACCTTCTTTACGTCTAATAACTTCTTCAACATATTTAATACCTTTACCTTTATATACTTCAGGTGGTCTTTTAGTTCTAATTTCAGCAGCTATTTGACCAACAAGCTCTTTGTCAATTCCCTTAACTATAATTTCATTTTGACTTGGAACTTCAAAAGTAATTCCAGCTGGAGCTTCCATCTCAACAGGATGAGAATATCCTAATATAAGAACTAATTTTGTTCCTTGTTTTTGAGCTCTATATCCAATTCCATTTATTTCTAATTTTCTTTCAAATTCTTTAACTGTTCCTTGAACCATATTGTTAATTAAAGTTCTAGTTAAACCATGCAAACTTCTATTTTTAGGTTCGTCATTTACTCTTGTTACAGTAATAACTTTATTCTCTAAAGTAACATTTATGTTTTCATCAAACTCTCTTTCTAATGTTCCTTTAGGACCTTTTACAGTAATTTTGTTGCCATCAATTTTTATATCCACACCATCTGGTACTGTAATAGGTTGTTTTCCTATTCTAGACATTTATTTTTTCCTCCTATTCTAAAATTTTTGATTTATTTGCTAAATTACCAAACATATGCTAATACTTCTCCACCTACACCTAATTCTCTAGCTTTTTTATCTGTCATTATTCCTTTTGATGTTGATATTAGTGCAGTTCCTAATCCATTTAAAACTCTTGGAAGTTCATCTTTTGACGCATATATTCTTAAACCTGGTTTACTAATTCTTCTTAAACCTGCAATTACTTTATTACCCTTCTCATCATATTTTAAAGTAATTCTTAAAATTCCTTGTATACCATCATCAATTTCATCAAAAGCTTTTATGTATCCTTCTTCAAGTAATGTTTCTGCTATTGATTTTTTCATTTTTGATGCTGGAACATCAACTGTTTTAAATTTAGCATTGTTAGCATTTCTAATTCTTGTTAACATATCTGCTATTGGGTCTGTTATATTCAATTTTCTTTCCTCCTTCCACTCTTCTAAAAGTTAGTAAATTTTCAAATTCTAACTTCTAATATTTATCATCTATTTTACCAACTTGCTTTTTTCACACCTGGAATTTCTCCCTTATGAGCTAATTCTCTAAAGCAAACACGACATATTCCGAATTTTCTAATATAAGCATGTGGTCTACCACAAATTTTACATCTATTATATTCTCTAGTAGAATATTTTTGTGGTCTGCTACATTTTACTTTTAATGATTTTTTAGCCATATTTTCTCCTTTCTAACCTTTAAAAGGCATACCTAATAAAGAAAGTAATTCTTTAGCTTCTTCATCGCTTTTTGCTGTTGTTACAAATATAATATCCATACCTCTTAATTTATCTACTTTATCATATTCAATTTCAGGAAATACTAACTGTTCTTTTAATCCCATTGAATAATTTCCTCTACCATCAAATGAATTTGCTGATACTCCTCTAAAATCTCTAACTCTTGGCAATGCTACATTAAATAATTTATATGCAAAATCATACATTTTTCCTGATCTTAATGTAACTTTACATCCAATTTTTACACCTTCTCTTAATTTAAATGCAGCTATTGACTTTTTAGCTTTTGTTATAATTGGTTTTTGACCTGTTATAATGCTTAAATCATTCATAGCATTATCTAAAGCTTTTGGATTATCTTTTATATCTCCTAAACCAATATTAATAACTATTTTTTCTAATTTTGGAACTTCCATAACAGAAGAATAATTAAATTTCTTCATCATTGCTGGAACAATCTCATTCTTATATTGTTCTTTAAGTTTTTCCATTTTATGCAGTAGCCTCCTTTCTTAAAATCTATTTTATTTTTGCACCACATTTTTTACAAACACGAACTTTTTCATCTTTTTCAACTGTATATCCAACTTTTGTTGTAGCTTTACATTTTGGACATACTACATTTACTTTACTGCTATATATAGCACATTCAACAGAAATAATTCCACCTTCTTCACCTTGTTTTCTAGGTTTAACATGCTTTTTTCTAACATTTACACCCTTTACAATAATTTTATCTTTTTTTGGTATTACTTCCATAACTTCGCCTTTTTTACCTTTATCATTACCAGATAAAACTTCTACTGTATCACCTTTTTTTATTTTCATTGTTTATATTTCACCTCTATTCTTTTATTTAAATTCGCATCTTAACCTGTATTTAAAATACTATCTGCAAGACTCTATATGAAACTCCGATTACAATTTGTAAATTCGTTCAGTCTAAGGACTTCACTTATTAACAAATTATACATCTTCGTATCTTAACCTGTAACGTCAAAATATCTACTAGATATTTTGCCTAACAGGTTAAAGAACTTCTGGAGCTAATGATAATATTTTTAAATAATTTTTCTCTCTAAGTTCCCTTGCTACAGGTCCAAATATACGAGTTCCTTTTGGTGTTCCATCATCACGAATTATAACTGCTGCATTTTCATCAAATTTTACGTAAGATCCATCAGGACGTCTTGCTCCCTTTTTAGTTCTTACAACAACAGCTTTTACAACTTCACCTTTTTTAACAACTCCACCTGGTGTAGCATCTTTAACAGAAGCAATTATAATATCTCCTATTTCTGCATATTTTCTATATGAGCCACCTAAGCATCTAATACACATAATTTCTTTAGCTCCTGTATTATCAGCTACTTTTAATCTTGTTTGTTGTTGTACCATTTAGCTTTTCCTCCTTACATCATATTTTTATTTCTCTATTGTTTTTTCTATTTAATTACCGCTTTTTCAACGATTTCAACAACTCTCCATCTCTTATCTTTTGATAATGGTCTTGTTTCCATTACCTTTACTTTATCTCCAGATTTACAGTTGTTTTCTTCATCATGAGCTTTTAATTTATATGTTCTTTTTACTGTTTTCTTATATATTGGATGTCTAACACTTGTTTCAACAGCAACAACTACTGTTTTATCCATTTTATCAGACGTAACAGTTCCAATCATAGTTTTACGAAGATTTCTTTCCATCTGCTATGAGTTCCTCCTTACTTTTTAAAATTTTTCTTATAAAAACTTTCAATGTTTATTCTTAAGCTCCCTTAATTTCTCTATCTCTTAATATAGTTTTTACTCTAGCTATATTTTTCTTTACTTCTCTTGCTTTTATTTGGTTATTAGAACCACCAGTAACTCCATTAAATCTTATTTTAAATAGTTCTGATTTTAACTCTACAAGCTCTTTCTCTAAGTCTGGTGAAGACATTTCATTTAATCTTTTACTATTCTTCAACTTGATCACCACCTAATTCAATCTCTCTTTTAACAAATTTTGTTTGAACAGGCAATTTATGAGATGCTAATCTTAAAGCTTCTCTAGCAACATCTTCTGCTACTCCTGATATTTCAAACATAACTCTACCTGGTTTTACTACTGCTACCCAATATTCTGGTGCACCTTTACCTTTACCCATACGAGTTTCAGCTGGTTTTTTAGTAATTGGTTTATCTGGAAAAATTTTAATCCAAACCTTACCACCTCTTTTAATATAACGTGTCATTGCAACTCTGGCAGCTTCAATTTGATTAGATTTTATCCAACCAGCAGTAACTGCTTGAAGTCCATATTCACCTTCATTAACTTTATTACCACGAGTTGCATAACCTCTATTTCTACCTTTTTGCATTTTTCTATATTTTGTTCTTTTTGGCATTACTGGCATTACTCGTTACCTCCTTTTGCTTCTTTTTTAGCTGGAAGAACTTCGCCTTTATAAATCCAAACTTTTACACCTATTTTTCCATAAGTTGTATCTGCTTCATAGAAACCATAATCTATATCAGCTCTAATTGTTTGAAGTGGAATAGTTCCTTCTTTATAGAATTCTGTTCTAGCCATATCTGCTCCACCTAATCTTCCTGATACAGCAGTTTTAATTCCTAATACTCCAGCTTTCATAGCTTTTTGCATACATTGTTTCATTGCCCTTCTGAATGAAATTCTTTTTACTAATTGAGCTGCAATGTTTTCTGCTACTAGTTGAGCATCTGCATCAACATTTTTAACCTCAACTATATTTAAATTAACTTTTTTATTTATCATTTTTTCTAAATCTAATCTTAATGTTTCAGCAAGATTTCCACCTTTACCAATAACTAAACCTGGCTTTGCTGTATAAACATTAATTTTAACAAATTTTGCTGTTCTTTCAATTTCAACTTTTGAAATCCCACTAGCTAACAATTTTTGTTTTACATATTTACGGATTTTGTAGTCTTCTACTAAATAGTCACTATAATTCTTTGAATCAGCATACCATTTAGAACTCCAATCTTTAATGACACCTACTCTTAATCCATTTGGATGTACTTTTTGTCCCATGATATCCTCCTTTTTTATTTACTTTCTCTTAACACTATTGTTATATGACTTGTTCTTTTTCTAATTCTAACAGCTGAACCTTTAGCAGCTGGTCTAATTCTTTTCAATGTTGGACCTTGATTAGCATATACTTCAGCTACAACTAGGTCTTTTCTATTCATAAAATGATTATTTTCAGCATTTGCAATTGCTGATTTTAATAATTTTTCTAAAATTTCACCTGATGCTTTAGGAGCAAATTTTACTATTGACAATGCTTCTTCAGCACTTTTGCCTCTAATTAAGTCTGCTACAATTTTAACTTTTCGGCTTGATATTCTAGCATATCTTAATGTTGCTTTTGCTTCTGGTATTGTAACTTTTTCTTCCTCCACTTTTTCTTCCTCCTTATTTATTTTTATCTCTTAATATTATTTTTTAGTTGTTTTATCTCCGCTATGTCCTTTAAATGTTCTTGTTGGAGCAAATTCACCTAATTTATGTCCAATCATTTCTTCTGTTACATATACAGGAACATGTTTTCTTCCATCATGAACAGCTATTGTATGACCTACCATTTGTGGATAGATTGTAGATGCTCTTGACCATGTTTTTAGAACTTCTTTTTTACCTGATTCATTCATAGCTTCAATTCTAGATAATAACTTTGGAGCTACAAATGGTTTTTTCTTACTTGATCTTGACATAAGTACTATTTCCTCCTTTTCACTATAAATTTATTTGATTGTTTCTTTTTATTTCTTGTCTTATATCCAAGTGCTGGTTTACCCCAAGGAGTCATTGGTCCACTATGTCCTACTGGAGCTCTACCTTCACCACCACCATGAGGGTGATCATTAGGGTTCATAACAGATCCTCTAACTGTAGGTCTTATACCCATATGTCTTTTTCTACCAGCTTTACCTAATTTAATATTTTCGTGATCACTATTACCTATTGTTCCAATAGTGGCTCTACATTTTACTGATATTAATCTCATTTCTCCTGATGGAAGTCTTACATGAGCATAAGCTCCTTCTTTAGCCATAAGTTGTGCTTCTTGTCCAGCACTTCTTACAAATTTTCCACCTTGACCAGGATTTAATTCAATATTATGAATCATTGTACCAACTGGAATACTTTCTATTGGCATACAATTTCCTGTTTTTATATCTACTTTTACTCCTGATATAACTTTATTTCCATCAGTTAATCCTTGTGGAGCTAAAATATAACTTCTTGTTCCATCTGTATATTCAATTAAAGCAATATTACAACTACGATTTGGATCATATTCTATTCCAATAACTGTAGCTTCCATATCATCTTTTTTTCTCTTAAAATCAATTATTCTATATTTTTGTCTATTTCCACCACCTTGATGTCTAACTGTTATTCTACCATAAGAATTTCTACCTGCATTTTTTCTTTTCTTTGCTAGTAAAGATTTTTCAGGAGTTTTTTTAGTAATTTCTTCAAATGTTGAAGAAGTCATATTTCTTCTTGATGGTGTATATGGTCTATAGTGTTTAATTCCCATTTTAATTCTCTCCTCTCAATTCCATGAAAAGCTTCATTCTTTGCGTCTTCATTCGTTCAAAAATGCTCAATGTACTTATGTACATTTCCGCTTTTTTCTCTCATTCATACACAAACTACTCGCTTTTGATGAAATTTTTTACTCTCTTTTTCATTTTATTTACGGATTTTTTCCTGCTCCGCATAAACAGATATTTTTTTATTTTCCTAGTTTATTCTAGATATTTTATACAATTTATTACAATATTTTAGTTCTAACAAGAATTGTTCTATAACTAGGTATGCAAACTTGTTATTCCATGAGGCGTACAAAAGTACGTCGATTAGAAAACAAGTGAACTACAACAAAGTTAGATAATATTTATTGTTTGAACGGCCTATACACTAAAGCCTTCTATTGTATCTTTATATTTCTTTGATAACTTAACTTCTTTTCCACCTTTTCCTATATAAGTTTTTTGAGAAGCTTCTGTATCTATAGTAACTATAGCTTTTTTCCAATCAGAAGTTCTTCCTAAATGAACTCCTACTCTTTTTTCTTTTCCTTTTACAGAAATTGTATTTACATTTAATACTTTAACTTCAAATAATTTTTCTACTGCATTTTTAATATCTATTTTTGTTGCCTTTTTTGCAACACGGAAAGTGTATTTTCCGCTCTGCTATTCTCATACTTGCTTCTTCAGTAATAATTGGAGCTATTATAATATCTTCTGCTACCATAATTATGCGTACACCTCCTCTAATTTTTTTACAGTATCAACTGTTACTATTAAATTTTTATATTTTAATAAATCAAATACATTTATTGTTGAAACAGAAATTGTTCTAACATTTTCAATATTTCTAGCTGATTTTTGAACTTTTTCATCTTTTTCAGGAATCATTATTAATGTTTTTCCTTCAACTTTTAAATTCTTTATAGCAGAAACTACTTGTTTTGTTTTAATTTCAACAAAATCAAATTTATCAACAACTACTAATGCATTCTCTAATACTTTAGAACTTAATAAAGATTTTATGGCTAATGCTTTTTCTTTTTTATTAACTCTATATTTATAAGAACATGGTTTTGGTCCTAAAGCTATACCACCTTTAATCCATTGTGGCGCTCTAATAGATCCTTGTCTTGCTCTACCAGTTCCCTTTTGTCTCCATGGTTTACGTCCACCGCCTCTAACTTCGCTTCTTGTTTTAGTGTTTTGTGTTCCTTGTCTTTGATTAGCTAAATAATTAATAAGTACACTATGAACAACTGCTTCATTTGGTTTTATTCCAAATACTTCTTCTTTTAAATCCATAGATTTAACTTTTTTTCCATCTACATCATATACATCTATTTTAGGCATTTTTACACTTCCTCCTTTCTTAGTTTGAAGCCTTAACAGCATCTTTTATTTTTAATATACTACCTTTATTTCCAGGCACACTACCTTTAACTAAAATAACATTTTTATCTAAATCAACTTTTATAACTTTTAAATTTTGAATTGTAACTGTATCAACTCCCATATGTCCTGGTAATTTCTTACCTTTGAAAACTCTACCTGGAGTTGAAGTAGATCCCATTGAACCTGGTCTTCTATGATACATAGAACCATGTCCCATAGGTCCTCTATGTTGTCCATGACGTTTAATAACACCTTGGAAACCTTTTCCTTTTGTTGTTCCTTGAATATCAACAATATCTCCCTCTACAAAAGAATCTACTTTTATTACATCTCCTACTTTAACTGAATTTACATCAGTAAGTTTAAATTCTCTTAAATGTTTTTGAGCTTTAACTCCTGCTTTTTTGAAATGTCCCATATCTGGTTTATTAACTTTATGCTCCTTAACATCTCCATATCCTAATTGTACTGCATCATATCCATCAGTTTCTACTGTTTTGATTTGAACTACATTACAAGGACCAGCTTCTATAACTGTTACTGGAATAACATTTCCTTTTTCATCAAAAATTTGAGTCATTCCAACTTTTTTTCCTATAATTGCTTTTTTCATTTTTTCTCCTCCCATTGGCTGAATTAGATTATTTAGTAAGTATACTAATATATACTAATTTTCTCTTCAGCTTAGTTTTATTTTTATAATTTGATTTCTATATCTACACCAGCTGGTAATTCTAATTTCATTAAATTATCAACTGTTTTTTGTGTTGGATAAAGAATATCTATAACTCTTTTATGTGTTCTCATTTCAAATTGTTCTCTTGAATCTTTATGTTTGTGTGGAGAACGTAAAATTGTTACTATCTCTTTCTCTGTAGGTAATGGAATTGGACCTGAAACTTTTGCTCCTGTACTTTTAGCAGTATCTACTATTTTTTCAGCAGACTGATCTAAAACAACATAATCATAAGCTTTTAATCTAATTCTTATTTTGCCATTTCCTACTACTGTATTTGATGTTGCCATTAATTTTCCCTCCTTAAAATATTTTTTATTATTGGCAAACAACAAGTTATCAACGCACCCTAGTGTATCATAATGACACATTATAAAATCCAAGATTTTCCTTAGTATTCAAACATTTTGAATTTAAGTTTTCCTGGATAAGTATGTAACGTTTATCAAACTTATCGCCCGGTCTAAGCCAAGACATACTCCATAGAAGTTCCCTCCATTCCTATTAATTTAGGATGTAGCCACATTCTACTTCATCGCTCTATCTTACGCAGTAAATATTATACTACGGATATAAAGGAATTGTCAACCATTTTTAGAAATTTATAAAAAAAAATCCAAAATTTGTTACTTTTTTATTACACACATAACAAATTTTGAATTTCCGTAACTATTTTCTAAGTTCTGCCCCACACTTTTGTGCTAATTTATCTATTATTTTTTGTAACACTTCATTTACTTCTTCATCTGTTAAAGTTCTATCCATAGCGCCAAATGTTAAAGAAAATGCTAAACTCTTTTTATTAATTCCAATATTTACACCTTCATAACAATCAAAGACTTCTGAACTTAAAAATAATTTTCCACCAGCTTTTTTTATTTCTATTTGAAGTTCTCCAGCTGTTATTTTCTTATCAACTATTACAGCTATGTCTTTATTAATTGTTGGATATTTTGAAATTTCTTTAAATGTCATTTTACTAACCTTTTTAGACAAAAGTTTACTTAAATTAATTTCAAATACAAAAACAGAATCTTTTACATAAGATGGATGCAACCTTCCGAACTACACCTACTATATCATTATTAACTGAAATCTCAGCTGTTTGTCCTGGGTGAAACTCTTCTATCATATTTTTAGGATAAACAAAACTATATCTTCCACTATATCCTAAAAAATCTAATACTTCTTCTACTATACCTTTAATTACATAAAAATCAATTTGAGAATTATTACATATTCCTTGATAATACTTTCCTGTCATCAAACCACATAGCTTTAAATCTTCACCATATTCTTCACCCTTTTTCCAAAAACCTTTTCCTATTTCAAAAATACATACATCTTTATTATAGTGAGCTTTATTATATTCATAAGTTTTTACTAAAGATGGAATCATACTATATCTTAAAGTATTTCTTTCTTCTGTCATTGGATCTAATAATCTCAATTCTTCAAACTCATCATTAGTATACCTTTTAACTTCTTTATCATTTACTAAAATATATGTTAAAGTTTCATTTAATCCTAAATCTACCATTTTATTCCTTATTTCTCTTATTGTATTGTTTCTACTTCCTCTCTTCATTGGAACTACTGGTAATTTACCCTCTATATTATCTACACCATAAATACGACTTACTTCTTCTATTAAATCTTCTTTTATATTTATATCTAACCTTCTTCTAGATACCCAAATTTTAGCTTTTTTGTCATCCGAATAATCTACTTCAAAATCAAGTCTTCTAAATACATCTAAAATTTCTTCCTTAGAAATATTTGTACCTAACAAATCATTTATTGCTCTATATTCTATTTCAATAGTTCTGTCTTTTTTGTCTGTGTCTGTTTTATCATATACACATTTTCCACCTACAACAGTTCCATTTGCATATTCTTCTAATAATTTACATGCTCTTTCAATAGCCATATATGTTCTATTTGAAGCTAATCCTTTTTCAAATCTATTACTTGCTTCACTTCTTAAAAACTTTTTAGAAGTTTTTCTAACCATTACGGAATCAAATATTGCAGCTTCTATAATTATATTTTTAGTAGTCTCTTCGACTTCTGTTGAAAGTCCTCCCATAACACCAGCTAGGCCTATTGGCTCTTTCCCATTAGAAATAACAATATCATTTTTATCTAATATTCTTTCTATTCCATCTAATGTTGTCAATTTCTCTCCTTGATTTGCCTGTCTTACTTCTATCATTCCATTTAGCCTATCTTTATCATAAAAATGTAATGGCTGACCACATTCTAGCATTACATAATTACTTATATCAACAACATTATTTATTGGTCTGATTCCACTTGCTATCAATCTATTCTTTATAAAATTAGGGCTTTCTTTTATTGTAACATTTTCTACTGCCTTTGCTAAAAATAGTGAACAATTCTCAGTATTTATATTTAATTTAAATGAATTATTTATATCCTCTGATGTTTCATTATGTGATAAATCAATATCTTTTACCTTCTTATCATAAATAGCACCTATTTCATATGCCATTCCTAATATACTTAATAAATCTCCTCTATTTGCTGTAAGTTCAAAATCAATAACCTCATCATCCAATTCCATATATTTTATTGGATCTTCTCCAACTTTTGCATCATCTGAAAGTATGTGTATTCCATTTTTATCCTCATCTGATAAAAACTTTTTATCAATACCAATTTCATATAATGCACAAATCATTCCATTTGATTCTTGACCTCTTATCATTCCTTTTTTTATCTTCACTCCATCAGGTAATTCTGCTCCATCTTTTGCTACTATTACTTTTATTCCTTCTTTTACATTTGGTGCACCACATACAATATTTAAGTACTCCGCTTCTCCTACATCTACTGTACAAACATGTAAATGGTCTGAATCTGGATGCATAACACAAGTTTTAACCTCTCCTATTACCAAATTAGTAGCATTTACTAATTTTTCAGCTGAATCATATTCATTCCCGAACTTTAGTCATGTCTTCTGCTAGAGTTTTCAAAGGAACATCTATATCTACATAATCTTTAACAAATTTTGTACTTAATTTCATTATAATCCTCCTCATTATTTTTACTTTAATTTATTTAATATATTATTAATTATCCCTCATCTTTACGATCAAATTGACTTAAAAACTTAATATCATTAGTATACAAATATCTCATATCAGTAATTCCATATTTAAACATTGCCAATCTATCTATGCCTGTTCCAAATGCAAATCCAGCATATTTTTCTGGATCATATCCATTCATTTTAAGTACATTTGGATGTACCATTCCAGAACCTAATACTTCTATCCATCCTGTTTTTTTACAAAGCGGACATCCTTTTCCGTAAACATTTAAAACATGTTACATCTACTTCATAAGAAGGTTCTGTAAATGGGAAATAACTTGGTCTAAAACGAAGCTCTGTTTTCTCTCCAAGCATATTTTTCATAAATACTTCTAAAGTCCCCTTTAAATCTGCAAGAGAAATATTATTTTCCTTTTTATCAATAACTAAACCTTCTATTTGATTAAATTGATGAGAATGAGTACTATCGTCTTCCCTTCTATATGTTTTTCCAAGTGTTATAATTCTAATTGGTGACTTTTCTTCATTTGCAACCATAGTTCTTGCTTGAACTGATGATGTTTGTGTTCTAAGTAAATATTCGTTTGTTATATAGAAGCTATCTTGCATATCACGAGCAGGATGTCCTTCTGGCAAATTTAATCTTTCAAAACAATATTCATCTGTTTCAAGTTCTGGACCTTCAACAACATCATATCCCATAGATACAAATAAATCTTCAATTTCTTCTATAACTCCATTTAAAGGATGCTTGCTACCTCTTTTTATTTTACTACTTGGAAGTGTTATATCAATTTTTTCCTTTTCTAATTGTTCCTCTAAAACTTTTTTCTTTATAATTTCTTCAGCTTTGATAAGTCTTTCTTCTATTGATTTCCTAACCTCATTAACTAAAGCACCAAATTTTGGCCTTTCTTCTGGAGATAAACTTCCTAAGCTTTTTAATAAATCTGAAAGCTCACTTTTCTTTCCTAAATATTTAATTTTTAGTTCTTGTAAATCTCCGATAAGTTTTTATTTTTTCAATCTTTTCTTCTGCATTTCTTTTAATTTCTTCAATTTTCTCTTTCATATATCCTCCTTATATACAAAAAAGCATCCTATTTACATAGGACGCTTATCTTACACGTGTTACCACCTAAATTTATTATATAAAATATATAACCTCATTATAGCTATAACGTAGCTAACGTTTATCCCTACTTTTCATTCAAGATAAAACCTTAAAAGTGAAATTTCAATAATTTATATATAAACGAGCTTTCAGCTTATAGCTCATTTTCTCTAAAATATATTTTTAAAATTATCTACTTTGCTTTTTACAAACGGCTTATTAATTAATATGTTAATTATTATAGCATATTAAAAATATTTTGTAAATGTTTTTATCTAATTTCCTCTTCAACATTTTTCTCTTTATTAATTTCTTTAGATTGATTTATAACTTTAAGTGAACCTAAAGCTATTTCTATTTCATTAAAGTATTCTTCTAAAACTGTTTTTGATGTTTCTCCTACTTTTGTAGAAAAATCATTTAAACTACCTCTCATTATTATTTACCCCTTTATATCAGCTAATTCATTTGTTTTAAATTCAATAATTCTTAATTTAAGTGGCTCTATAATCGTTCTTGAAACTACTTTAGAAGTATTAAATTTATTTGCAAAAAATCTTGTGATTCTTGTAAAAGCATGTGGCTTTTTTATTGATACTGAAATCCACTTATCCTTTGTTTCCATAGCTTCTTCTAAAGCCAATCTTTTTCTTTCGTTAATCTTTTTGATTTCTTCTTCAATATTTTTTATTTCTTTTTCAATTCCATTAATTTCAGAAATATTAGTTTTATTTTTTTCTTGTACTTTCTCAATTCTTTTATTTAACTTTTTTTCTTGTTCTTGTTCTATATCAAAACTATCTTCTAAATGTTTAATATCAGTAAAAGTAATTTGCCCTTTTTGTTGTTTTTTTAAAGAAAATTTTTCAAATATTTTTTTACTCTTAGCTGTAAGTGCATTTTTTAATTTATCATTTTGTTTTTCCTTTTCTTTACAATTTTCTTCTGTATTAAAATTTTCTTCTCTAAAAATCTTTCCAATTAAATGGCTTTCTAATTCTACTTTCCTCAAAATTAATTGTTCTAATTTAGTATCATAAAAATCACTATATTCTGTTAAAACTGCTTCATATTCTGTCAAAACATCTAATATCTCTCTTTTTATTTCATTATAGTTTTTAGAATTTTCATTAAATTTTGAATTTATCTTATACATACTTGCTTGTATTGAATTAAGCTCAGAATTAACTTTTCTATTTATAGTTTCTGTTGAAATTTTATCTGTTAATGCTCTATTAATAACTGCACTCATTTTTATATTATCAGTAGCTGTTTCAAAAAATCTCTTTAATGCAAATGATGCATACTCTTCATTAATTTTTTCCATTTTGCTACCTCCTACTTTAAAATATCTATGCTCTTATCCTTTTAGTAATATTCTTACCTTGAGAAAAATCTTTTCCTTTTTGATTTTCTATTTTTTTTAGTAGTTCTTCTACTTCTGTAATTTTCATATAATCTAAATTATATATTTTACCTTCGTATACAACTGTTCCAAGTTTCACTTTAGAACACCTCCATAATCATATATTTTCATATTATAATTGTCAATATATTTTATTAATATTTAATTTCATCTACTTCTTTTCCATTAATTTTTATTCTAAATGTTCTATAAGAACTTGAATTTTCTAAAGTATCTGTATAATACAATACATCTCCATCAACACTTATTTTAGTATTTTCAGTATTTACTTTTACTATTTCCTTTGGATTTTTACCATCTAAATTAATCTTACAAATCGATTTATTTTCTTTATCTAAATAAAATATTGCTTTATCTGTAATATTAAATGTAGAACAATTTAATTTGTCTGTAACTTTTTCTTCTTGACCATTTTCTAAATTTACTTTCATCAAGTTTCTATTTTCTTCATTATAATAGTAAGCATATCCATCTAAAACTTGAAATTTTTTTACTAAAATTTTATCAGATATAATTCCATAATTCTTCGAATCTGTAGTTATTTTATATAAATATCCTGCCTCATCTGTAAAATATACCATTCCATTTTCTACTACAAAATCGCCAATTGTTCTAGTTATTACTATGTTTCCATTGTTCCCATTTAAATCAATTCTAGAAATTGTATTAGGATTAGATGTAGAATAATATAAATAATTATTTTCTAAATACATTTTATTTATGGAAGTAGTCATTTCAATTAAAACAGTATTATCATCACCATTTTGACTTACTTTTCTTAATTCAACATTTCCTTTATTAGTTGGTGCTAAATAATAAACATATTCATTTACATAACAAAGGCTATATGCTAAACCATCTGTAATTTGATATTCTGTTTTATCCTTTATTTTAATAATTCCCTCATTCTGTTTTGAATAAAATACATAATTATCTCCAGATGTAACCAAGCCTAAATTAGCAACATTATTTTGCTTTTTTATTTTTATTCCAAAACTCATTATTATTAAAACTATCATTAATATTACTAAAATTACAATCATTGTAAAAATAGCAATTTTCTTTTTATTAATCTTTTGTTTATTTCCTTCTTTATCCATAGTAACACTTCCTTCTATTCAGATAATTTAAATTCTGAATCTATATTAAATACATAACCATCAATTTCAACAACAGCTATATTTTCGCTAAGATTAACATTTACTTGAGAACCTTCTATAATAAGGTTTTGCAAATTTTGTATTGTATAAACTTCACCATTATCTTGTGCTACCCTCATTTGATTGCTTATCTCATTTATTAATTTATTTTTTGCATTTTCCTTTGCATTTTCATCTATATTTTGATTAGGTGTTTGTTGTTCTATAACCGTTGGATTTACATGTTTTCCAATAAGAGATAATCTTTCCATTTTATAGTTTATTACCTCATTACATTTTTCTCCAATTTGATTTATAACATTATTAAAATCTTGCTCTTCTAATGTATCTATAAATAGGCAATTGGCTTCTGTCAAATCATCTACTTCCACACTCTTAAAATCTATATTAGTTTTGGCATCAGCATTTAAATTAATTTCTGTTGATTTTAATTCCATATTTGTTTCTATATCATATGCTTCCTCTGAACTTATCAAAGTATTATCTAATGTCAATTTTAAAATAATATCAGAATCTTGAATTACATCCATAATAAAAGTTTTATTTTTAGACAAGTCCTCAAAAACATTTGAAAAAGTTAAAGAAATTCCATAACCACTATTCAAATCTAAAACAGTAACTGATGTAGAATTAGAAGTATCTCCATACTCATACTCAAAATCTATTTTAGCACTTTCAGCTAATTGTATTGAAATTTTTAGAGTTTTATCATTATTTACATATAATTTTATTGTATACATATTGTTATCATCAATATCTTTATTATATAATTCATTAATAAAATTATCAATAAAAGACTGTGCTATATTTGGTGTTATTCCTAATTCACTATATGTCCCTGATAAAATATTTAATAATTCCTCATCTGTTTCAAGTACTTGTAACAATTGAGCTACTACATCTACTAATTTACTTTCATTTATTGTCATTGAATATTCTATAACATCTATATTTTCTGTGTTTCTTTGAAGTGTAACTTTTTTTTCTGAAAAACTTGATTCGTCAATATTCTTTTCTAATATATCTACATATTTTTGAACTATATTATCTGAAAATGTAATACTACTAAAATCTATATTTGAAATAGTTCTAAAGTCTATCCCCGTAGTATTTGTAATATAAAAATTATCCCCCATTATTTTTAAAATTACTTCAGATAAATTTTCGTAATTTGATCCAATGTATGTATTAACAATTTCATCAGATTTTACTGCAATTGCATTTTTTGAAGATAAAAACTCTAAATTAAATAATTCATTATTTGAATAATCTAGAGTTGCAACTGTATAAGATTTATCTTTTGGTACATCTTTTTTTAAATCTATATTAAGGTTAACATTATCAATTTTTACTTCTCCACTACTTATATTAAAATCAATTTCAGATTTCATTTCATAACTTTCATTTTTTTGTTTTTGCTCTAAAGAACTATATTCTTCAAAATTTAAAACACTTTTAAAATTATTACCACATAAATATTTAAAGAAATCCGCCTTTGAGGAAGTCTTATTTTTTAATGTATTTAAATAAAATACAGCTACTATTGATAATACTATAAATATTATTAATAATATCAATAATATTGGTAAAAATTTTGACTTTTTTGTTTTTGGCATATTTTTCTTTTTATCATTAGAATATGGTTCTTGCATCAAATCTTCAATCAAACTATTTGCCACTTAAAGATCTCTCCTTTTCCTAATTTTTACATTTGTATTATATAATTTATTTTAAAAAATAACAATAGTTTTACGTATATTTTTGGAAATTTAAAGCAAAATATTTATAGATAAAATTTAACAAATGGAGGTTATTTATGGAAAAAACTGCAAAGGCTTTAAATGAACTTTTATGTGACTTAAATGTATTATTTACAAAACTACAAAATTATCATTGGAATGTTACTGGAAAAGATTTCTTTGTTATACACAAACAATTAGAAGAATATTACGATTGTGTTTCAAAAGAAATTGATGAAGTAGCAGAACAAATTGCAACTTTAGGATATCAACCACTTGGAACTTTAAAGGATTATTTAGAAAACTCTCAAATTTCTGAAGCTTCTAATCTAAAAGTAAAACCTGAATCAATCATACCTATCCTTATAAAAGATTTTGAAATTCTTTTAAGCAAATTTACTCAAATAAAAGAACATTGTGATAATGAAAAAATTTATATCACATCTTCTCTAATGGATGAATATTTAAGTAGTTACAGCAAAAAATTATGGATGATAAAATCTCTCACAGTTTAAAACTTGTGAGAGATTTTTTAATTTATTCTACAATATCTAATATATCTACACTATCTACATTTAACGCCATATATGGATTAGTCCTATCTTCTTCTTTTAAAAACAAACAAAATTCTCTATCAAAATTAAATTCTTTTCCTACTTCTTCTACAGAACATTTTAATGTTTCTATCATTCCTTCACTTTTCAAACTTCCGCCCTACATCATTTAATTCAAAATCAACTGTTTGCAAAGCTTGTCTTATATATATATCTGTACCTTTTATCATTCTACCACATAGTTCATCATAATTTATTTCACTACTTACTTTTATAAATGGTATTTTTAAAGTATCATTTTCTTCAAGTTCCCTATTTCCTTTATATTCCTTTTCTTTTTCTATTATTTCATTATATATATCTTCAAAAGATTTTCCTTCTGCATTTGTCCTATATAATATTACTTCTTCTCCTTCTTTTGTTCTAAGCTTAACTCCAAAATCTTCTTTTGAGTTATAAAATAAAACATATACATTTTTCTCAGCATCTCTTACTGTACTAGCATCTAATCCAAAATATTTTACTTTTTGAGTAGAATCTCCAAATGTTTTATCTGACAACACTTGAAATTTTTCCAAATAATTAAATTCTTTTTTTAACATTGAATATAAAACATATGAATATGGATTTCCCCAGTCAACTTTATCTAAAATCTTACTTTGTTCGTTAAATTTTTGATATATTTCATTTTCAATCTTCTCTTTTAACTCAAATGTTGATTCTCCATGAATTTTATAATATGAATTTTCTGAAATATCATTTTCTTTAAATTTCTGCTTATTTAAATCATTAGCCATTCCGAGAATATCCATCTTCAAATTCAATATTTCCTCCAACAACATCATTCATAAAATCATTCCAAGCAAGCTGAAATGTTCCTACCCATATCCTATTACTATCCATATTAGAAATTTTTCCATTAAATGATGGAATTATTTTTGGTTTTGATTTTTCTATAACTCTTATTGTTGCATAAACAATTCCAGAAGAAACAACTAAAATCAATAGAGTAAACACTAACAATCTTACTATTTTATTATTCTTCATTTCTACAACCTTCTCCTCTATTAATAATTTCCTTAATTTCGCTTTTGCTCTATGTGCTAAATTTTTTATTTGACTTACCGTTTTATTCATTATCTTTGCAGTATCTTTATAAGATAAATCTTCAATAATAGTAAAATAAATTACCATTCTATACTCATATTTTAGACTTTTAAAAACCTTTTTTATTTTCTCTTTTTTTTCATCTTCAAGAATTATTTCTTCTAGCAATTCTTCTTCAACATATAATTCTTCTCCACTTAATACTTCCATTCTTTTTTGGTTTCTTATATAGTTTAAAGCTCTTGATTTTGCAATTATATATATGAATGTTTTAAATGAATAATCAAAATTATAAATTTCCTTTTTAGATAACAAATATACTACTATATCCTCAAAAATATCTTCTGATGTTTCTATATTTTTTACATATCCAAAAATAAAATATATAATATTAGACTTATATTTCATAATTAAATTTTCAAAAGATGCTATATCTCCATTTAAAAACTGCTTATATAAAACTTTATCTTTATCTGAACTCATTTGTAGTTTTTACTCCTTTTGATTTATATTAATTATACACAAAACTTATAAAAAAGTTTTCAAAAAACAAAAAACTTTCATAATTTATATGAAAGCTTAAATAACTAAAATATTAAGTAATCCTATAATAAAACCCAAAATTCCACCCAAACTTACTATTGCATTTAATTCTTTTTTCATAACTTTTAATATTAATTTCTCAAGTTCTAAAACACTCATATCATTTATCTTTTGCTCTACTACTTTAGAAATATCAAAATTTGCAAGCAATTTATCTATATTTTCATTTATCAAATTTTTATACAATTTAGAAATTACTTCTCTTATTTTTTCTTCATCAACTTGCAATTTATCAAATATTTCTGAAATTTGCATTTCTTCTATATTTAAAATTTCTTTTTCAGAAATATTAAATATTACATCTTTTCCATCATTTTGAATATAATTTTCTATTTTATTTACAATAACTTTTGAAATATTATTTAACATATTATCTGTTATAAATATTTTAATCAAAGGATTTTTTACTTGTTCTTTCACTGCTATACTTGCCTCTTTAGAAATAATATATGCTAAATTCATATTTAAAATAGCTTTTCTTACCTTATCATAAATTTCTTCTTTTAAACTTAATTTAATATTATCATACTTATTTTGTTCAATATAAATTTTCAAAAATTCTTTTATTGTTTTATTATTCTCATTTAAATATTTACTAACACTATTTAACAAAGATTTTTCTATTTCCTCTGATAATAAAATTTTTTTAATATCTTCTTTTGTAAATAGCTCATTTCCTACAGCAGAGCCAATTGCTTTTGCTATTTCTGGTTTTCTTTTTGGAACAATTCCTGGTGTAAAAGGTATTTGTTTTTTTCCAATTTTTATAGGATTAATTGGTCTAAATAGCATCTTTATAGCAAGATAATTTGTTCCAAATCCGATTAGTGCTCCTATTGCTGGACCTGTTATAATTTGTATAAGTTCCATTTCTTGTCCCCCTCCTATTATGAATATTATAAAATTTTTATTTAGTTGTCAATGGAAGATTTATTTATAATTATTATAAAACATACTTATAACTAGAAAATTTCAATGCTGTCGAAAAAGAAAAAAAACTTTTTTAAAAAATTTTAAAAAAAGTATAGACAGTAAGCATTTTTAAGTGTAAAATAATTGCATATTGAAACACAAGAAAAATTTAAAAATAGTAGGAGGAAAAAAATGGAAGTGTTAAAAATTTCATCAAAATCAAACCCAAATTCAGTTGCAGGAGCAATAGCAGGGCTTGTAAAAGAAAGTACAAGAGCAGAAATGCAAGCAATCGGTGCAGGAGCATTAAATCAAGCAATTAAAGCAGTTGCAATAGCAAGAGGTTTCGTAGCACCAGCAGGTGTTGACTTAATATGTATCCCAGCTTTCGCTGAGGTTCAAGTAGAAGGAGAAGACCGTACAGGTATAAAATTAATAATAGAATCTAGAAAATAAAATATTATATAAAAAAGGCACCTGATAATTGGTGTCTTTTAAATTATAATCAAGTGCACAGTACTACACAAAAACTATACCATTTGTGCTGAATACACTAGCAGAATTTATAATAATATAAAAAAACAAATCATTTTACATAATATTGACTTTTATGTAAATATGCTATATAATTTTAATGTAAATTACGACTTTAAAGAAAGGATGGATAATATGGAAGAACGGATTGTTTCTACCTCATTTGTAGGAATTACTGTAGCAGTAATATCAAAAACTAACAACTGTGATATTAGCATACACATTCCTCAATCGTTGATACCCAAATACGGATTTGAAAATTACTGTCCTCAAAAATTTCGCCTTAAAGTAAAATTGGATAAAACCTTTGAAGATGATTTAAAAATAAAAATATCAAAAAAACTATATCCTACAGATAGGTATGGTTTTATACAAACATCTAAAAGTACTAAACTAAAAACCAATTTTACTGGAAACGGCTATTCTGGATATATCGAACTTTATCCGAAAGCATACTTTTCAAACCAACGTATTCAAAAAATTCAATTGGAAAAAGAAAAGCTTTTAAGGCGAGCAAACAAAAAGTCCATCTTAACCGCTATTTTCTAAAAACTGGCGGACTTAATTGAAAAGAAGCAGACTGACATTTCCACATGTCAGTCTGCTTCTTATTATTTTGTAAGCCATTTTATTAAATTCATATTTTCACTATCTAATAACATATTATGTTTTGGCATTACTCTAAATGTATAACCAAAATTTCCACCAGTTGGAAGTTCTATTGTACCTTCATAGCATAATTTTCCGATTTTCCTCTTCTGCAACTTTTTTCATCTCTGTAGTATACACATTTTTTACACTACCATTTTCTAAAAACTGTCCAAAATAAACTTGAACATTTGCACTATTTTCATCTATACCTGCTAAATTAACTTTACATTTTACTTTTATTTTACTACCAGCTACTAACTTAGCATTATCTATATTCTCTTCTTGTTCTATTACTATAGACTCCCAAGCAGCTTTTATCCTCTTTTTCCATTCAGTATATTCTATAACATTATTCAAGTCTGTAAAATATTTCTTCTCTAAATTACAAAGTGGCATATACAAATCATCAACATAATCTACTACTTGTCTTGCCATACTATATTTTCCACCAGTTGTCTTTATAGAATTCTTCATAAGTTTAATCCAATCTTTTGAAAGTCCATTTCTATCTTGATTATAATATGTTGGTATAATTTGATTTTCTAAAATATGATATATACTATTACTATCTGCTTTATCTTGCTCTTCTTCATTAGTATATTCCATATCAGTACCTATAGACCAACCATTTGTACCATCATATCCTTCTGCCCACCAACCATCTAAAATACTGAAGTTTACTACACCATTAACAGATGCTTTCTCTCCTGAAGTTCCAGAAGCTTCCATTGGTCTTCTTGGATTATTAAGCCATACATCCACACCACTTACCAAGTATCTTGCTATTCCAATGTTATAATTTTCAAGTAAGAAAATCTTACCTTTAAATTGTGGCATTAATGAAATTTCATGTATCATTTTTATTAGATCTTGCCCTTCTTTATCTGCCGGATGTGCTTTCCCTGCAAATACTAATTGAACAGGTCTATTTTCATCACATAATATTTGTGTAAGTCTTTCAATATCTTTAAATATTAATGTTGCTCTTTTATAAGTAGCAAAACGTCTTGCAAATCCTATTGTTAATGCCTTTGGGTTTAAATTATTTACTACTTCTGATATTTGATCATACCCTACTCCATTGTTTAAAAATCTAGTAGTTATATTTTCTCTAATTAATTTTATTAATCTTTGTTTTCTACCTAGATGTGCTTCCCACAATCTTTCATCAGGTATATCATCAACTTTATCCCAAGTTGATTGAAGATGTATTTTATCTTGCCAATATGGTGGTAAATAATCATTGTACAATTCTTTAATCCTTGGTGCAAGCCATGAACAAGTATGTATACCATTTGTAACATATGTTATAGGAGATTCATCTTCTGCAATATTAGGCCAAACATCACTAAATAATTCACTTGAAACTTCTCTATGTAATTTACTTACACCATTTTTCTTTCCAGAAATTTTAAGAGCCAATATTCCCATATTAAACCCTTGCTCTAATCCTTCTGTTTCTTTCATTCCAAGAGATAAAAACTCTTCTCTAGATAATCCTAATTTTGGCCAGAATTTCTTAAAATATCTTTCTACTAAATCTATATTAAATATATCATTTCCAGCTGGAACTGGTGTATGTGTTGTAAATACAGTACAAGCTGTTGCCATTTCTTTTGCAATATCAAATGATATTTGTTTTTCTTTCATAAAGTTTTCTATTAACTCTAATGTTAAGAAAGAAGAATGTCCTTCATTCATATGATAAACTGTTGGCTTATATCCTAAAGCTTTTAGGGCTTTTACTCCACCCATACCAAGAACTATTTCTTGACGAATTCTCATATCTTTATCTCCGCCATATAGTCTCAATGTTGTATCTTTTAAATCATCTGGATTTTGGTCAATATCAGCATCCATTAAATATAATTTAATTCTTCCTACTGTTATTTGCCATAATTTAATATATATTTTTCTATCTCCCATATCAACATCAATAATAAGCTCTTCATTATTTTCATCCTTAACTGGAAGTATTGGAAGATTATATAAATCTATATTATGATATTCACTACATTGTTCTCCACGAATATTAATTTTTTGATGAAAATATCCATTTTTATATAAAAGACCAACTGCAACAAACGGAATCCCTAAGTCACTTGCAGATTTTAAATGATCTCCTGATAATATTCCAAGACCTCCTGAATATATTGGAACTACTTCATCTAATCCATATTCAGCAGAAAAATATGCAATCATATCATCTTTATTTTTAGGATATTTTTTATTAAACCATGTATCTTTACTATTTATATACGCTTCAAAATTTTCTACTACTTTATCATATTTCTTAAGAAAATTTGGATCTTCAGCCATTTTTTCAATTCTTTCTTGGCTTACTAATTTTAAAAATTTAACAGGATTTTTTTCTACTTTTTCCCATAAATCAATATCAATTTCTAAAAACAATCTTAAAAACTCTGTATTCCAAGACCACCATAGATTGTTTGCCATTTCAGGTAATTTTCCAATTCTATCAGGTAATTGTGGAACTACTGTAACTCTATTGAATATATACATATATATTCCTCCTTTGTATTTTTATACTCTTATGTTCATATATTATATTATCCTTTATAATTATTTTTTTGTCAAACCCTTTTTAGGTAAATTTTAGAAAAATTTTTTTATAAAAAGTTATATTTCTAAAAGTATAATCATAAATTTAATTAAATAATATTTTTCTTATATGAAAGGACTATGTGATATTTATGAAAGAAAAAATTTTTAGAATGTTTTTTACATTTTTAATCATTGGAATTGTACTTTTTCAATTTACTTTTCTATCAAAAGCAAGTACTGAACTTTCAAATAATTTATTAGCTTGGGGTCTTAAAAGAAATGAAAATCATGCTCAACCTACGCTTGATGCAAATTCATTAAAAATTTTAAATGAATTTAATCGGTATATCTATGGGAAACTCTGAAAAAAATTACATTTATTTAACTTTTGATATGGGATACGAAGCAGGTTATACAGCACATATTTTAGACGTACTAAAAGAAAACAATGTAAAAGCACTATTTTTCATAACTGGACACTATTTAAATACTCAAGAAGAATTAGTAAAAAGAATGATTGAAGAAGGTCATGCAGTTGGAAATCATACTGTTAATCATAAAGCTTTAACTACTTTATCAGATGAGCAAATAAAATCTGAAATAATGACTTTGCATAATGCTCTTTATGATAAATTAGGATACGAAATGACTTATTTTAGACCTCCAAAAGGTGAATATAGTCAAAAAGTATTAAGTATTGTAACAGGCTTAGGTTACAAAACTGTTTTATGGTCCAGTGCATATGATGATTGGGATGAAAATAAACAAGGACGTGAAGAGTATGGAAAGAAAAAAATTTTAGATAATCTTCATAATGGATGTGTTTTACTTCTTCATGCTACTAGTAAAGATAATAGTAATATTCTAGATGCAGTAATAAAAGAAGCTCAAAATATGAAATATGAATTTAAGAGTATAGATGAATTTGAATAAAGAAATAGGGACGGTTCTCTTTTCCATTTTTAATGTGGAAAAGAGAACCGTCCCTATTTCTTTTCCAATATTTTCCAACTTCCTGTATGTTCTGGCTCTATTGTAAATTCCATTCTTTCTTTTGTTATTGGATGTAATATACTAAGAGAATATGCCCAAAGAGCAAGTTGCTTCCCTCTTCCTCTAGTTCCATATTTTTGGTCTCCACACAAACTGTGACCTCTCGAAGCAAACTGTACTCTTATTTGATGATGTCTTCCTGTATGTAACTCCACCTTTACTAAAGATAAATTTATATCACTATTATATTTTAAAACTTCATAATCCAATATTGCCTCTTTAGCATTTTTACCATCTTTTGAAGTTACTCTACTTGTATTAGTACGTTCATTTTTTACTAAAAAATCTATAAATGTTCCTCTACTTTCTTCCATTTTCCCATCAACAATACATAAATACTTTTTATAAAATTCTTTATTTCTAACTTGTTCACTTAACCTACTAGCAGCTTTAGATGTCTTTGCAAAAACCATAACTCCACCGAGTTGGTCTATCTAATCTATGTACTAATCCTAAATATACTTCTCCAGGTTTATTATACTTTTCCTTTAAATAACTTTTTATAATTGTAAGCATATCCATATCACCTGTTTTATCTCCTTGTGACGGAATATTTACTGGCTTTTCTACTACAATTATATGATTGTCTTCATATATAACTTTTAAATTATTCATCTCTTCTCCTAAATTGTAATATTATTACATCATTTTATTAAAAGTTTGTCAAGTTGCTATAATATTAATTTTATGTTATAATTATTTGGATGTATAAAAACTTGAAAGTTTTTTTAGGAGGTTAATCACATGAAAGTTCTCATCATCGAGGCTAATAAGAAAAAAGAAAAAATTATGCTTCGGTATTTAAAAGGGTTGGGTATAAATAATTATTCCATACTGAACAGCCAAACTTTCTTCATGTATGCTTTAGAACAAGAGCATTTACTTGAAGAATATGACCTAATATTATTAGGTATGAGGTGTTTTATCCATCCACTTGACTCTGAAACAACAGTACGTGCTGGGTATAACATTTTATACAATATTTCTCAGCATTATACAAAATATTATAACATCAAAAAAATTCCGGTTATTATATATTATTCCGGAGAATATTGGAAAAACAGTATGAATAACTTTTTTCTATCATCATTGTCCTATACAAACAACAGATATAAAGATTTATCAGAAAAATGCAAAATCATTAATTCAATTGATTTTGTAATAGGGCAAACATCTACAAAAGAAAGGTTAAGATGGATGCTTAACAGGTGGTGGACTGAGTTATATTCATAAGTCCAGCACATTTATAGAGACTTCTCTAAAATGAAGATAACGCAGATGGTTTAAAAAAACATCTGCGTTATCTTCATTTTATTTCTCCCAACGTCCATATATTCCACAAGGAAGTAGCAGTCTAGAATCTGTCATTGGAAGTCCTATTTCACCTGAAGTAACTTTCCCTTTTGTTTTTATTTTTAAATTTAATATATTTTCTAATACTTTTGAAGATATACCTGTTGTATATGAATTTATTAAGAAAAATAATGGATTATCTGACAAAACATTATTACAAAGTTCTACTAAATCTGAAATATTATTTTCAAACTGCCATACCTCACCATTCCTACCTCTTCCATAAGATGGCGGATCCATAATTATTGCATCATACTTATTACCTCTACGAATTTCTCTGCCGAACAAATTTGGTAACATCATCTATAATAAATCTAACTGGCTTGTCTTTAAGTCCAGATGATATTATATTCTCTTTTGCCCATTCTACCATTCCTTTTGAGCTATCTACATGACAAACAGACGCACCTGCATAACTGCAAGCAACAGTTGCTCCTCCAGTATATGCAAAAAGATTTAATACTTTTATTTCTCTTTTTTCAGATTTAATTTTATTTATCATCCAATCCCAATTAACAGCTTGTTCTGGAAATAATCCTGTATGTTTAAAACCCATAGGTTTAATATTAAAACATAAATCCTTATATTTTATTTGCCAACTATTAGGCAATTTTCTAATATACTTCCAACCTCCTCCTCCTGAACTACTTCTATTATAATAAGCATCTGCTTTATTCCATTTCTTAGTAAAACTTTTTTCCTTCCAAATTATCTGTGGATCTGGCCTAACTAAAAAAATATCTCCCCATCTTTCTAGTTTTTCTCCATTTGCCATATCTAAAATTTCATAATCTTTCCAATTATCTGCTACATTCAAAAGCTTATCCTCCTATTTTCTCTAAAAACTCTACAACTTCTTTTATACTTTCATATGGAGTAGATGCTCCTGCCATAATTCCAACTCTATCATTTGAATTAAATTCCTTTTCATCTAACTCTTCTTTTGTTTCAATACTATATACATTTTTACAAAATTTCTTAGAGATTTCCACAAGTTTAGCTGTATTGGAACTGTTTTTTCCACCTATTATTATCATTTTGGGGAATTCTTTAGAAAGCTTTTCTACTTCATTTTGCCTAAGTTCTGTAGCATTACAAATTGTATTGTCAACTACTATTTCTGCTTCACAAAAATTCTCTTTTAATTCTTCTATTACTTTATCAAACTTCTTAAAATTATATGTAGTTTGAGCAAGTATATATACTTTCCCTAAGCTTGTCTTTTCATATTTTTTATAACAATCAATTATATCATCTTGTGACTCTAATATAAAACTGTTTTCTCCCGCAAAACTTATTGTAGAAATATTCTCAGCATGTCCAACTTTACCAAGCAAAATTATAAAATAATCATTTTTCATTTCTAGAACCTTCTTATGAAGTTTCTCAACATTTGGACAAGTTAAATCAAAAACTTTTATATTTCTTTTCTTAGCTTCAATATATGTTTCTTTTGGCATTCCATGTGCTCTAAAAATTACATTACTATTATCTGGAACTTCTTCTATTTCTTCTACAAAAATTATTCCTTTTTCCTTTAACCTTTTTACTACTTGTGGATTATGTACAATTTCTCCTATACAATATATTTTTTCATTATTACCTGCAATTTCTGTTGCTTCAGTTATTGCTCTTTTTACTCCATAACAAAATCCAGCTAAAGTACCAACTTTTATTTCCATATTTAAATCCTTCTATTCTAAAATCCAGTAATTAAAATTTGTATAAAATTATACATTAAAATAAACAATATAACAATACATATTAGTGTACAAATCACTAAACTTATTAAAAACTTCTTATCTTTACCCATATATAACCTCCTTTTTTGAGATTATATAAAAATTAAATTATCATATTATGTATAATTTTAAACATAAAATCATATTTTCATCTTACTTTTTTTACATTTATTTCTATTTTTATAGTTCTTCCTTTAATTTATGTGCTAATTTTTCATTTATCCCTTTTACTTTAGTTAACTCTTCTACTGACGCTTCTTTTATTTTTGAAATTGACCCAAACTTATTTAATAATAAATTTCTTTTTTTATCTCCAATCCCTTCTATAACATCAAGTTTAGATTTAGTCATTTCTTTATCTCTAACTTTTCTATGATATTCTATAGCTGTTTTATGTACTTCATCTTGCAAATTAGTTATAAAATTCATAAGATTTTCTGATATATAAAACTCTTTTCTGTTTTCATCTATCAAAGCTCTTGTAGAATGCTTATCATCTTTAACCATTCCATATACTGGAATATTTACATTACATTCTTCTAAAGCTTTTTTTGTAGCATTAATTTGAGTAATACCTCCATCTGCTAAAATTAAATCTGGTAAAACCCCAAAACCTCCTTTTGGATTATCTAAAGAATGTTTTATTCTTCTTGTAACAACTTCTTGCATACATCTTGGATCATCTTGACCAAATACAGTTTTAATTTTAAATCTCCTAGATAAATTTCTTTTTATAACACCATTTTGGGCAACACACATTCCGGGCTACTAGGAAATTACCAGAAATATTTGATATATCAAAACTTTCTATTTTTAAAGGCATTTTTTCTAAACTTAAAATATCTCGTAATTCTTTTAGTACCTCTGTTTTATCTTTCACTCTATTTTCCAAATTAATTTTACTATTTAATTCTGCCATTTCTACAAAACGTAATTTTTCTCCTTTTTGAGGACTCTTTATCTCTAATTTTCTTCCAGCTTTTTCACTAAGCCATTTTTCTAAAATTTCTTTTTCTTCTAAATTATATCTAATCATAATTTTATTAGGTAAATCTAAATTTGCCATATAAAACTGCTTTATAAATCCTGTAATTATCTCCTCTTCTTCCATATCCTTTAGTTCATCAAAAAAGTAATGTTCTCTACCTATCATCTTACTTCCTCGAACAAAAAATATTTCTATACAAACAGTTACTTCATTTTTATGTAATCCAATAACATCAATATTATTTTCAGAAAAATTAGCTACTTTCTGTTTTTCCGTAATTCTTTCTATTGACAAAATTCTATCTCGTATTAATGCTGCTTTTTCAAATTCTAAATTCTCTGATGCCTCTTTCATTTCCTTTTGGGCAGATTTTATAATACTATCTATTTTTCCTTCCAAAAGCATTATAATTTGATCTATTTGTTTTCTATATTCTTCTTTTGAAACATATCCCATGCAAGGCGCCAAACATTTTTTTATATGATAATTTAAACATGCTCTATCTTGAAACTTAAAATTTCTACATTGTCTAATTTGAAACTTTTCTTTTATAAAATTTACCATTTCCTTAGCACTTGAACCACTTGGATATGGTCCAAAATACTTAGCTCCATTAGATATAACTTTTCTAGTAATATATACATTTGGATAATCTGATTTTACATCAACACATATATATGGATATGTTTTATCATCTTTTAATAAAACATTAAATTTTGGTCTATATTTTTTTATTAGATTACACTCTAAAATTAAAGCTTCATCTTCACTTCCAACAACTATATATTCAAAATGATCTATTAATGAAACCATTTTCTCTATTCTAGTAGTTTTATTATTTTTTCTAAAATACTGCCTAACTCTATTTTTTAAAACAATTGCTTTACCTACATATATTATATTATCAAACTTATCTTTCATAATATATACACCAGGTTTAGCTGGAAGTTTTTTTAATTCCTCTTCTATATCAAACATAATTATTTTAAAGCTCCTATATATGGTAAATTTCTACAAGTATTATTATAGTCAAAACCATATCCTACAACATAATTATTTGGGATTTTAAATCCTATATAATCTACATCTACTTCGACTTTTCTACGTTCCTCTTTATCTGCTAATACAGCTATTTTCAAGCTTTTTGGTTTTTTAGCTAGTATATGTTCTTTTAAAAATTTTAGTGTATAGCCTGTATCTATTATATCTTCTATAATCAAAACATCTCTATCCTCAAGATTTTCACTTACATCTAAACTTAAATTTATCTTTCCTGTACTTTCTGTTCCTTCATAGCTTGAAATTCTGACAAAATCTAATTCCATATGAGTTTTCATTTTCTTCGTTAAATCTACTGTAAAATATATAGCTCCTCTTAAAACACATATTACAACAATATTTCTTCCTTCATAGTCTCTATCAATTTCATTTGCCATTTCCGTAAGCCTTTTTTGAATTTCATTTTCATTATACATTATATCTAAATTTACCATATTTTTAACCTCATTTACTAAAATACTTTTTTATTTTAACATGTAAAGTAGAATTATTCAAGATATTAATCAGCAATAAAAAAACTCCAAATCAAAATATAAAAAACCTATCAATATACTTAATACATTGATAGGTAAATATTATCATAATGAAATTTCTTTTCAACTCTTTTTCGATTTATACAAAATTTTATAGCATCTATACTAAGCCGGACACACAGCACCGCACGGAAACTGTAGCTACTGTAGTTATACCCTCTCGTATCAACGAAATAGAACACACCAGCACCCGAACGACCACTGTAAACACCACCACGTAGGAAGAACGGATAACTAGCGCGTACAAAGACGGCAGAGTCATTGTACCAACTACGAGTACCTGTTCCTAAGTATGTCTCCTTTGTTGCATCTCCTATTTTTCCTACTTGGTATATTATTGAACCTGAATTATTTCCTGTTTCATTATAATATCTTGTTGCGTATCTACTACTTGGTGTTTCTGGTGTTAAATCTGCCCATCCATATGTTGTTACATCACTTCCTGTGTTATTGTATGCCGCTACTCTCTCATTCGATCCTCCACTCATATCATATACTCCATATGTGTTTCCTGTTGTACTTTGCACTATGTTTGCTATATACACTGTTCCTGTACCTCCTCCTGTATAATATGAATATGAACTATTACTATTTATTGTTATCTCATTTCTATTTCTTCCATATATACTATGGGTTAGGTAAGCCACTGCTCCCCATTCACTATTTTTTATCATATGACTATTCATAAAACTAGTATTTCCATCTGCTCCTTCTTGTCCATTATATCCATATGTTGCTTGTCTTGCACTTGTATACTGTTCTCCTATTTTTTGGTCTCTTTGACTTTGTACTCCGAATGTGCTCTTTAATGTTGCTCCTGTTCCACTCATCTCATATTTTGCTATCCAAAATCCTTCTAAATCTTCACTCCATCCCCCTCTATCATAATCAGGTAGGGCTGTTCCATCTTTTGCTGTTTTTCCTGTATCTTTCATAAATGCTGGGTGCACTATATATAAATTTCCATCTTTTCCCTTTACTGTCTCTATTCCCTCATCTAGCTTATATTTTACTTTTCCTGTTTCTGCTATCCATAACCCATATCCATCATAATATCCTACTGGTTCTTCTACACCATCTTTATAATACGTTATTCTATATGCATATCTTGGTATCCATACAAAATAACTTTCATTTGCTGTTTTCGCATTTGCCCATTTACTACTTTTATGATCTCCTTCTTCTCCTGTATAATTATACCAGTTGCTATTTACATCTGCGTCTACAAATTTCTGCTCTTCTTCTGACCACATTTGTGGTGTCATTGACTCATTTCCTGCTGTTAGTACTGGGACATTTGGGTTATTTATTATATTATTGCTTGTATCTAACCATATTATATCTATTTTTCCTGAGTCATTTGTAAATTCTATTGTTTCATCTGGTTCTACACTTTCATCTGGTTTTAGTCCTCCAATTGCTCCTCCACCATCTTCTATAAACTCTCCATTATATATTTCTGATACTGCTATTTCATATACCCCATATTCTTCTTTTGTATTTAACTTCATTCCTTTTAAGTCTTCATTCCATTCTACTATATCTGGTACTTCTTTAAAATATTTATCTAATACTTCTTTTAACTGACTTTTACTTATTCTATTATCTAAGTTTTCTGTTTGGTATCCTGCTATCTCTGTTTTACTTTCTTCTATTATTTCTGCTCTATCTGTTTTCATACTTGCTGTTTTTGACTTCTTTATTACACTATTATCTCCCATTATTAAGTTTATTGTTATTCCTGCTAATATCAATAGCACTATTATTGTTATTATTAATGCTATTAGTGTTATTCCGTTTACCTTTCTTTAATACATTTATACATTTTTCGTATGCATTACTTCTTATTTTCCTCCTTTTCTTTTGTAAAAAAACAAATTTTACTTTAGTTTAATCATTTTCTATTCTTATTATGCCTTTTTTCCTATTTAATCTTACTATATCATTAAAAATTTTGTTGTTCAAGGTTTTACTTGATTTTTTTGTGTTGTTATTTTTAATCACTTATTTTCTATAATTTCTTTCATTAAGTATAGTACTTAATGAAAAAATTAAATATCTATAAATGTTGATATTACTATACTTTTCTATTTTTTCTTAATTGACTTTTATTTAAAACTTAAAATAAGTATTTCCTATGAAACACTTGACTTTTGTACTATTTATTAGTAAATTTATAATATAAAAAATTTCATTAAGTACTATACTTAACGAAATTTTTTTAACTTTTTATTACTATCCCCATAATCTTTGATAATTCTATTGCTTGTAACTCATTCACTTTTATTCCTTTTAAAGAATTTATATCTACAGTTATCCCTTCTATATTGCAAGAAGAAAAATCTATTCCTTGTAATTTATTCTTAAAAAATTGTGAAGCTATCATTTCGCATTCATCAAAATTTACTTTAGAAAAATCTGCTTCCATATAATATGTATTATTTAATTGTGATTTTTTAAATTTTGTTTCTTTCATACAAGATGAAGAAAAATTCGCATAATTAATATTACATTCCTCAAATTTAACTTTATAAAACTTACTTTCAATAAATATAGAACCTATGAATTTAGAATATTCTATATTACATCTTACAAAATCAGATGATGTAAAATTTACATTAGAAAAATCACAATTTATAAAATTGCAATCTGTAAATGATATACTTTCTAATGCTCCAAATATTTTACAATTCTTAAAATTACAATTCTTAAATTCGATTTTTGAGTAATTAAGTTCTATATTTTCATTGTCAAAAATTTCATCTTTTATATCAATGTCTTCTCTTATAGCTTCTTCAATTTTAAATAATAAATCCATTTCATTTTATCCTTTATAATATTTACTATATAATAAAATTTATATTTAAACTTGTCAATATATATATATAAGAACACCATATGAATTATATCTTAAAAATAAAATTCACATAATGTTCCATTCACTCTTATCTATTTCATAAATCCTCTATATGCTTTAAAAGCATTATAAATATCTACTTTACTTGTAAGCTCATATGGCGAATGCATTGAAACCACTGCTATTCCGCAATCTAAAACTTCCATACCACGATTTGCAAAAGTTACAGCTATTGTTCCTCCTCCTGCTCTATCAACTCTTCCAAGTTCACCAGAAGTATATGAAACTCCATTTTCATCAAAAATTCTTCTTACTTCTGCTACAAATTCTGCTGGCGATTCTGAAGAACCTGACTTTCCTCTTACTCCACCATATTTACATATACAAACTCCATGACCTAATTTAGAACAATTTTTTATATCAAAAAATCCTGAAAATGTTGGGTCAAAACCTGCGTCTACATCTGCTGAAATTGCTTTAGAATTTGAAAATACTTTTTCTATCATTCCTGGCTTATTTTCATTTGTTTTATCTAATAGTTCTAAAATAAATCTTTCAAAACTATGTGATTCCATTCCTGTTACACCAACAAAACCAATTTCTTCTTTATCTGTTAATATACATATTGCTGTTTTTTGCGGATTTTTAACCTCTAAAATAGCACGAAGTGCTGTATAACAACATACCTTATCATCCTGCCCGTATCCACCTACTAAACTTTCATCAAATCCTACGCTTCTAGCTTTAAATGCTGGTACAAACTCTATTTCAGAACTTGTAAAATCAACTTCTTTAATTCCATATTTATCATTTAATATCTTTAAAATATTTAATTTTACTCTTTCAGATATTTGTTTATCATCAAAAGGTATAGAACCAGCTATTAAATTTAATTCTTCTCCAGCTATACCTTCTATTAATTTTCTATCATCTTGTCCACCTTTTGATAAATGTGGTGGTAAATCTGTTATATAAAAAACTGGTTCATCTTCTTTTTCTCCTATTGAAATTGTAACTCTTTCTCCATTAGTTTTAACTATTATTCCATGCATACTAAGAGGTATTGTAGTCCATTGATATTTTTTTATTCCACCATAATAATGTGTTTTTAAAAGTCCAAGTTCTCCTTCTTCATATAATGGATTTTGCTTTAAATCTATTCTTGGTGAATCTGCATGTGCTCCTACTATATTTAAACCATTTTCTAAATTTTCATTTCCTATAACAGCTATATATAAACTCCTATTTCTATTTACACCAAATACTCTATCTCCTGGTTTTAATTCGGTAACTTCTGAAATATCTTTAAAATCATTTTTCAGCAATATTTCTTTTGAAAAACTAACAATTTCTTTCTCTGTTTTAGCTTGATTTAAATAAAACATATACTCATCTGAAAATTTAAATGCTTCTTTTTTCTCATCTTCTGATATATCTTCCCATACTGTTTTCTTATTATTAAAAAGTTTCTCCTTTAAACTTTCTCCTTCAGTTCTTTCCACTTCTTTTTCTACCGTCCTTTCATTTATTATCATTAGTATTTTATATTTTCAAAAAATTATACTTAAATTCCATATGTTTCTAAAACTCTTGATTTAACATTTACAGACTTATCTGAATATTTAAAAGCATCTGATAAATTTTTAACTGCACTTATTGCTTTATTTTCATCATTTGCATGAACATATGCTACAGTTTCTCCAACCTTTACTTCACTTCCTATTTTCTTTTGTAAAACTATTCCAGAAGTATTATCTATTTTATTTGAATCACTCATTCTACCAGCGCCTAAATATATCGCCAAACTTCCTACCATATCAGCATCTATATTCTTAACATATCCTGTTTCTGTTGCATAAACAGGTAATATAAATCTAGCTTTAGGTAATAAATCTGGACTTTCTATATACTTCACATCTCCTCCTTGAATCATAACCATCTGCTTAAATTTCTCAAGAGCTTGTCCTGAATGTATTACATTTTTAATTCTTGCTATATTTGTTTCTAAATCTTTTTCACCATATGCTAAAGATAAAACTATACTTCCGAAGCATTACAACAGTTTCTTCAACATCTCTTGGCATCTTTCCATTAAGACATCTTATAGTTTCTTGTATTTCTAAAATATTTCCTACTGCATTACCTACTGGTTCATCCATTAATGTAATTATATATCCTACTTGCTTATTAAGAGTTTTACCCATTTTTACTAATAATTTTCCAAGTTTCCTAGCTTCTTCTTTATTTTTTAAATAAGTACCATTTCCACAACTTAAATCGAAAACAATTTTTGTACTTCCTGTTGCAATCTTTAAACTCATCAAACTTATTGCTATAAGTACTATACTATCTCTACAAGTAATTTCATTTCTTAATCTATAAAACTTATTTTCAACAGGAGCTAAATTCAATTCTTGACTTGCAATACTTATTCCTATTTTTTCTATATTATTTGCAAATTCTTTTATAGTTATATTAGTTTTAAAGCCTGGAATTGCTTCCAATTTATCAATTGTTCCTCCAAAAATTCCATATCCTCTACTTGAAATTTTAGCAACTGGAAGTCCTAAAGCAGCAATAACAGGTAGTAATATTAGTGTTATTTTATCTCCAACTCCTCCTGTACTATGTTTATCAACAATATTATCTGATATTTGACTTAAATCTAATACATCTCCAGATTTTCCAATTTCTGTTGCAAAATTAATTATTTCAGTTTCTGTAAGTCCATCAGTATATATATAACTCATAACGGCTGCTACTTGAGCATCTGATATTTCATTTTTTAAATATTTTCCAACAAAATATTTTATTTCCTCTCTATCTAATTCTCCTCTTGCTCTTTTTTTCATTATAATTGAGTTAATATCCATATTTCATGCTCCTTTATTACTATTTTTTAACCAATCATCTTTAACAAATGATTTCCTATGTATACTACATAAACCATTTTCACGTATTGCTTCAATATGAAATGCTGTTCCATATCCTTTATGTTTAGCAAATCCATATACTGGATATACACTATCCCATTCACCCATTATTCTATCTCTTGTAACTTTAGCTATAATTGATGCTGCTGCTATACTATAAACTTTAGCATCACCTTTTACCAATGATATATATGGTATTCCAAGTGTATCTATTTTTGTTAGTGCATCTACCAAAATAACATCAGGCTTTTGTGATAATTCTTTTAATGCATTTGTAAGTGCTAGTTTTGTAGCATTTAAAATATTAATATCATCAATTTTAGTTTGATCTACTATCCCGAACTGCATAACTTATAGCTTCATTTGTTATTATTTCATAAAGTTTTTCCCTTTTCTTTTCAGAAATCTTTTTAGAATCATTAACTCCTTCTATCATTGAATCTTTTGGCATAATAACTGCTCCGGACTACTACTGGACCTGCAAGTGGTCCTCTTCCTGCTTCGTCTATACCACAAATATATTTTATTTTTTCACTTTCATATAATTTATTTTCTTCTACTTTTAAAAGTTCTAATCTTTCCAGTTCTTTTTCTTTCATTAATTAATACCTACTATTCTTCCAAACTACTTAATGTATATTGTATATTTCCTTGCTTATCAACATATCCTTTAGGAAAGGCTATATCTACTTCATCATTTTCTAAATCATATCTAACTATAAAACTATCTTCATCTGAAAAATCTTTTATTTTAATTCCATGTCCATTTAATATATCTTTATCCCATACTCTATAAATATATTTTGTATCTCCAATTTCCCATCCTACTTTATTTATTAAAGAAAGGCTAGCCTCTTTTCCTAAGTTATCTGTTTCATCAAAAAGATAATTTTCAAGTAAAATCTCAGCTTTCGATTGAACCATATACATACTTGTCCTAATTTTATTTTTCTGTGAATTTCTAAGTAAATCATCTGCTGAAGACATTGTAATTCCTAATATAATTGACATAGCTATTATAGTTGCAATTAAAAGTGTTAATGTTACACCTTTTTCATTTTTTAACATAAAAATTCTCCTATTTTTTAAGTTTATTTTAAACATTTAATAGTATTATATCTTTATAGAATATATTTTTCAATATAAAATTTTAATTTTATATTGTATTTAAAAATTTTTTTGGTATGATATATATAATACTAAATATTTTAGGAGGTTTTTATGGATAACGATAATGAATTTAATTACAGCCCAAATAATAATTTTAAACAAGTTGAACAAAAACAAAAATCTGGTGGTTTTGGAAAAACAATACTAATTCCTTTTGTATCAGGAATTATAGGTGCTTCACTTATTGTACGGTATATGTTTTGGAGTACCTAGTATAAAAGATAAAATTATAGATTCAGAAATTTTAATTAAAGAAGATTCTAATTATAAGTCTTCTAACAATTCTAAATATGATGCAACTCTTATTAATCTATCAGAATATTCTGAAACTGCTGTAGCCGTAGCTCAAAAAGCTCTTCCTTCTGTTGTAGGTATTACAGTTACTTATAATGTTTCTTCTGCATTTGGAGCTTCTGGCCAAGCAAGTGCAACAGGTTCTGGAGTCATCATAAGTGAAGATGGATATATTATTACAAATAATCATGTTATAAATTCTGAAAGTTCTTCACTATACTATCAAGTAACAGAGGCAACTAGTATAAAAGTTCATCTATATGGAGATAACAATGAAAAGTTATATGATGCTGAAGTAGTTGGTAGTGATGAAGCAACAGATCTTGCAGTTCTAAAAATTGATAAAGATGATTTAACTGCAATAGAAATTGGAGACTCAGATAATATAAAAGTTGGAGAATTTACAATGGCTGTAGGAAATCCTCTTGGATTAGATAGCTCGGTAACTTGTGGAATTGTAAGTGCATTAGACAGAGAGGTTGATGATGGAGAAGGTCATACTTATACAACTATTCAGACAGATGCTGCTATAAACTCAGGTAATAGTGGTGGTGCATTAGTAAATAGTAAAGGTCAATTAATTGGTATAAATTCTCTTAAACTTTCAGGAAGTGGAATTGAAGGAATTGGATTTGCTATGCCAATAAATTCTTCTATGGATATTATAAATCAATTGATTGAATTTGGTAGTGTTAAAAGACCATATATTGGTATAAGTGGTTCCTCTCTTACAGAAGCATTATCAAAGAGATATGATCTTCCAGTTGGAGTCTATGTAGAAGAAATACTAAAAAATGGTCCTGCTGAAGCTGCTGGTCTTGAAGAACGGAGATGTTATAACTGAAGTAAATGGAAAATCTGTTACTTCTATTGATGAAATAAATAATATAAAGAATACTTTAGAAATTGGAGATACTATTTCACTTAAAGTTTATAGAGATGATAATTACAAAACTGTAAAAATCATTTTAGGTGAAACTCCTGAAGAAGAAGAGTCAAAAACTACTAAACAAAATTATAATTCTTACAATAATCCTTTTGGTTTTTAAATATTGTATTTTAAAAGACTTTGGTTTTTCCAAAGTCTTTTATCTTTCTTCAATACTTTCTAAAGTATTATCTAATAAAGGATTATGTACTCTTTTACTTTTTTTAGCTCTTTTTATTTTTCTTTCAATTATAATTTTAACACATTCATTTATATTATTAATTTCTCCAAACTGAATTAAAGGTAACATCATACTGTCATCTTTTTTTGGCTCTACATTATCTGCAATAAAAACAATTTTATCTAAATCACTCATATTACTGTTTCCAGAAACATGTGCATCTATTGCTTTAGCTATATAATTAAGTCTTTCTAAATTTGTATTATCAAATTCTTTTTTAAAAAGTAAAGAACTAATTCTACCATGTAATGCTTTTACATTTTCCAAAAGTTCAAAATCATATATTGTTATATTATGTTCTAAACATAATTTTAGAATTTCTTGTTTACTAAAAGATTTACCAATATCATGTAGCAAACCAGCTATCTTAGCATCTTCTACTGGAACATTCCATTTTTTTGCAAGTATCTCACAAACTTTTGAAACTCTTACAGAATGTTTAAACTTTTCTTTATTAGTTTTTTTCAAATATTTTTTTAAAACAATAATTGCATTTTCTACTGTTATTTCCATATAAAACATATCTCCTCAAAAATCTACGACATGTTATATTATATCATAAACAATAGAAAAAATCTACACAAATATACAAAATACATATTTTTATTCAACTGTAACTGATTTAGCCAAATTTCTTGGTTTATCTACATCTAATCCCTTCTCTTTTGAAATATAATAAGCTAATAATTGTAATGGAACTACTGATAATATTGGTGAAATATATGAACTTATTTGAGGTATATTTATTATCTCATTAAAACTTACATTTTCTAAATTCTGATTTGTTACTATAAATGTTTTAGCACCTCTTGTTATAACTTCTTGTAAATTACTAATTGTTTTGCTTGAAAGAAGATTATCTGTCATAACTCCTATAACAGTTATTCCATTTTCTATTAATGCTATTGGACCATGTTTTAATTCTCCTGCTGCATATGCTTCTGAATGAATATATGAAATTTCTTTTAATTTAAGTGCACCTTCTAATGCAACAGTATAATCAATTCCACGTCCAATAAAAAATACATCTTTTTCATTCGCTATTTTTTTAGCAAATTGCTTAATTTGATCTGCTTTTTTTAATACTTCTTCTATTTTAGTTGGAACTTCCAAAATTTCTTCTTTTAGTTCCTCTAATTCATTATATGAAACACCCAAAACTTCTGCAAAATATATACCCAAAATTGCTAATAGTACAATTTGTGAAGTATATGCCTTTGTTGATGCTACAGCAATTTCTGGACCAGCATGAGTATATAATGAATAATCCGCTTCTCTTACTATTGAACTTCCTATAACATTTGATATAGCAATTGTTTTAGCATTATGTTCTTTTGCAAGATTTAAAGCTGCAATTGTATCTGCTGTTTCTCCTGATTGAGAAATATATATACATAAAGTTCTATCTGTTATAAGTGGATTTCTATATCTAAATTCTGACGCAATATCAACTTCTGTTTGAATTCTGCAATATTTCTCTAATATTTTTTTAGCTGTCATTCCAGCATACATTGCTGTACCACAAGCTACAATATATATTCTATCAACATTTTGTAAATATTCTTTTGAAATATCCAATTCATCAATTTGTATTCTAGCGTTTTTTACAACTCTTGAACCTATTGTCTCTCTTATTGATTTTGGCTGTTCAAAAATTTCTTTTAACATAAAATCTGCATAATTTCCTTTTTCTGCACTACTCATATCCCAAGTAATATTTTTTATTTCTTTATTAAACTTCTCTAAATTACTATCATAAAATTCTATATAGTCTCTACCTAAAACTGCAAATTCAAAATCATTTAAAAGATAAAAGTCTTTTGTAAACGATAATATTGCTGGAATATCTGAACTTATGTAATTTTCTTCTATCCCTTTTCCTATAACCATTGGACTATCTTTTCTTAATACAAACATTTCATTTTTAAAATCATTATTTAAAACTTCAATTGCAAAACTTCCCTTTAATTGATTTACAGTTTCCTTAATTGCTTTTAAAAAGTCTAACTTTCCAGATTTCGATGTTTTCTCATAATAATAATGTATTAAATTTGGTATGACTTCTGTATCTGTTTCAGATAAAAATTCATAGCCATTTTTACTTAAAAATTCTCTTAATTCTATGTAATTTTCAATAATTCCATTATGTACCACTGCTGTAGTTTTTTTATTATCCATATGAGGATGGGAATTTATCTCTGATGGTTTTCCATGTGTTGCCCATCTTGTATGACCAATTCCAATAGTTCCTTCCAACTCATTTATTTCTGAATTATTTTCAAGTTCTGCAACTCTACCTTTATTTTTTACATTTTTAATTCCATTGCTTTCTATTGTAGCAATCCCTGCAGAATCATAACCTCTATATTCAAGTCTTAACAAACCATTTATTAAAATTGGTTTAGCTTTTTTATTACCTATGTATCCTACTATTCCACACATAAAATCTCTCCTCTCATTAGTAGCTTTTCTAACACTACTATAATATGCAAAAAGTAAAAAAATGTCAATTAAAACAACAAAATTTTAAATTAATAAACATTGACACTATAATAAAATTTATGTTAAAATATTAAGGTTGAGATTTTGTAATCACAACTTGTTACTTATGTGAAAGTTAATAATGATTAACTAAAACTTGCAACCAGAAAAGACAGGAGGAAAAAATGAAAAAAATTTATACTGGTTTAACCCCAAAAGAAGTAACTATTGTAAAAGAGTCAGCAATTGCAATGAACCTTCATACTAAAAACAAAGGAAAATCTGAAGTAATTGTTTGGGATAATTGTTCAACCACAATAAATGCTCATAAAAACTATTTAAGAAGAAACCATGGGATTTTACCCCACAAAACTTCTCTTCGGAAGAATCTTCTTAAAAAAGTATCAATTTTTTTCAAAAAACAGAGACCCTTCTAAGGGTCTCCACTTTTTTATATTTCTATATTAGGCTCATACTTTTCAAGCCAAAATTCTACTTGAATTAAATATGCCATAAGTTGTGGACCGTGTCATTAATTGACCAAACCAAGGTCTGGTAAATGCTTTTCCATCTGTTTCTATAATTTCCTTTATATAATTTTGATTTAATAAACTATTTATTTTAGAATTTCTATTTTGACTTATCTTTATCAATTCATCTTTAACTCTTTTACTATAAGTTGGATTATAAGTTTTAGGATATGGGCTCTTTTTTCTATAAATAATTTCATCTGGTAAATATCCTTCCATTGCTTTTCTAAGCAGACCCTTTTCTCTTCCTTTATAAGCTTTCATTTCCCACGGAATATTCCAAGCATATTCAACTATTCTATAATCACAAAACGGAACTCTAACTTCAAAACCATTTTGCATACTCATTCTATCTGTTCTATCTAAAAGAGTTTGCATAAACCAATTTGAAGTTAAATAAATTAATTTTCTATGAAGTTTAGTTTCTTTACTATCTTCATCTAGTTCTTCTACTTTAGCCAAGCTCTCTTCATATCTATTTTGTATATATTCTTTTAAATTTACTTTCTCACTTATTTCCTCATTTAACAATTTCTGCCTTTCATCTATTGCTATTGACCAAGGAAATGTTCCACTATTTAAACTATCTTCTCTAAAATACCAAGGATATCCTCCAAAAATTTCATCAGAGCATTCTCCTGAAACAGCTACAGTTTGACTTTTAGCAATCTCTCTAAAAAATAATAAATATGATGAATCTACATCTGCCATTCCAGGAAAATCACGTGCAATTACAGCATCTTTTAATGTATCAAATAATTCTGGTGTATCTAAAACTATTTTTGTATGATTTGTTCCAAATTTTTTAGACATAAGTTCAATAAAATAGTTATCTGAATTTGGTTGAAAATCATTTTTTACAAAATTTTTATCATTATCTACATAATCAACAGAGAATGTATCTAATCTTTTACCGCCTTTGTGCATAATAGTCGCTAGCAATAGCTGTTATTATACTAGAATCTAAACCACCTGATAATAAGACACACAATGATCTATCTGATACAAGTTGCCTTTCTACTGAATCTACAATCAATTCTCTAATTTTAGTACAAGTTGTTTCTAAATCATCTGAATGAAATTTAGTTTTTAACTTCCAATACTCTTTTTCATAAAAATCAGTTTTATTTAATATACAAAAGTGAGCTGGTTTAACTTCAAATATATCTTTAAATGGAGTTTTTCCACCAGTATGAGCTGGACCTATTCCAAATAATTCTCCTATTCCTTCTCTATCTATAACAGCTTTTACATCTGGATGTTTCAAAATAGCTTTAATTTCAGATGAAAAAATAAAATTTCCATTTCTTATTGTATAATATAATGGTTTTATACCAAAATGATCTCTCGCTAAAAACAATTCCTTTTTTTCATTATTCCAAATTGCAAATGCAAATATTCCATTTAAATGCTCACACACATTTTTCCCATAATAAATATATGCTTTTAAAAGAACTTCTGTATCAGAATGACCGTTTAAACTCAAAACCATTAAACTCTAAAACTTTCCTAAGTTCTTTAGTATTATAAATTTGACCGTTATATACTATTGTATATGTAGTTTCATTATACTTATAACTCATAGGCTGTTTTCCATTTTCTATATCAATAATACTAAGTCTCCTATGACCTAAATTTACCTCTGACTCTAAAAAATACCCTTCTTCATCAGGTCCTCTTTTCTCTAAAGTTTTTACCATAGCTTTTAAAAGATTACCTTGTTCTTTTATATTTTTTTTGTAGTTAACAACACCAACTATTCCACACATAAAAAAACCTCCTCACATACTTATTTTATAGTATGTGAGGATTTAAAAATTTGATACTATTTATTTCATTAATATTCCTTAAAATATCCATTAACAATACAAGCTTTTATAGCAGAACCTGTACCTCCATCTCCTCCGTCTAGTACCGAACTCCTATGGGTGCACCACCTGCACCTCCTGATACATCTACAGATAAATTAATCTCATTATTTTCATTATGTATTGCTATAACAGAACCGTCCACCGAGAACCTCCACCACCACAATCAGAATTATATGATGCTTTTCCTCCTATAGAACCTTTACTAGTTAATTGACCATTACCACTAATAGCAGAACCAAAAATTACTAATAATCCTCCACACCCAGCTTCTCCTGTACCGCCTTCTCTAAGCCCTATTCCTGGTGGTGATCCGTGCACCTCCTCCACTATATATATATCCACCATTTCCTCCTACAGAACCAATTCCGAAATTTAGCAACTGGTGAATCCGAAAATGATTGGCCACCTCCACCTCCGGCCTCCGCTAAATGAACTTCCTACTCCTCCAGAACCAGAACTGCTAACTCCATATCTATTTTCCCAATTCTTACCGACCACTTCCACCTCCGACCGCAAGCCCATGTGCCACTAGATTGTCCTTGATTACTCCCATCATAAGCAGAAATTCCAGCACCGCCGTTTACCTCCAATAGCTGACACATATTTAAAATTTTCTGTTATATCTTTAAATATATATAAATTTTGACCAGTTGCAATTGCTCCTCTTGCTGTCATACTTATTGTTCCATTATTTATTAAATCTCCTGTACAATATATGTACATTCCTTTTGGTCCACCATAGTTTCCGACTGCTTACTACTGATGTTAATGTTGTTTCTTCATTTACTGTCAAATTTCCTTCTACTTTTAATACTACTCCATTTTTCGCCATTTGAGTATCAAGTATCCCTGTTGCTACATCATTTTGATTTCCTACTGAATATATTTTTCCATCTTCTGACACTTCTAAATCTGTTATATTACTTACATCTGTTTCTACTCCATTTATTTTTACCTTCCCATTTACTCCTAAGTCTGCACTTAATTCTAAGTCTCCATCTATTCTTATTACATTAAAACTATATACTTCTTCTTCATATACTGTTTCTTCTGTTATATTGCTTTCAGTTGTTCCTTTTACTCTTATCATTTTTTTCCCACTATTATCTATAGTTGCTATTCCACTTAATATATCATCTCTTATTGGTGCTACATTTACTATTTCTTCACTTGTAATTTTTACACTTCTTCCGATTACTTGCTTTTATTCTAAATACATATTTTCCATTATCTTCTACTTTAAACATTTGTGAATTTTGTCCGATTACTCTCATCTTCTATTTCTTCCACTTTTTCTTTATCTATTGCTTCTATACTTTCTATTTTTGCTGTTCCTTTTACTTCCCCTACTACTTGTAATTTTACTTCTAGTGCTATTTCATCTGTTGTTCTTAATATTACTGTTCCTGTTGGCTTTTCCCCTTCTATCTTCTTTCCTACTATTACATTATTTTCTTCATCTATTTCAAAACTATGATTTTTATATTCTCCATCTATTGTATTTCCTATTGTATCTACATCTATTCCCTCTAATTCATTTAATGTATTTTCTATATCTTCTTTACTTAATTCTTTTCCTACTTTATCTTGCTCCATTTGAAGGTTTGCAATTTTTAGTTCTATTTCTTCTTTTATTTGACTTCGTTCTGTTTCATCTGCTGCTTTTTCTGCTTTTTCTATTATTCCATCTTGTCCTACTATTGAATTTAGAGACACCCCGTGCTAAAATAAGCAGTATGATAATCGTGATAACATTTGCTTATGACGAATTTTTAATCCATATAAAAAGAGAAGCTTATTTCATCTTCTCTTTCATACGTACAAGAGTATTTAAAGCATCAATTGGTGTAAGTTCATTAAGATTAACCTTATCTAATTCTCTTGCAATCTCATCCAATTTAAAATTAAAAAAGTCTACTTGTCCATCTACTTGCTTTTTGTCTTCTTTTTCATTTACAACTACTTTTTGTCCATCTTTTTCTAAACTTTTTAATATTTTATTTGCTCTTGTAATTACTTGTTTTGGAACACCGAGCAAGTTTTGCAACATGTATTCCATAGCTTTCATCAGTTCCACCTTCAATAATTTTTCTTAAAAAAATTATATCTTCACCTTTCTCTTTTACTGCAACTGAAAAGTTCTTAATCCCATCTGTTTTTTCAGCCATATCAATTAATTCATGATAATGTGTTGCAAATAATGTTTTGCAACCTACTTTTTCTTTATCTGCAATATACTCAGCAACAGCCCAAGCAATTGAAAGACCATCATAAGTTGAAGTACCTCTACCTATCTCGTCAAGTATTACTAAACTGTTTGATGTAGCATCTTTTAAAATATTAGAAACCTCCATCATTTCAACCATAAATGTACTTTGACCACTACTTAAATCATCTGATGCTCCAACTCTTGTAAATATTTTATCTACTATTCCTATTTTAGCACTAGTTGCAGGAACAAAGCTTCCGTATTTGAGCCATCAAAGTAATTATTGCAACTTGCCTCATAAAAGTTGATTTACCTGCCATATTAGGACCAGTAATTATTGCTACTCTTGACTCTTCTTTATCTAAGTATATATCATTTTGTACAAAACTTCCACTTTCTATCATCTTCTCAACTACTGGATGACGTCCATCTTTTATATCTATCATTCCATCAGTTGTAATTTCAGGACAAACATAATTATTATCTTCTGCAACAGTTGCTAAACTAGCTAAAACATCTATACTTGCTACAACACTTGCTGTTAATTGTAATCTTGCAATATTTTTAGTTATTTCATCTCTTATTTTAGTAAACTCTAAATATTCTAAGTTCACAACTTTTTCTTCTGCTCCTAAGATTTTTTCTTCCATTTTTTTCAATTCTTCAGTTATAAATCTTTCACCATTTGTAAGTGTTTGCTTTCTCACAAATCTATCTGGAACTTGATTTAAAAATGATTTTGTAACTTCTATATAATAACCAAAAACTTTTGTATATCCTACTTTTAGATTTTTAATTCCTGTATTTTCTCTTTCTTTTGCCTCTAATGCAACTATCCAATTCTTTCCTTCCGTTGAAGCTTCTTTATATGTATCTATTTCTGTATTATATCCTCTTTTAATTAACCCACCATCTTTTACACTAATTGGAGGATCCTCAACAATAGCATCATCTATAAGTTTTACTATATCTTTTAGTTCATCTAATTTTTCATATAAATCTTTTAGTAATTTAGAATTTGCAAAAGACAAATTTTCTTTTAGTGATGGAATATGCATTAAAGAATTTTTTAGAGAATTTAATTCCCTAGCATTTACACTTCCAAAAGCAATCTTTCCGAGCTAATCTTTCTATATCATATACTTTCGAAAGTTCGCCTATTAGCTCTCCTCTTAACATTAAATTATCTTTTAATTCTTTTACTGCATCAAGTCTATTTTGAATTTCTTCTATATCTAAAAGAGGATCATTAATCCATCTTCTCAAAAGCCTTCCACCCATTGATGTTGATGTTTTATCTAATACCCAAATAAGAGTACCTTTTTTAGATTTATCTCTCATTCTTTCAGTAATTTCTAAACTTCTTCTAGCATTTATATCTAAAGACATATATTTCTGAACTTCATATACTTTTATCCTATTTATATGTTCTAATTTTATTTTTTGAGTTTCTGTAAAATACTCAAGCAAACCGTTTATAGCTTTTACAGTTAATTCGCTTTGAATTAGCTCTTCCTTTTCCCTATCATCATTATCAACTATAGTATATAGCTTTAAAAGCATATCTTTGTTATTTTTAAATATTTTATCCTCTTTTTTAGAAATAAATGTATTTGCCTTATCTTTTATCTTATCAAGTTCTAAATTAGACATACCCATTGCTTCATTTACAACCAATTCAGATGGTTCATATCTTGCATATTCATCTAATAATTTTTCAAAATTACTTTCTCTTAGTTTTATTTGAGTTGCATAAAAGTCACCTGTACTAATATCACAAACAGCTATTCCATAATATAATCCATCTTTGTATATAGACATTATATAATTATTTTTCTTATCTTCTAGCATATTTGTTTCCATAACAGTTCCTGGAGTTACAACACGAATTACATCACGTTTTATAATTCCTTTAGTCTGCTTAGGATCTTCTAACTGCTCACAAATAGCCACTTTATGACCTTTTGCAATCAATCTTGAAATATACATTTCTGCTGCATGAAAAGGAACTCCACACATTGGAGCTTTTTCCTCTGTTCCACAAGCACGTCCTGTCAATGTAATTTCAAGTTCATGTGATGCCAAAATTGCATCATCATAAAACATTTCATAAAAATCGCCTAATCTATAAAATAATATACAATCTTTATATTGTTCCTTTGTATTCAAATAATTTTGCATCATAGGTGAAACTTGTTCTGCCATTTTTACTTCCTCTTTTTCTATATTTTAAACAATTTTTCCTTGTAAAAACCACTTATGATTTTCAAGTATTTTTACATTTACAAAATCGCCTTGCTTTTCTCCGTCTTTTTCCTCAAATACTACTACTTTATTTGTATCTGTTCTACCTGTAAGCATTTCTTTATTATTTTTACTTGCTCCTTCTACTAGAATATTTTGAACTGTTCCAATATATTTATTATTTATCTCATCTATACTTAAATCATAAATTTCTTTCAATTTATTAAATCTAATATGTTTAATCTCCTCTGGTATTTGATCTTCTCTTTCTGCTGCAACAGTTCCCTCTCTTGGTGAATATATAAACATAAATGCTTGTTCAAATCCTACCTTTTTTACAACATCTAATGTATCTTCAAATTCTTCATCTGTTTCACCTGGAAAACCTACAATTATATCTGTTGAAAATACTACATTAGGTATTATTTCTCTCATTTTACTAACTAATTTTAAATAATCTTCTTTTGTATATTTTCTATTCATCTCTTTTAATACTTTAGTATTTCCAGATTGTAATGGTAAATGAACTAGTCTAATTACTTTTTCACAATCACGTATTGCTTCTATTACATCTAAAGTAAAGTCCTTAGGATGTGGAGATATAAATTTTATTTTCTCTATTCCTTCTATTTCATTTACTGCTCTTAATAATTTTGCAAAGGAATTTATATCACTTTTTACCTCTTCTTTGCAATATTCAAAATTATCATTAGCATATGAATTAACATTTTGTCCGAAGTAAAGTTACTTCTCTATAACCTTCTTTGGCTAACCCTTTAATCTCATTTAAAATATGTTCTGGATTTCTGCTTCTTTCTCTTCCTCTTACAAAAGGAACTATACAATATGTACAAAAATTATTACAACCATACATTATAGTGACAGATGCTGAATATTTATCATTTCTTTTTATTGGAAGCCCTTCAATTATCTCTCCATCAATATCTATAACATTTTTTACTTTTTCTTTATTTATAATGGCTTTATACATATCTTCTGGGAGATTTTGTGTTGTATGAGTACCAAAGACAATATCAACATATCTATAACTTTTCTTAATTTTATCAAGCATAGATTTTTCTTGCATCATACAACCACCAATAGCAATTATAACATCTTTTTGTTCTTTCATTTTTTTGATTTCACCAAGTTTACCAAAAAGTCTCTCTTCTGCATTTTCCCTAACACAACAAGTATTAAAAATAATTAAATCTGATTTAGAAAATTCATCAGTTTTAGAAAATCCCATTTCTTCAATCATTCCACAAATCTTCTCAGAATCATTTTCATTTAACTTACATCCAAATGTTAAAATTGTATATTTTAAATTTTTATTTTCTATTTTTTCTCTTACTTTTTCAGTATAATTTATCTGCACTTTTTTCTCCTTTTATTCTAACAAATCGCTATTATTTTATAACATTTGATATGATTTTTCAAGTAGTATAAAGTAAAAACCTCCTTATGATATTTTTATTTTATCATAAGGAGGTCCTTTTCCAATACTTTTTAAATTACACAAAATTTTTACATTCCCCTCTATACTGAGCCGGGCACACAACACCGTGCGGAAACTGTAGTATCTATCGCTACTACCGTACATACCAACGGAATAGAACATACCGGCATTCATACCAAGCCTGTAATAGCCACCACGCGCGAAGAACGGAGTACTAGCGTATGCGAAGTAGGCGTAGTCATCATACCAACTACAAATACCTGTTCCTAAGTATGTCTCCTTTGTTGCATCTCCTGTTTTTCCTACCTCATATATTGATGATCCTGAACTATTTCCTGTTTCATTATAATATCTGGTTGCGTATCTACTACTTGGCGTTTCTGGTGTTAATCCTGTCCATCCATTTTTTGTTACATACTTACTGCTATTTTCTGTGTTAGTGTATGCTGATGTGCTTTCCCATGCACCTCCACTCATATCATATACTCCATATATGTTTCCTGTTGTACTTTGCACTGAGTTTGCTATATATTCTAGTCCTGAACCTCCTCCTGTATAATATGAACTATTACTATTTACTGTTATCTCATTTCTATTTCTTCCATATACACTATGTGTTAGGTAAGCCACTGCCCCCCATTCACTATTTTTTATCATATGACTATTCATAAAACTAGTATTTCCATCTGCTCCCTCTTGTCCATTATATCCGTATGTTGCCTGTCTTGCACTTATATACTGTGTTCCTGTTGTTTGACTTCTTATACTTGATACTCCAAATGTACTTTTCAAAGTTGCTCCTGTTTCTCCACTCATCTCATATTTTGCTATCCAAAATCCTGCTAAATTTTCACTCCACCCTCCTCTATCATAATCTGATAGGGCTATTCCATCTTTTGCTGTTTTATTTGTATCTTTTATAAACGCTGGATGCACTATATATAAATTTCCATCTTTTCCTTTTACTGTTTCTATTCCTTCATCTATTTCATATTTTACTTTTCCTGTTCCAGCCATCCATAATCCATATCCATCATAATATCCTACTGGCTCTTCTACTCCATCTTTATAATATGTTATTCTATATGCATATCTTGGTATCCATACAAAATAACTTTCATTTGCTGTTTTTGCATTTGCCCATTTACTACTTTTATGATCTCCTTCTCCTCCTGTATAACTATACCAATTACTATTTACATCTGCATCTACAAATTTCTGCTCTTCTTCTGACCATGTTTGTGGTGTCATTGAATCATTTCCTGCTGTTATTATTGGTACATTTGGCTTTTCTATTATATTATTGTTTGTATTTAACCATACTATATCTATTTTTCCAGAATCATTTGTAAATTCTATTGTTTCGTCTGGTTCTATACTTTCATCTGGCTTTAGTCCTCCAATTGCTCCTACACCATCTTCTATAAACTCTCCGTTATATATCTCTGATACTGCTATTTCATATACTCCATATTCTTCTTTTGTATTTAACTTCATTTCTTTTAAGTCTTCATTCCATTCTACTATATCTGGTACTTCTTTAAAATATTTATCTAATACTTCTTTTAACTGACTTTTACTTATTCTATTATCTAAGTTTTCTGTTTGGTATCCTGCTATCTCTGTTTTACTTTCTTCTATTATTTCTGCTCTATCTGTTTTCATACCTGCTGTTTTTGACTTCTTTATTACACTATTATCTCCCATTATTAAGTTTATTGATATTCCTGCTAATATCAATAGCACTATTATTGTTATTATCAGCGCTATTAGTGTTATTCCTTTCTTTTCCTTTAATTTTCTTATTTTTTGCATTCCTTTTTTCTCCTCCTTTTTTACTTTTGTATATACCTAAGTTATCTTGTAAAAATTTAAATTTGCATCTCAGTTTCTTTCATTAAGTATGTTACTTAAGGAAAAATAAAACAGCCATAACTGTTGCTATTACTGAAATTTCTCATTTTGTTTTAATTGACTTTTAGTTAAAACTTAATATAAGTATTTTCTATGAAATCATTGACTTTTTCGTTTTTTATTAGTAAATTTATAATATAAAAAATTTCCTTAAGTAACATACTTAACGAAATTTTTTTAACTTTTTATATTAAATTTTAATAAAACAATTACTATTCTCAATAATCTTTTTGGGTATTTTTTATTCAATAATTACAATATATATAAAACCTATCAATATACTTAATACATTGATAGGTAAATATTATCATAATGAAATTTCTTTTCAACCCTTTTTCGATTTACACACTCATTTTATAGCCTCTATACTGATCCGGACACACAGCACCGCCCTGAAACCGACTCCACTAAAGCTGCCGCCCGTTGCACTAGAATAAGTAAATACACCAACAGACGAACTGTAATGGGCACCACGAATGAAGAACGGACGACCAGCGAACGCGGTTTGCGCATAATCACCATACCAACTGCGTCCATCAACTCCCATGTATGTTTCCTTTGTTGCATCTCCTGTTTTTCCTACGTCATATATTATTGAACCTGAACCGCTTCTAGTCTCATTATAATATCTTGTTGCATATCTACTACTTGGGGTTTCGGGTGTTAAACCGTTCCAAAGTGTAAAATTATTATTTTGATCTACACTATTGTATGCAGCGACTCTATCATCTGTTCCCCCACTCATATCGTATATTCCATATATGTTTCCTGTTGTACTTTGTGCTGAGTTTGCTATATACGCTGTTCCTGAACCTCCTCCTGTATAGCATAAATTACTACTATTTCTTGTTATCTCATTTCTATTTCTTCCATATATACTATGTGTTAGGTAAGTCACTGCTCCCCATTCACTATTTTTTATCATATGACTATTCATAAAACTAGTATTTCCATCTGCTCCCTCTTGTCCATTATATCCGTATGTTGCCTGTCTTGCACTTGTATACTGTGTTCCTATTGTTTCGTTTCTTTGGCTTTGTTCTCCGAATGTACTCTTTAATACTGTTCCTGTAGAACCGCTCATCTCGTATTTTGCTATCCAAAATCCTGCTAAATTTTCACTCCATCCTCCTCTATCATAATCAGGTAGGGTTGTTCCATCTTTCGCTGTTTTTCCTGTATCCTTCATGAATGCTGGATGTACTATATATAAATTTCCGTCTTTTCCTTTTACTGTTTCTACTCCTTCATCTAATTTATATTTTACCTTTCCTGTGTCTGCTATCCATAATCCATATCCATCATAATATCCTACTGGATCTTCTACTCCATCTTTATAATATGTTATTCTATATGCATATCTTGGTATCCATACAAAATAACTTTCATTTGCTGTTTTCGCATTTGCCCATTTACTTGTTTTATGGTCTCCTTCTCCTCCTGTATAATTATACCAGTTACTACTTACATCTGCATCTACAAATTTCTGCTCTTCTTCTGACCATGTTTGTGGTGTCATTGACTCTCCATTTGCTGTTAGTACTGGTGTATTTGGGTTATTTATTATTTTATTATTTGTATCTAACCATATTATATCTATCTTTCCTGAGTTATTACTAAATTCTATTGTTTCATCTGGCTCTACACTTTCATCCGGCTTTAGTCCTCCTATATCTGTATCTTCTCCACTTGAACCTCCTTCACCTGAACTTCCTCCACTTGAACCTCCTTCACCTGAACTTCCTCCATTTGAATTTCCATCTTCTATAAACTCTCCATTATATATTTCTGATACTGCTATTTCATATACTCCATATTCTTCTTTTGTATTTAACTTCATTCCTGCAAAATCTTCATTCCATTCTGATATCTCTGGTACTTCTCTAAAATATTTATCTAATGTTTCTTTTAATTGCTTTTTACTTATTCTATTATCTAAATTTTCTGTTTGATATCCTGCTATCTCTGTTTTACTTTCTTCTATTATTTCTGCTCTATCTGTTTTCATACCTGCTGTTTTTGACTTCTTTATTACACTATTATCTCCCATTATTAAGTTTATTGATATTCCTGCTAATATCAATAGCACTATTATTGTTATTACTAACGCAATTAAAGTTATACCTTTTTCTTGTCTATTTCTATTCATTTTTTCA
>CANRSD010000005.1 GCA_947642355.1 uncultured Clostridia bacterium
GAATAATAGCAAATGATTTTATTCCAAAAGAGAAAATAATTCCATATAAAAGAACCACTTTAAAGTTTTATGGAAGGAAAAGCATTTTTAGAAAAGCATATAAACCTAAAGGAATAATTGCTTTATATTATTACTATAGATTTTTATTAGGATTGCATAAAAGAAATAATGTGCAGCATAAGTTAACACCTAATATGAGAAAAGCTATTGAAAAAATGGATCATTATTCAGAACAAATAAGATTTTTGTGTAAGTATAAATTAGAAACAATAGAAAATGTAGATGAATTGAAAACAAAGAAGTTAAGAGAAAAGCAAGATATATTAAATGCTAGAAATAGATTATATTATAAAAGAGGTAAAGTAGAGAAGGAAACAGAGAAAAATGAGATTACAAAGCAAATAATTGCAGTTACAACAGAATTAAAAAGAGTAAAAAAGGAAATTAGAATGTGTGATGAAGTTACAGACAATGTTCCTAGTATGAAGGAACAAATAAGAGAAACTGAAGAAAAATCAAAGGGGAAGGAAAAACAAAAGAAGAAAGATAGAAAATATGAAAGATAGTAATTAAATCTATTTCTTAAAATTTATATGTTTTGAGAAATAGATTTTTTGTCGAAAAAAGTAGAAAAATTGTAGAGTAGAAGATTGTAGAATAATGTTGTTAAAAAAAGAAATTTATGATATAAATATATTAGAAAAATTATAAGTAAAAATAGAAGATAAAAATAACGGGGTAGTAAAATGATAGAATATAATTTGGAGCCAGAATATGAAAGTTGTTTAGATGAGATAGACAAAATAAAGAAAAGAAATGAAAAGATTCAATGGGAGGATATAAAAAAATTCAAGAATAGTTTTGAAGATTTATGGGAGATATATGGATTTCCAAAAGATTATAAAGAAAAATGGGATCAACTTGTTGATTATAGAAAAAGCATTGAAGAAAGAACTGAAAAATCAACAGGATATTTATATGATACTGGAAATGTAAGACAAGCTATAACGGTACCTACAAATTCAAATTCTGCATGGATGGTATTTAAGGATATGCTAAGAGAAAAGTTTCCAGGAACAGAAACTTTAGTTAATTCTGAAAGTAGTGCTAAAAGAATATTAGAATGCTTAAAAAGAGAATCAAAAAATGAAGAATCTGGAAAAGGTCTTGTAATGGGATATGTCCAATCAGGTAAGACTACAAATATTGAGTCAATAATAACTATGGGGGCTGATTATGGGTATAATGTTTTTATTATGTTACCAGGAACAATAGAAAATCTTAGAAAACAAAATTTGAATAGATTACAAGGAGATATTGAATTTTCAAAAAATTCGAACGTTCATTGGAAATTTTTTGATGATATAAAAAATGAGAGATTAGACGGATATTTACAAAATGAAAAAGCTAGAATTGTAACTGTTTGTTTAAAAAATTCTACAAGATTAAAGACATTAAATAAATGGTTGATTGATTCAACATCCAAAGCAACAAAGGCAAAGATGAATGTTATTATTATAGATGATGAAGCTGACCAAGCAAGTATAAACACTAGAAAAATGAATAAAAAGGAAGAAAATGAAAGAACAAAAATTAATAAATTAATATTAGAACTTGTTAATTGTAAAAAATTTCATTCAACTAATTATATTAGTTATACAGCAACTCCATATGGAAACTTCTTAAACGAAAATGGTAAAGAAAGTTTATATCCAAAAGATTTTATTATATCCTTACCAAAATCAAGCCAATATATTGGGGCAGGAGAAATTTTTGGAAATGAAGATGATATAATTGATTCTTTACCAATACTTGAAGAGATAAATGAAGAAGATTGTATAAAAATGGAGAAATTAAGTATAGATAATTTAGACTTTCCAGATTCACTAAAAAATTCAATTTGTTGGTTTATATGTACTTTGGCTATACAAAGGTATAAAAAATCTATAAAGCCAGTAAGCATGCTTATCCATACTAATATAAATACGGGAGTTCATAAGACTACAGCTGATGCTATTGAAAAATGGCTTAATATTAATAAAAATACTTTATTAGATGATTGTAAGAAAATATATAATTTAGAAAAAAATAAATTATCAAAAGAAGAATTTTTAAGAGTTATGAACAATTACAATTTTGACGGATTACACCCAGTAAATGACTATCCAGAATTTGATGATATAAAAAATGAAATTATATCTATTTTAAATGCTGAAATTTCCCATATTACAATTACTGAGAAAGGAGATTTAAAATTTCATAAAGGAATACATATCGTAATTGATAACTCTAATAATAAAAAGGGAATAGATGAAAATGGTAATTTTATTAGATTAGCTTATCCAGCAAAGGGAGATGTAGATGTTGCTAGTGGGTTAATTGTAATTGGAGGAAATACGTTAGCTAGAGGATTAACATTGGACGGATTAACATCGTCGTATTTTTCGAGAAGGGTTGCCCAGGCAGATAGTTTAATGCAAATGGGCAGATGGTTTGGTTATAGAATAGGATATGAATTATTACCTAGAATTTGGCTAACCAAGGAAGCAGAAGCAAAATTCAAGGAAGTATCATACATAGAAAATAGATTAAGAGAAGATTTGAAAAAATATGATTTAGGAACGAAACCTTCTGAATATGCACCAAAAATACAAAGCTCATATTTGACAAGATTTTTATTAACATCAAAGAATAAATCACAGAATGCATCAAAAGCAGGTGCTACATACGAGAAAGTTGATAATCAAACAGTAGTATTTGATAGTAATCCAACAATTCAAAAAGAGAATAAAGAAAAAGCTATAGAATTTTTAAAAAGATTATTTAGTCAAAATGCATATAAAATAGTAAAAGATAGTTATGTATTTAATAATATTAAATACAAAGAAATAGAGGATAATTTTTTTACAGAATTGAAGTATTATAAACAAGATAGATTTTTTGGAAATATTAATGACTTTTATAAATGGATGAATGAACAAAAAGATGATGAAAAATTAAATAGTTGGGATATTATTATTGAAAATGATAGTAAAGAAGATAATTATCAAAAAGATAAAATAAAGATTGCAGAAGGAATACAAATTAATAAAGTGAATCGTTCACAAAGAGTAAAACACTTAGAAAATACAATAGATATCGGTGTTTTAAGAAATCCTAAAGATAGAGAAAATGCATGTTTATATGAAAAAGGTTACAATGGAACATTGGAAGAGGTAGAAAAACCCAAATTGTTTCTATATTTTATCGATAAAGATTCAACGGTTCAAAGAGTAAGTAATGACAAAGAAGGAAATCCAACAAGAACAGCCTTAAATTTTGAGACAGATATATTAGGATTATATGTATACATACCTAATACCAATAAAGAAAACAAAAATAGAGTTATATGGACCCAAGAAATGAGAGAGGATATAAATGAAATTTGATTATGAGATTTTAAGAAATGAGTATATGGGAATATCAGGAAGTTCTTTATTAAGAGCTATCCAAAATAATGATATGCCAATTTTGGATTTATTAACAAGAGAAGCAATACAAAATTCACTTGATGCAAAGTTAGAGAATAGAGCAAGTGTTGATGTGGATATAAATATTTCGAAATTTGATGAAAATAAATTAGCTAATAGCATTGAACCTTTTGGAAGTAAGTTATTAGAAAAATATAAGAATCAAAAATTGGATACATTTATAAGTTTTAGCGATGCAAACACAACAGGACTAACTGGACCAAAGAATATGAGTGAAGTTACAAATAATAATTATGGAAAATTTATAAATTTAATTTTTAATATTGGAAAAGCTCAAACTATAGAAAATGCAGGCGGCTCTTGGGGATATGGTAAAACCGTATACTATAGAGCAGGGATTGGATTAGTAATATTCTATTCAAGAATAAAAATTAATGATAACTATGAATCTAGAATGGTTATATCTTTAGTTGAAGATGAAGAAAATACAATTATACCAAGTTATAATAATGAAAGTAGACCTAAAACAGGAATTATGTGGTTTGGAAAGAAAAATAATGAATTTGATCAATTAAATCCTGTAACAAATGAAGAAGATATAAAGCAAATATTAGAAATATTTAAGCTAAAAGCTTTTGATGGAGATTGCACAGGAACTAAAGTTATAATTCCATTTATAGATGAAAAGAAACTTTTAGATGATACTAATAAAGATGAAAATGCTTTACCATGGAATGATAGTGTGGATAAATATATAAAGGTTGCAGTACAAAGATGGTATGCTCCAAGATTAATGAATCCATTTTTTAAGGATAATCCATATTTAAAATTAAAAATAAATAATAAATACTTTAATCCTGAGGAGGACTTTCTGCCATTATTCAAGAAAATACAAGATCTTTATAATGCAGGAATAGGAAATATAAAAGATAATAGTATAAATGTAGAGAATATTAAATTGTTAAATACATTTTTAAATGAATCGGAAGCAGGAAAAATAGCATATGTAAAAATGAATAGGGACGAATTAAAAATGAATCAGCCATATAATGAGCCAAGTCCATATTTACAAATTTTTAATACCAAATATAATGAAAAGGATGAGGGTTATCCTATAATCACATTTTGCAGAAGACCAGGTATGCTATTAAAATATGATGTTGGAGAAAGCTGGTCAAATAGTATAAAGATAGATGAGAACAATTATATAGTTGGATTATTTATAGCAAATTCAAATAACTTAATAAAAGTAAAAGAGGATACTGAAGAGAAAAGTTTTGAAAGATATTTAAGAGAATGTGAAAAAGCAGACCATGCAGACTGGATAGATTTATCTAACTATACTATAATTAAAAGAGTTCAAAATCAAATAAAGAGTAAAATTAATAATTGCTATGAAGATATAGATTATGAAGAAAACAGAAGTGTGGATACAAGATTAAGTAGGACTTTAACAAGTAGATTATTGCCACCAATAGGATTTGGAAAAAGACCATCATCGTTTAATGAAAATAAAAGAGAAACAAATATAAATAAATTCTTAAAGAAAAGTTCAAAATCAAATCTAGATTTAATTGATGAATCAATAATTAGAAATGCTTTAGATAGAACTATAAGTAAAGATTTTGAAATTACTTTTAGCTTAAAAGATAGAAATATAGAATATGAATTTGAAATAGTATCGGAAGATTCTAATATAACAGGAGAAAAGTGGGAAGAAGATTTTGCAAACAAAGAATTTCCTGTTGAATTAATAAAAATTGAATTATTAACATGTGGTGAAGGTGAACAAATACAGTATTATATAAATAAAAAGATAAACGGATATATAAATAAATATGAAGATGACAATATAATATTAGAAAAAAGATATACCACAAAATTAAAAAACTGGATTGGATGGAGCATTAAATTGAAGCAGGGGAGTGAACTGAGAAAGATTAGAGGTAGAATGTGCTATAAATATAATAATAGAAATTATAAAGGAATCTTATCTAAAGTAAAAGAGGAGATAGATAATGAGTAATTTACTAGAAAGTTTTCCAACTTTAACTAATAATTTAATAGAAAAAAGTGGATTTAAGATTAATGAAATAAAAATCAATTATATAAAGAATGATATGATTAGAAAATTAGAATTAACACTAATAGAGAGAAATCAATATTTTTTAGATGATGAATATGGAACATGGACACCATTAGAAAACAATTTGAATATTAATATTGAATGTTCTATACAAGATAAAAATTCATTATTTAACGAAGAATATGGAGTAGCCAATAAAAACTCTATTTTGGGAATTGCTATAAATTATTATTGTAGGAAGACTAATAAAAACATAAGTAAAAAAATTGCTGAAATAACTTATAATGATAATGAACCAAAGCTGGATTTTGACATTAATTTAACTTTTGACAAAGGAGAATTATCTGATAAAATAGGAATTAAAATTATATTATATGTAGATAAATCATATGAGAATGATATATTTGCTAATAGTAGTGGTACTGTACTGGGAATATATCAGGAATTAGAAATATTTATAGAAGGAAAAGGTTCATTATTTCCTATAAAAATAATTGATGATAAGAATAAACCTTTATGGTATTCAGAATTTAATTTTATTGATATTAATGAAGATTTATTTGAAGAAAATAATATTTGCTTATATTTAAATAAAGCTCATAGAGATTTTAAAAACTTGAATGCTGAAGGAACTACGATAACTCCATTAATGAAAGAAGTAATTTCTGAATTTATAGCTTTATTTATAGAGGATGTTATTAATAAAGAAAATGTTGAAAATATTTGCGATTTTGATTACGAAGAAGAGCAAGCAATAGGAAATGTTGCGAAGTATTGGATTAACTTTTTTGATATTAGGGTAAATGAATTTAAGGATGTTTTATTTTCAGTAAAAACAGCAATAGATACATTAATTGATTAAGGAGAAGAAATGGATTGGTTAAAACTAAACAAAGTAAAATCTAAGAATTGCTTTGATGAAATAAATAAAAATAATAATTTTAATCCAGATTGCGATGAAAGTTATGAGGAATTTAAAAGGGATATTTTAAATAAATTTTATGAAACATTGAAGGAACTTAATATAGGTGTGAATGATGTTAAAAATAGAGCATACGATGTAGATTATATATTTGGAATAAAATTATATGAGTTATTAACTTTTAAATATAAAATAAGTGAAAATGAAGCAGGTAATGATGACATTTGGAGATATATTCAATTAAAAGTCTGCCCTCAAATTATAAAATATAGATATGGAATAAATGAGGATAGATATTATAAAAAATCAAGAAGGATGTGGCTAGAAACATTATGGTGGTATATACACTTAGCATGGAGAAATGATGAAAAAACAACAAGTGAGATTTTGAAAGGTAATACTACAGATACAATATTAAATATAATAGACAGAACTAGTACATATGGTTATAGAAGAGATTTATTTAATGAAATTTTGTATAAAAAGTTTTTATATAATGTAACAGATAGAGATCAATTTAGAAGGATAATGACATTAAATACAATGAAACTTCAAGTAATAGATCCATATTTAGTAAATGGTGGAATAGAAAAATATGTAGAAGAATTATTTATAGAAAGTGGAGTAGTATTAAATGAATTTAGAAGATCTTAAATTAAAATTAAAATTTCTTGAAGATGGAGACAGAGTATATAAGTTAGATACTAAGATAAACAATTTTTATATTATAAAAGATAATGGATGGTATGGAGTTGGAATAGATATAAACTTAGATAAGACAGAATATTTTGAAAAATTTGAAAATGTTAGATTAATAACTAAGATAAAATATTTTTCGAATGAAAATCATAAGCTATTAGAATTAATTACTAATAAAGTCAATCTAATTGAAGAATTTTCTTTAGTATGTTTTCATTTTATTAATAAATTTGATAATGAAAAAGTAAATGAGAATATAATAGAAAAAGCTAATAAGTGGTGGGATGAGTGGAAAAAACTTTTAGGGAATGTATTAAAAAGTGAACGAGATTATGACTTTTTAGGTGAACTTTTAGCATTGAATTATGTTTTAAAAGAAGATTCAAATGCTAAATATTCTAATTTAGCAAGTCATGATATTGAACTGCCTCAATATAGTATAGAAGTAAAAAGTACTACAGAAAAATATAATGCGGAAATTCATGTTAATAGTCAATATCAATTAGAAAATAATACGGAAAGACCATTAAAACTAATTTTTGTTAGATTAGAAAAATCTCAAATTGGATATTCAATAAAAGATGTTATTGAAAGGTTAAAAACAAAAAATTACGATATTAATAGTTTAACTAGAATTGAAAATATAGGTACATCAAGTATAAATGAAAAATATAGAATTTTAGAAGCTAGATTATATAATATAGACGATAATTTTCCTAAAATTACCTTAAAATCATTAAAGAATGACGAATTACCTAATGGTATTGTTAAGATTGAATATATTGTTGATTTAGATGATATTGATTATGAAGGTATAGATTTGAATTTTTAAAGGGGAGATACGATAATGATAAAATTGGCTACAGTTTTTAGTGGAATAGGTGCAATAGAACAAGCTTTAAAACAGATGAATATAGAATATGAAATAGTATTTGCATGTGACAATGGAGAGAGATATTTAGATATAGATCAAAAAGAAATAAAGAAACAGATAAAAGGACTATCAGAAGAAGAAAAAGAAAGGAAAATAAGAGAAATTTATGATGCTACAGGAAAAGAAAATAATGTAAAAAAATCTTATTTTGCAAATTACGATATTACAGAAGATAGATGGTATGAAGATATTAGATTTTTGAATGGAAAAAAATTTAAAGGTGAGGTTGACTTACTTGTTGGAGGAAGCCCGTGCCAAAGCTTTTCAACATATGGTAAAAGAGGTGGGCTAGAAGATACAAGAGGAACTTTATTTTACGATTATGCAAGATTAATTAAAGAAATTCAACCAAAGGCATTTATTTTTGAAAATGTTACAGGATTATTAAATCATGATGATGGAAAAACATGGAGTGTTATAAAAGATGTATTTGAAAGTTTAAATTATCACATAAAATTTAAAGTGATGGATGCACAGCTTTATGGATTGCCACAAATGAGAAAAAGGGTATTTGTTGTTGGAATAAATAACAACATAGACTATAAAAAAGAATTTGAGTTTCCTAAACATGTGGAATTGAAGGACAAAGCATCTGATTTCTTAGATGCAGAAGTTGATGACAAATATTATTTAGGAAAGAAAGGTTTTATATATGTTACAACGCCTGAAAGAAATGAGGGAAGGGCAAGAGTTAATAGAGATATAATAGGATGCCAAACAGCTAATCAGCAATTTAATTGGATAGGTGATTTTAGAGTAGAGAAACCAAAAGAGAGTTTCTATAAAGATAAAAGAATATTTGTAGGAAATTATAATGGACAAGATGCAGTTGCAAGAAAAATGACTCCAAATGAATGTTTAAAACTTATGGGATTTAAAGATTTTAAAGTAGTAGTACCAGATACAGTTGCATATAGACAGTCTGGAAATTCTATAGCTGTTCCTGTGTTAAAGGAAATTACAAAGTCAATTATGGAGTCAATAAGTTTTGATGATAAGAAGGATGAAATTTAATGAGTGATAATAGTAATATTTGGTATTTAGATAGAGGAAAAAATTTTTTTACAGAAGAAGGGAAAGAATTATTTAATACTATAATTAATGTAGTAAATACATATTCGTATTTAGAGAAAATGACATCAAGCGAATTAATAGAAAAATTTCCTCAAAAAATGAAAAAGTCAGGTAATCCTAATGCATTATTAACAACTTCAAGGAATATTGGAATAATTAATAAAGAAAATAAGCTAGGGAAAAATATACAATATTATCTTAATGATCAATTAACATATAAGGAATTAATTTTTGAGAACTTAACTAAAGTAAATTATGATAAAGAAAGTTCATATCCAGTAAAACCTTTTATAGTCATTTGTAAAACATTATATAGATTGTATACACTTGACAAAAATGAAGCATATATAACAAAGGCAGATTGTATAAAGTATTTGTATAATATAACAGATTATTTTCAAATAACCAATGAATACTGTGATAATATTATAAAAAACCGTAGTTTTGAGAAAGAATCTGCAGCAGTATTAGATATTTGGTTTAATGCTTTACAAAATTTTAATATATTTTCATATAGTGATAACACATCTATATTAAAATTAAACGAAGAAGAATTAAACTATTACAAATTTATTGATGAAAAAGGTGGAAGCATTCCTTGCTATTTAAATGGCAATAACAAATATGCATCTTATTATGATGACTTAGGTAGCACCGATTTAGGAATAAATTATATTGTACCTCCAGTTGAAATTAATAAGATTAGTAATTTAAATATGGAAGAAGTAAAGAAAATTTATGAGTATTTATTTGGAATATGCCCATATGAAAATTGTAGTCTAATTAATAACGAGTATTATGGAATATATAGGCCTTTTAAAAGTATTAAAAATATTGCTATTAGAAAAATATATACAAACTATAAAAATATAGGAGAATTATTATTTACATATAATAATTATTTTATAAAAAAGGAGATTAATACATGAGTAATAAAAGTAAAAAAAAAGAGTCCAATAACAAGAGAACTGATAATTCCAACCTTTAAGGCACTAAGAGAATTAGGGGGCTCTGGAACAATTACTGAAATATATGAAGTCATATTAAATAATAAGGAATTGCATTTAACTGAAGAAATGATAGCAGAACCTCATATAGGAAGTACAAGACGAACAGAATTAGAATATCAATTAGCATGGGCTAGGACTTATTTGAAAAATTATGGAATTATTACTAATACAGCAAGAAGAGTGTGGATGATAACATCGAATTATAGTCAAGTTGATCCCCAAAATTTAGATGTTAAATTAATTATGGATAAAAAAAGAATACAGAATAATGTAAGTAATAATAAAATTAAAGAAGGATATGAAGAAGGGTTTATAGATGAAGAACAACCATGGATTATAAAATTAGATGAAATACTAAAAAATATGAATCCATATGCATTTGAAAGATTGTCGATGTTACTATTAAGAGAAATGGGATTTATAGATGTTAAGGTAACAAAAAAGTCAGGTGACGGTGGCATCGATGGATTTGGAAAATTACAAATAAATGACATTAAAACATTTAATATTGCTTTTCAATGCAAGAGGTATAATAACCACTCTGTGACGGTAGAGGAAATAAGAAATTTTAGAGGTGCATCTTCAGCTAGTATGGATAGACAATTATTTATTACAACTGGAACTTATTCAAAACCAGCTATAGAAGAAGCAAAGGATTTAGCTAAAAAACCAATGGATTTAATTGATGGTGAAGAATTTATTGATATGCTACTAAAATATAATATAGGAGTGAAAGAAATAAAGGCATATGAAGTAGATGAAGAATTCTTTGAGAAGATATAAAACCATTAAAGGATTAGTCCTTTAATGGTTTTATTTAAGATCATTTTCTTCTATTTTTTTATTTTTGTTTTTTAATTTTTCTTCAGATATTATTATTTTACATATAGTTGTAATAATATTATTAGATAATAGTAAAAAGTAAATATTTAAAGGAAAAGCTATATAAAAAATATATTTAAAAATTGTAATATTGCTACTAAAAAAGTTTAATGCAATTAAAACAATAACATCAAGGAAGCCTATATATATTAAAAGTTTAAATGAGTTATTGAATATATTTATTACCTTAAACTCTTTTAACAATCTAAGAACATATGAGTTCTCATTTTGTTGTATCATTACATAAATTGTAGATATAAAACCAATTAAAATCGATATAAAAGTAATTATATTAGAAATAGTACTATCTATATTAGTTGTATAATCTATATATTGCGAGATATTTATAATATCCAAGAATATTACAATAATAAAAGATATAATTGTAATAATTCTAATTGAAAGTTTATTTATTTCCATTTAATCACCTACTTAAAAAATAAATTATTTTTATATTTTTTTGTCATTTTATTTATGATATCCTTAAAATTTATGATTCCTCCTTTAGGATAAGAAATAGATATAGTATCATGAATTCTTGAATCCATAAAGTCAGTAATTTGCATATTAGATGTTTCATCAGCCGCAAATCCAAGTTCAAGAACTTTAACATTATTGTTATTCATTAAATCTTGAAAAACATCAAAATCATCATCTTCTATTTTTATTATATTAGAAGAATTCCCCATTGAGAACTCAATATTAATAATAGAAGAATCAACAGCTAAGGCTGAATCTATCACTTTACAAATAGAAGTATTTTTATTATATTGTTTAAATTTAACGGGTAATAAGTTTTTATTTTTTTCATTTCTTACATGCAGTTTGAATTTTTTTAATTTAGATCCTTTTAATAAAAATTTTTTATGGGAATCTAATTTATGTATTGATTCAAGATAAATATTACTTTTTAAAAAGTAAGAAAAAAAGTCTTCTATTCCCCTTGTTCCTACTGCATATATATTTCTTTGCATACATAATATTTGCTTTGATGAGTCATAAAGAACGCCTAATGCTTCGGAAATCATTTCGTTGTCTTTCAATAAAATTTGACGAGAGTTTCCATTTGTATCAATAATAATAGGTATAGTAGAAGATCTACTTTTAAAAAAAATTAATTCCCACAATTTCGATTCATTATTAAATTCAATAAAACTTAATAATAGATTTTCACCGTTATAGTTTATATTTCTTTCTTTAACAGGTTTATTTGATAATGAATTTAATAAAATAGATATGTCTATATTGTCTCTACTAAAATTATTTCCAAATTCTTGGTTAAGTTGACAAGTATTATAATATTCAATTGTAATTTTTTTTTGGTTCATTTTTTTATCCATAATTTGCTCCCCCTGATAATAAAAATTTTATCATGTTTTTCTAAAAATATAAAGTAATTACGATAAATTTTAAACTTTTTATAATTATAAATATTAGTTTAAAAACATTGCATAAGTAACTAAAAGCCATCATGCAAATTATTTCTTTCTAAATTTTAACAAAGAAATTACATTATTTCTAATCTAAAGTGAAATTTTTACATTTTAAAGTGCAAAAATTTCACTTTAAATATTGATATACTATCTAATAATTGATATAATATATATGTAGGAGGTATTTCTAATGGATAAGAAAAAAGATTGGGATTTAGAATTATCAGAATATATCAAACAAGGTGAACCAAATCAGGTAGAAAAGACTAAAACATGGGAAACCGCTATAGGTTTACAAGATGTTGATGGATTAAAGCCTTCAAAATATTTAATAAAAACTGCTAAAGAACATATTGAAGGAACAATAGATATTGAAGAAGTAAAAACAAGAATAGATGAATATTATGAAGTTCAAGGCAGTAGAAGAAACTTTGAAAAAGAGAACGAAGAAGCTGATAAAGTTGCGGTAAGGATTACAGAAATATTAAGCGAAAAAGCATTTAATTTTTCACCAACAGAACTATTAAATATTCATAAAAGATTATTTAAAGATATATTTGATGGAGCAGGAGTATATAGAGATTATAACTTTACTAAAAAAGAATGGGTATTAAATGGAGATACAGTAATATATGCACCATTTGATACTATTAAAGAAACATTAGAATATGATCTTGACCAAGAGAAAAACTTTTCATATAAAGGATTAAGCTTAGATGAATCTATAAAACATCTATGTAAATTTACATCAAATATTTGGCAAGTACATCCATTTTGTGAAGGAAACACAAGAACAACAGCAGTATTTATAATAAAATATCTAAGAACTTTTGGATTTAATATTAATGATGAAGTATTTGCTGATAATTCATGGTATTTTAGAAATTCATTAGTTAGAGCTAATTACAAAAATTTTGAAAAAAATGTATTTGAAGATACTTCATTTCTAGAAAAATTTTTTTATAACTTGCTAACAAATGTTAACAATGAATTAAAAAATAGATATACACATATAGATAATATTCAAAGTACAGATGAAAATAATCTAAAGGGCAATTATTGCACTTTAGAAGAACAAGCAATAATAAATATACTAAAAATAAAGCCAGCAACTACTCAAGAAGAAATAGCAAGACAGATTAATAAATCTGTAAGAACTATAAAAACTTATATGGCAGAAATGCAAGAAAAAGGCTTAATAGAAAGAAAAAATGGCAAGAAAAATGGAGAATGGATAGTAAATGAGTAATTTTATAATCATAAAAATAATTACATAAACATTCTTAAATAGAAACAACTTATCAAAAATCAAATAAAACTTTCTTTTTTGGAAATAATATGATATAATAATATTATAATCTAAAAAGGAGAGTTTTTATTTATGTTAGGAGAAAAAATTAAATTATATAGAGAAAACAAAAAAATGACCCAAAATGATATTGCAGATATATTAAAAGTTAGTTCTGCAACTATATCAAAGTATGAATCAGGTGCATTAGAGCCTAATATTGAATCCTTAAAAAAATTAGCTAAATTATTTGAAATATCAATTGATGAACTATTAAATGATGAAAAAGAAAAATTTGATATTTCAAAAATAAATGTACTAGACACACTTAGAGAACAAAAAGATATGAAATTAAAAGGAAATTTATATCATCAAACTCAGGTTTCATTTGCATATAATACAAATCATATTGAAGGAAGTACATTAACAGAAGATCAAACAAGATACATTTTTGAAACAAATACTATTTTATTTGAAGGTGATACAATTGCAAAAGTAGATGATATATTAGAAACATCTAATCATTTTAAATTAGTTGATTATATGTTAGATGTAGCAGATAAGGAATTAACTGAAAAGATGATAAAAGAATTTCATAAGATTTTAAAAGAGGGTACTTCAGATAGTAGAGTGGAATGGTTTAATGTTGGAGAATATAAACAAAGAGCTAATACAATAGGGAGTGGTATTAAGACAACGTCACCAAATAACGTTGAAAAAGAAATGTCAAAATTAATGGATTGGTATAATTCACTTAAACAAGTGACGGCAAAAGAAATAATTGATTTTCATTATAGATTTGAGAGTATACATCCATTTCAAGATGGTAATGGTAGAATAGGAAGAATTATTATATTTAAAGAATGTTTAAAAAACAATATTGTTCCATTTATTATACAAGATGCAGATAAATTATTCTATTATAGAGGATTAAAAGAATACAAAAGTGAAAAAGGATATTTAACTGATACATGCTTAAATGCACAAGATCAGTATATAAAAATGATAGAGTATTATTTAAAATAGAAGAAGTAGCAAGACATTTTATAAATTATAAAAGGAAAAGTGTGAAAAACGACTTTTAAGATAAAAAGTCAAATTTCACACTTTTACAATTTTACCACAAAATAAGAAAATGTGGTAAATATGTATTATTCCTCAAAACATCCCATAACTAATTGAGAACCATCCACAAATCCATTTCTATAATACTTTTCAGTAATATAAGTCAAATACTTCATAAAATCATCATAAAGAAGATCAAGTTGTTTCTCAACATAATTTCTATTTTGCTTAGGAATATTTTTCAAAATATTCTCTCTAAAACCATCAAATTTAATTTCATTTTCTCTATCTTGTTTATCTGCATAACACAAATAAGTTTCCTCTCTAAAATCAAACCACTCTTTCAAAATATCATTTTCATTAACATCTCTAAAATTAACCATATATAATTCCTACTACACATATAAAATCTCATTAAAAACAATTTCTTCAGCTCTATTTTTAATATTATTCATAGCCTGAACCTATTCTAATTGATGATGTTCTTTTAAATTCTCATCAATATGTTCAACTTCAGCAAGTTGCTTTATAAGTTCATTCACTTTATTAGTAGCACTTTCATCTAATTCAATTAAATGTTGTTTTAAAGTACCATTTATAAGTAATTCAGTATATAAACCTTTTTTATGTTCTTTAATAAAATTTAATCTTAAGCGACCATATTTTCCAATAGATTTTTCAGGTTGCTTAGGTAAATATAAGTTAGGAATTAAATAATCTCCCTCTCTGTGATAAGTAATTTCATTCATTTTTAAAACCTCCAAATTATAAAAAATTAAAATGTCCCCAATTTGCAAATGCTATTTTGAATCACTTGTGCGACAAGGCTTTCCAAACCTTGGGGACACGATGGGGACAAAAGCACCCAAAAATGACCTAAAAACGCACAAAAGTTCTTAAAATAAAAACAGCTACAAATGTTGATATATAGATAAAAACTTAACTTTTCATTAAATTACAAAAAATGCTGCTTAAATTCTCATAACCCGAAGGCTAGTGAATTTGATTCTTACCACTTTAACTAAAAATTTTATTAGAGTTGCAAAAAAATTACAGATACCGATTAGTTTAAGAAGAAAGCTCAAGTTATACCAAAGGTATAAAAGACTTATAACTATGAACAAAATAATTCCACAAAACTTTATTAATATCTAAAATTGTATGACTAAAAATATTAAATATGAGAGTAGTAGGACATATAAAAATTTTATGCACATATAGTATGTTTATCATATATAATATTGGAGCAAGTATCACATAGTGTTTGAACTAAATCTCATATGTGTGTAAAACACTATATAAAAAAGCTCCCAAATGGAGGCTTTTTTATTAGTCAACTATATTCCAAGGAATAGCATTATTATTGATATCATCCCAAGAGTTATTTGTAGAATTAGAAGTGTTTGTTTTTGTATTGTTAGTTATTGTATTATTTTTATCTTTTTTAGGTGTTGTATTATTTTGAGATTCTTTGTTTTTAACTACAATTCCATTTCCGCCGAGTCCAAGGATTTCTTTCATCTGGATCTGTTGGATCCCAATCTCTATTTTTAGTATTAGATGATATTTTTGGTGCACTTGGTTTTCCTAAAGGACCTGGGTTAGAAGAATCTGAGTAAAATTCTACAATACTTCCTGTATCTACATTATCATAAATCCATTTACAATCTTTTACCATTAGACGAATACAACCTGCTGATGCAGAAGTACCAAGCTTATCAAATTCTTCATATTCTAAAGTATCTGGATATGTTTGCAAATATGGAACTGAGTGAAATAAAATATTTCCATGAATACGAACAGCATATTGTCCATAAACATTTCCAAATAATGCAAGCCAACGATATCTATATGATATTTTATATTTTCCAGATTTTGGAGTAGCTTTTCCAGTTGAGCAAATCATAGCTTTTATAGGATTAGAGTATTCTCCATCATCGTCTTTATCATAAATAGTAACAGTATTTGTAGCAAGATTTACTTTTATGTAATAGATTTTTTTAGAAGCTGACATAGATTTTGATGATGCTATTGCATCTGTTGCAACTTCTGTTTCATTTCCAAATCCATCTTCAACTTTTACATATATAGTATATGTTTTTTCTTTTTCTAAATTTGTAAATGTATAATGATTTATTTCTTCAGTACATACAAATTTTTCATCATCAGCAAGTTTGAAATAATATTTTAATTTAGGGTTACCCATATCTATAGCTGTAATAGTTACTGCTATACTAGAGTCGGTACAGGAAGTTTCTATTTCACCTATTTCTGGACCTTGTTTATCTATATTATTTATTTCAAATGTATATACATTTTTTGATAACTTATTAAATTTTCCATATTTTAAATAAATAGTTGCATTATTTTCAACAGTTATTTTTCCATTTGATTTTTTATATTCATTATTAGCTATTTGTTTAATATCATTCTTACTTGAAGATGTGTTAGTAGATGAATTTGTGATATTTTCATTATTAAGTTTTTCTTCATAATAATCATTTGACTCTATATCTAGGTTTTCTTCTTCCTCATCTTTTAAGTCAATATAATAGTAAATATCATATTTAGTTGTAGTATTTAAATTTACAATTACATTATCACCAATAATATTTTCTGTAGAAAGCTTTATATTTAAAGTATCTTTTGAAATATCTTTTATAGGAGATAAATAATTTATTAAAAATATTATGCCGATTATTAAAGCTAATATTGAAGCTATTAAAATGATTTTTTTTCGTTTAGATATTTTAATATTTTTTTCTTTTTTTTTCATTTGATTTTCTCCATATTTAAAAAATTTAGAATTACATTTTATAATATTTTTTATAATTATTCAAGAATAATTATAATATTTTTACATATTTATTAGTAAATTAATAAAATTGAGATATGGGGGTACAATATGATTTTATTTTCAAAAATGCAAGGAACAGGTAATGATTTTGTAGTAATTAATTGTTTAACACAATATTTTAATTATAGTCTAAATACGTTTGCTAAATATTTATGTAATAGAAATTTTGGAGTAGGTGCAGATGGTGTAATTTATCTTTTTAAAAGTAGTATAGCTGATTTTAAAATGAGAATTTTTAATAGTGATGGTACAGAAGCTGGAATGTGTGGTAATGGTATACGTTGTTTAGCTAAGTATTTGTATGAAAAAAATGTTATTAATAGAGTAAATTTTAGAATTGAGACTATTTCTGGAGTAAAAGATATTAATTTAATAGTAGAAAATAAAACTGTTATTGGAATAAAAGTAAATATGGGAATACCATTTTTTGAAGCACAAAGAATACCAGCATATTTACCTAAAGAGGAGTATTCTAAAAAATATCATACAGTATCAATTAATATAGAAGCAGAAGAATATAAGTTTGATTTAGTTTCTGTTGGAAATCCACATGCAGTTTGTTTTGTAGAAGATTTAAGTATAATAGATATTTGTAGGATAGGTAAAATAGTTGAAAACCATAAATATTTTCCAAATAAAATAAATGTTGAATTTGTTCAGATAATAGATAAAAGCAATATAAAAATAAAAGTTTGGGAGAGAGGAGTAGGTAATACAATTTCTTGTGGTACAGGTGCTTGTGCATCAGTTATTTGTGCAATAAAACGTTCATATGTTGAAACAAATGTAGATGTTGAATTAGATGGAGGAAAATTACATATTGATTATAGTGATAACGAAAAGGGAATCATTATGACTGGTGGAGCAGAATTTGTTTTTGAAGGTCGTATAGATTTATAATTGTAATAACTTTGCTAGGAAGATAAAACCTAGCGAAGTTATGAAATTTCTAATTGTTGTAAAAAAAAGTCATTTCCAGCTTTAGTATATAAGTTTAAATTTTTATGTTTATTTAAAATATTTTTTATTTCCCATAATCCAAGTCCAGAGTTTTTTTCTTTTGTTGTAAAGCTTTTATCAAAGATTTTTTTAATAGATATTCCTTTACTAAGATATGTATTTTCAATTAAAATTAATTGTTTGTTATTGTCATTTTGAAAAGATAAATTAATTATCTTTTGGTCACATTCTTTAGATGCTTCAATTGCATTATCTAGAAGAATACCTAAAATTCTAGTTAATGTATAAGTGTCTATTTTTATAGAGTTCAAGTCTAATAATATGTTTAGAGACATTTTTATATTATTTTTTTCAGCTATATTATATTTGTCAGAAATTATACTGTAAATTGCAGAATTTACCATTAATTTTGAATGAAATCTATATAAATTGTTAATTTTAAAACATTCTGGAACAAGTTTATTATAATATTGTTTTAAATCATATATATTATTAGTTTTTATATATCCACCAATGGCTTGCATTATATTATTAAAGTCATGTCTAAATGTACGAGTAGTGTCACAAATATAAGTTAAATTTTCAATTTCATTTTTTTGTTTTTTTATAATTTTGTTTAATTTTAAAGAATTAATTTTTAATGAAGTAATTTGGAATATAATTAGAATTAAAATTATTACGATTAAGGAACTTTGTATTTTTAAAAATATTGCTAAAATTAATATTAATAATAGATTAATTGGCAAAATCCATAAATTTTTCATTTGTAAAAATCTCCTTAGTATTAAAAAATAGTAGTATTGTTGCACGCATTTTTAATTGCTACAATACTACTATAAATAATAAATCGGTTTTTGTCAAAAAAAATCGATTGACAATATTCGACAAATCCTCTCATTTATTGCTGTTTTAAATCAGGATTCCAGTTTATAATTTTATCAGATATACTTTCGTCTACTTTAAATTCTTCAACATATCCTCCAAGAGAATTTGCTTTTTCTTTTAAAGTTTCAACATTTGCATTTACAAATATTTTAGCTTTTCCTTTACCATTTTTTGCTTCTTGAACTAAATTTGATACTGGAGAATTTCCATCAAATGCTAAAACAACAGAGTTTCTACGTTCAAAAATTTCATAATTAAAGCTTTTATAAATTCCAACTTCTTCTGGCTCAACAGATACTCTAATTCCATCAATACCACTATTTAATATAGACTCTTTGATTTCTGTATTTACTTTTTTAGGTACAATTGCATTTATTTCAAATTTTTTATGTAATTCTTTAGAAATATCCATAATTGCTTTTTCATATCCTTGCATTTTATGTCCAATAACAAAATATGCTTTTTTGTTATCTATATTTTTTATTAAATCTTTAAGAATTTTTTTACCATTTTCACTTACAACCGTTTCTCTTCCGTTTGTATTAAAGCTTCCACCAGCTATAATTATAGGCATTTTATCAGTTGGTAATTCTTTAATTTTTTCTTTAAAATTTTCAGTTGAATCTAATTTATTATCAATTATTTCTTTTTCACTAAATTTGAAATTTTTAAACATTTCATATTCTTCATTTATTAATGCATCTACCATATCCCTACCATTTAAAAATTCTTCAAAAGCTTTTACTTTATTTTCAAAATGTATTTTGTTTTCTTGTAAAAGGTTATCTTCAACAGCTTTCATTTTTTGAAAATCTGTTTCATCTAATTTTAATAAATTTTGTAATGACATTTGTTCTTCAATAGTATCAGTTCCATACATTCCATATCCATCTGTACCTTGTACACAAGATATTCCATTTGAAAGATAAGATTTAATAGGGTGATTTTCTAATCTAGTTAAATTATTAAGTCTTACATTTGATGATAATTGAAATTCTACAACTGCATTTATCTTTTTCATTTTATCCATTATTCGTTTATCTGATGCTTCATCTACTCCAATACCATATAAACCATGCCCAATTCTACATCTTGGAATTATTTTGCTTTTTCCTATTGCCTTTTCAATAATAGTAACTGCTTTTTCAACATTTTCTGAATAGGCATCTGTTTCTCCAGCGTGTAGTCTTATAGTAAATCCATTATTTTCTTTAATTGCAAATTTTACTAAGTCTGTAATTATTGGAGCTACATCTTCTATATCTGTAACTTCTTCACCAATAAGATCACTACCAACTATATATGGACTTTTAGCCATAATTTTTAAGATTTCTTTTGTTTCTGCTTGTTCTTTAGGAGAAACCCAAATTCTCCTAATAGCAGCTAAAAATCTTAAATCTACTCCAGTTTCTTCTTTAACTTTTGGTAATACTTCGTGAATTTGTTTTAAAAAGTTTATTGTGTGCATACCTTTTTTACAAACATCTGTAGATGCGATTTCTGCATATACAATTCCTTGTTTTTCATATTCTCTAGCAACCCATAAAAGTTTATCTTGTAAAATAGTATTGTTTTTGAATTTGCTTTCAGGTAAAGAGTCTGCATGCATTTTATTTAAATAATTTTTTATATCTGTATCAGATATTTGGTTTATTTTTTCAGAAGTAATATTAATTAAATTTTTAGCTGGTATTCCTTTTGCAAAAATATATCTAAAAACATATAGCTTTTCTAAATTTGTAAAAACTGCCTGACCATCTTTTACTAAAGATAGACGATTTCTGATTTTTTTAATATTTTCTTCACAGTTTTCGATATTATTTAAAATTAAATCTGCAAGATTTATATAAGTTTCATCTTTTACTTTTCTATCTAATGTTTTGGCATCTAATGGAGCATCTATATATTTTAGTTCTATTTGTTTTCTATAGTTTTCAATAAGTAGTTCTTGATTATATGATAATTTTAAATCTAATTTTCTAATAAAATATAGCGGAAATCTAATTTGATGTTTAATTCCAAGTGCTATTAAAGTATCTGAAGGTAAGTTAGCATAAAGATGTGTATGTAAATCTGTTTTAAATTTTGATTTTTTTAGAATATAACTGTTAATAAGAGTTTGATCTATGCTTAATTTATAGTTTTTTGTTTGAGACATTAGAGTTTTTACAATAGCAGGTATTTTAACATTTTGTTCTATTCTTCCATCACTATAAATAGTTGCAATATGTTTATTATTTAAGTTAAAAACAAATAAAGTTTCATTATTTGCATTTAATGAAGCTGGTATTGTTCCTATTATTATTTTCATATCATTTTTATTTTTTGTGATTTGTACATTGCAGATTTTGGCAAGGTTAGAAATTAAATTTCCTGTTCCATGATTTGGAGTTTCTATTATATATGTTAGTTCATCATCATTTGATTTAAAAAGATTAACAATAATGTCTTTTTCTTTGTCTAAATAAAATTTTCCAAAAAAAACTAGATTTTCCATAATTATTACCTTTCTATAATTTATATTACTTTCAACATTATATCATATTTTTCCAAAAAATACAAGTTATTTAGAGAAAAAAAGTTTACATAAATTTTAACACAAAATAATTTGCTTCATAATATAAATATATATTATTGAAAGGAGAAGATTATGGCAAAAATTTTAGTATATAATAATAGTATAAATAGAATGCAAGTATTTTATAGAGAACTTAATCAAGCTATGCCTTATAATTCAGGGAGAACTCTTACAGTTCAAGAGTTTAGAGGATCTAGTAAATCTAATATTTTATGGACTGATTTAAGATGTATGGAAGCATGGAATAGCTTTAGATATATTTATGGTAGAGGAATCTATGTTGGGTTTGCATTTAAACGTCCTTGGGAAGGAGGACATCGGAATTTTATCACAACATTATGCACGGGTTAGCATTTGATGTAGGCCAAAACTTAACAACGTCTGGTAGAACTGCTATGAGAAATTTAGCTATTCAATCAGGAATATGGAATTATGTAGAGCCAGCAGCAGATACACCTAGATGGGTTCACTTTGACGAAAGGCAAGTAGTTAGTGGATACCCATTAATTAGGAGAGGTAATAGAGGTGTTTATGTATGTATAGCTCAAGATGCTTTAATTAATTTAGGATATAATACAGGAGGGTTGGATGGAGTGTTTGGAAATAACACTTATAATTCAGTAGTAAATTATCAAAGAACAAGAGGCTTATCAGTAGATGGAATAGTAGGTAATAATACTTGGAGAACATTAATGACTGAGGTTGTAGGTATGGGAAGGACATCTAACACAGTAGATTAAAATAAAGAGGGAATACCCTCTTTTAATTTTTTCTACTTTCATTTAATATCATCATTAAATCTCTTATGAAATCTAATTTTTTATTTTCATCTCTAAGAAGAGCTGCTGGATGCCAAGTAGGCATATATTTGATATCTTTTTTTATAAACCATTTACCTCTTGAAGCTGTTATTTTATATTCTTTACCAAGAATATTTTGAAGAGCTACACTGCCTAGTAACACAATTATTTTAGGTTTAATTAGAACAACTTGATTTCTTAAATAATCTAAGCATTCTTTTGCTTCATCTTCTTCAGGGTTTCTATTTCCAGGAGGTCTACATTTTACTATATTTGCAATATATATTTCATCTCGATTTATACCTACATATTCAAATGCTTTATTCATAAGTTGTCCAGCTTTTCCAACAAATGGTAATCCTTGGGCATCTTCATCTGCACCAGGACCTTCACCTATAAACATAATTTTGGTATTTTTATTACCTGTACCAAATACAATGTTTGTTCTAGCTTGGCATAGTTTACATTTTTCACAATTTTCTATTGATTTTTCTAATTCTTCCCAATTATTGTACATTATTTATTTCCTCGTCAATCTGTTTTAATCTTAGATAACCTAATTCTTCCCAACTATTATAGGCAAGATTTAACTTAAATAATACTATTGGTTTAGCACCAGCTCTATTTTTATCTACAACACATGCATAAAATCTAACATCAACATCTTTAGAAGGTTTAATATCAAAACATTTATCAAAAGTATCTGTCAAAGAGTATTCATACCTTGATAAACTTTGATAACTTATTTGTTTTATTAGACATAGAGTATCTAAAACTTCTTTAACAGTTCTACTAGCTGACATATCATTAATAGTTAAATTAATAGGTAAAGTATTGCTTTCTAATAATTGAAGTGATGAGCCTATAAATACATTAAATTTTTGAGCAATATTTGAAAGAACTGTAGCAGTTTTTTTGACTTCATCTCCATTTCCAATATGTTCAATATCAGTTTTTAAAGTATCATAAAAAATATATTCTACTTGCTCTTTATAATAGTAATTTAAAATTATTTTGCGTAATTGGTCATTTGTATGTTCTGTTATATGAATAAAATAAATTGAATTTTCAATTTGTTCGCTTAACCAGTCTGTAACAGCAATAGTTTTTTGAAATTCTTTTGATGAATCATATAATCTATCAAAGAAATCTTCATCTTTTTCATTATCTAATTTTATTATAAAACCATCTTTATCTACTTTTACTTTTTTGGGATCATCTGCTTTAAATTTTAGTTCTAGTAATTCTCCTTCATTTTTTATAATATTTTGTTTATGTAGTTTTTGGATTTCAGGATTGTTAATAATAGTAGTAATTAAACAAAGTCTCATTTTTTCTTCTGACATTTCATTAGAAATAATAAGTACTTTTTTCTTTTCAACAAATGATAAATGTGCGGCTAAGTTAACTGTAAATCTGCTTTTACCTGAGTTAGAAGGCATAGCATATGCCATAGTCTCACCTTTTCTAAGACCTTTAAAAACTTTAGATAATATAGGGAATGGAAGTGGAGCACCATTACTTAAATTATTTTCTCCACTTAATAAATAGTTTGTAGCATCTTCATTTAAAACTACTTGACTAAGTCCACTGGTTACTCCAATTTGTTCTAAAGCATTTTCCACTTCTTCTATTGACATTTCGGTGTATAATTTATAGTGCTGTATTTCTAATATTTTTTCTCTTATAATTTTAGTTGCAGCAACAATATAATTTTTTTTTAATATAAATAATTTTTTCAATTCTGTATAAATAAATTCTATATTATAATTTTTTTCACCAATTTCATGTTTAATCTTTTGTTTTAGAGAATAAGTATTACTTTTTTCTCTTGGAATATTATAATTTTCTTTTGCAATAGCAGGTGCATATTTTTCTGCTTCCTGAAATAATATAGATTTATAAATATCAGCCAGTTCTTCATTTGAAAAGTGAAAGTCTTTATATAAAAAGTAATACATTGAAATTGCTTTTGGATTATTTAAAAGTAATCCGAATATATATATATTCTAATCTTTCATCAGTTAATTCAGATGGATATTTTTCTTCTTTTTTTTCTTCTTCTTCCATACTAATTAGAGCCCTTTCTTTTTTATAATAATATAAATTTTCAATGATTTTGTCAATTAAATGTAAAAAAAAATATAAAATCATTAATATACACTTGTAAACTAAAAATGATTATGCTAAAATATTTTTCATGTGCGCAATATTCAAAACTATATAACTTTATAAAAATTTAATATTTAATAGGGGGATTTGAATTATGAGTAAAACCAAGGATGAAGAAACTGATAAAATACTATTTAAAATAGGAAATGCTAAACTTTTATTTAATTGTGAAAAGAAGTTTAAGTTGTATGAAAAGTTAAAACAGTTAAATATATAAATTGTAATTATTTTAATAAAAAACACTTGTACAATGATAAAATTAATGCTAAAATAACGTTTGGCAATATATGTTCAGAATTAAATATTGAAGAAAGGAGTCAAAAATGTCCAAGACTAAAGATGAAATTATTGAGGAGGATAGTATGAATAAAATTATAGTAGAGGATGATAATTCTAAGATAATTTTTAAAGCAAATAAATTAAATTTATCTGAGGAAATAAATGGACTAAATATTTAATATTTTTTTAATCTTACATTATACTTTTGTATAATATAAGTGGAGAAAATATAGTATTAGCTGAAATGTATAATTGTTAAAAAATTATAGTGTAAAAACTATTTTGATTACAATGTTAATTATCAGAAAGAAGACAAGGAAATAGGAGGTCCTTGTCTTCTTTTTAAATATATATTAATTTTAAAGCTATTTTGGCTTAAAGAGTGTTTTATGTTACAGATATAAACTAAAAAAACAACTTATAAATTTTAATTTATAAGTTGTTTTGGTGGGCAGGGTTGGATTCGAACCAACGTAGACTCTCGTCGCCAGATTTACAGTCTGGTGCCATTAACCACTCGACCACCTACCCATATAAAATGGTGCTCCCTCAAGGATTCGAACCTTGGACCCACCGGTTATGAGCCGGTTGCTCTGACCAACTGAGCTAAGGGAGCCTGTCCTTAAAGACATAAATTATTATAAACTATCAATTTAAAGATGTCAATACTTTTTGTAATTTTTATTGTAAATAGGATTAAATTGTGTTATTATAAAAAAAATTAATGATATATTATAGTAGGAGGTAATCATGTCAGATAGAATAATAAAGTGTTTAGCTTTTGATGGAAGGATTAGTGTAACTTGTATAGAAACTACTAACCTTGTAGAAGAAGCAAGAAAGCTACATAATTTGAGTCCAGTTGCAACTGCTGCATTTGGAAGGTTACTTACAATTGCAGCACTTATGGGATGTGATATGAAGTCTGAAAATAATAAATTGACAATTCAAGTTAAAGGAAATGGTCCTATAGGAACTATGTTAGTTGTGTCTGATAATGTTCCCAAAGTTAGAGGTTATGTATCAAATTCTTTAGTAGATTTACCATTAAATGAGTTCGGCAAATTAGATGTAGGAACAGCTGTCGGAAATGAAGGGTTTATAAATGTTATAAAGGATATAGGATTAAAAGATCCATATGTTGGAATTAGTCCAATTATTTCTGGAGAAATAGCAGATGATTTTGCAAATTATTTTGTTAATTCTGAACAGACTAATTCTGCAGTTGCATTAGGAGTTTTAGTTGATAAAGATGGGGTTAGAAAAAGTGGTGGATATATTATTACTCCTATGCCAGATGCATTAGATGAAGATATTATATTATTAGAAAAATCAATTTTTGAAGCTGGAGCGATTTCAAAAATGTTAGAAAATAATTTATCTTTAGAAGATATTGCTAAAAAGGTTACACAAGATGTAAAAATTAGAGTTATAGAAAGAAAGAATACACCAAAATATGAATGTAATTGCAGTAGAGAGCGTATGCAAGAGGCATTTATGACAATAGGAAAAGAAGAAATAGAAAAAATTATTAGAGAAGATGGTAAAGCAGAAATTGTTTGTCATTTTTGCAATAAGAAATATAATTTTAATAAAAAAGAGTTAGAAGAAATGATTTAATAAATGTATTTTAAAAACTTGACAAAAATGTAAAAGTATATTAATATATATGTATTATATCATATCGAAGCACAGAAGGTTACTATAATAATCTTAAAAAGTGCAAAGTATCCCCATACATTAATGTATGGGGTATCTTCATTTTTAGAGCAACTATATTGACAATACGATTGTATAATGATAAAATGTTACCGTATTATGTAAATGGAGGTAATATATGAAGTATACAATTGGACTAGATATTGGAATATCATCTTGTGGATGGGCAGTAATAAATAATGATGAAAATAGAATAGAAGATTTAGGAGTAAGATTATTTAAAAAGGCTGAAGAAGCAGATGGAAAATCACTTAATTTAGCTAGGAGAGAGGCAAGAGGTGCTAGAAGAAGAATAAAAAGAAAAGCTTTAAGAATGAAAAAAGTTAAGGAAATTTTTGTAAAATATAATTTAGTTTCAGAAAAAGAATTAGATACTTTATATATTATGACAGATAAAAGTTTAGACGTATGGGAGTTAAGAGTAATAGGTTTAGATGAACTTTTAAGTGCAAAAGATTTTGCAAGAGTATTAACAAGTATTGCTAAAAGAAGAGGTTATAAATCTAATAGAAAAACAGATGAAGAAGATAAAGAGGTTGGAAAATTAAGTAAAGGAACAATTGAAAATAAAAAATTATTAGAACAAAAAGGATATAGAACAATAGGAGAGATGTTTTATAAAGATGATAAGTTTTTAAATAATAAAAGAAACAAGTGTGGAGATTATAATAATACTGTTTTAAGATCAATGTTAGTCGATGAAGTGCATATATTATTTGAAAATCAGAGAAAACTTGGAAATATATTTGCTAGTAAAGAATTTGAGAATGAATATATAAATATTATTACATATCAAAGAGAGTATATGACACCAGAATTATTAGAAAAAATGCTTGGAAGATGTACATTTGAAAAAGAGGAACCTAGAGCTCCTAAAAATAGTTATACATTTGAGAGATTTATGTTACTTCAAAAAGTAAATAATTTAAAAATAGATATTAATGGTGAAGAATTTAATATAAATGAAATTCAAAAGAATGAAATTATAGATTTAGCATATAAACAATCAGAAATAAAATATTTACAATTAAGAAAAAGATTAGATTTGTCAAAAGAGGCTAGATTTAAAGATTTAAATTATAATTTGAAAAAAGAAAAATTGTCAGAGGAAGAAATTATAAAATTAGTAGAATCCAAGAAGTTTATAAAATTAGAAGGATGGCATAAAATAAGATTAGCATTAAAAGATTATGATGGAAAATTTGAATTAATAAAGCAAAACTCTGAGTTTCAAAATATGATTGCAGATGCTTTAACTAGAAATAAGACAGATGATACAATTGGACAATATTTAAAAAATTTAAATATTGATAGAGATATTGTAGAAGCTATATTAAATATAAATTTTACTAAATTTGGTCATTTGTCATATAAAGCAATGAAAAAGATAATTCCAGAGTTAGAGAAAGGGTTGACATATGATAAGGCTTGCAAAAATGCAGGTTATGAATTTAAAGGAAAGAGAAATGAGTTACAAAATAAATTACCTCCTATATCTGAATTAGATGATATTATTTTAAATCCAGTAGTTTTGAGGGCAGTTACACAGACTAGAAAAGTAATTAATGCAATAATAAATAAGTATGGATCTCCTTTTGAGATTTATATAGAAACTGCTAGAGAGTTATCTAAATCTTATGACGAAAGAAGAAAAATAGAATTTAAACAAAGAGATAATCAAAAAAATAATGAAGAGATAATAAAATATATAAAAGAAAATTTTAATTTTGATGCAAAAGCTTTTGATATTTTGAAAATGAAGCTTTGGAGAGAACAAAATGGAAAATGTGCATATTCTCAAAAATCAATACCAGCTGAAAGATTATATGAGGAAAATTTTGTACAAGTAGATCACATAATTCCTTTTTCGAGGTGTTTTGACGATAGTTACAATAATAAAGTATTAGTTTTAACAGTTGAGAATCAAAATAAAAGAGAACAAACGCCATTTGAGTATTTAGGCGAAAATAGAGAAAGATGGCATAGTTTTGAGGAATTTGTTAATTTAACTTATAAATATAATACTATGAAGAAAGAGAATTTATTAGTAAAAAAATTAGATGAAGAAAAATCAAATAAATGGATAGATAGAAATATTAATGATACAAGATATATTAGTAGATTTATGTATAATTATATAACTAATAATTTAAAGTTTTTACAAAATGATTCAAAAAGAAAAGTATATGTAATTAATGGTAGAGCCACAGCAGTATTAAGACATTTTTGGGGATTAAAGAAGGATAGGGAAGAGTCAGATAAACACCATGCTCAAGATGCAGTAGTGATAGCTTGTGCTACTAATAAAAATATAAAAAAGATTTCTGACTATAGTAGAAGTAAATGTTTATATAAATATAATCATGAAGAGAAATATAACCCAAAGTTATTATTAAAAGAACCATGGCCTAGATTTAGAGAAGAATTAGAGGCGAGAATGGAAGATTTAGATATTAAGGGTGAAATGTATTCTTTAAAATATGGAAAATTTATTAATTATTCAGATGTAGATATTACAAAAATAAAGCCAATATTTGTATCTAGAATGCCAGAAAGAAAAATAACAGGTAAAGCACATCAAGATACAATGCGTTCACAAAAATTTATTAATAATGGATATAAATTTACAGTAGTAAAAAAGCCTTTGAAAAATATTAGCAAACAAGAAATTGAAGATATGATAAATAAAAAAGAATTTAGTTTATTATATAATAGTGATAAACATTTATATGATGATATATATGAGAAAATGAAAGATAATAATTTTAAAGCTGAAAAAGCTTTTGCAAATGAATATAGAAAACACAGTAAGAATGGGTTAGGGCCAATTGTGAGAAGTATAAAAATAGCTTCAATGGGAAGTACAGGTGTTAAATTAAAAAATAATTCAATTGCAGATAATGCTAATATGGTAAGAGTTGATGTATTTAAGAAAGATAAAAAGTTTTATTTAGTTCCTATATATGTTGCAGATTTTGTAAAAAAACAATTACCAAATAAAGCAATTGTAGCAGGAAAGTCTGAAGAAGATTGGATTGAAATGACAGATGAATATGAATTTAAATTTAGTTTATATTGTAATGATTTAGTTAAAGTAAAAAAGAAAAATGAAAAAGAAATAATATCTTATTACAAGGGTACAGATAGAAGTACAGCAGGCATAAATTTATTAAAAGATCCTAATAAATCTAATGAAAAGAATATAAGCAAGTATGGGTCAAAAACATTAGAAATATTTGAAAAATATCAAGTAGATATTTTAGGTAATATTAGCAAAGTAAAAAAAGAAAAAAGAGAGGGAGTTAGTTAAATAAAATGAGTTATCGAAGTGTAATGATTACACAACCGACAAAGCTATCAGTAAAAAACAGACAGCTAAAAATTACTCAAGATGAAGAATGGAGTATACCATTAGAGGATATATCATCAATTGTATTTGAGACCCCTCAAATTAATGTTTCATCAAAAGCTATGAGTATGATTGCTGATAATAAAATTGTAGTATATAGTTGTGATGATAAGCATTTGCCAAATGGAATATTTATACCATTTGAATGTCATAGTAGAAGTTTAAAAGTTTTGAAAAACCAACTTAAAATTAAAGAAAATTTTAAAAAAAGGTGTTGGCAAAAAATTATTATTCAAAAAATATTAAATCAATCAGAAGTTTTGAAAATGAATAATAAGATATTAATGGGTGAATACTTGGAAAATATATCTAAGAAAGTTAATTCTGGAGATACTGAAAATGTAGAAGCTGTTGCAGCAAGAAATTATTTTAATTCTTTATTTGGAAATGGATTTAGTAGAGGTTTTGATAATGTTTATAATGCTTCATTAAATTATGGATACTCTATTATAAGAGGTGCAATAGCTAGGACAATAGTATCTTATGGATATTTGCCTTCACTTGGAATTCATCATAAAAGTGAGTTAAATAATTATAACTTAGTAGATGATTTTATAGAACCATTTAGACCGATTGTAGATTTATGGGTAAAAACAAATATTAATATTGAAACAGAATTTAATAAATATGTAAGAGCAGAATTATTGAACCTTTTAAATGTAGATGTGAAAATACAAGAAAAATTGCAATCAGTTAATAATGCTATAAATGTTATGATTGCCTCTTATACTACTGCAATAAACCAAAATGACTATAAAAAATTAGAATTACCAAAAATATTACCAATAAAAATCCATAGTTATGAGTAATAAATTTATGCGAATAATAGTATTTTTTGATTTACCAGTAGTTAGAAAAAGAGATAGAAAAATATATGCAAAGTTTAGAAGATTTTTGCTAAATGACGGATATGATATGGTTCAATATTCAGTATATTCACGATTATGTAATGGCACAGATATGACAAATAAACATTTAAAAAGATTAAACGAGATTTTGCCACCAAGAGGGTCAATACGTTGTTTAACAATTACTGAGAAACAATACGAAGAAATGAGATTTTTAGTAGGAAACCCATTAATAAAAGAAAGAAAAGTAGATACAAGACAGATGAGTTTGTTTTAAAAATGAAAAAAATGAACAATATTTTTAATAATAATGTTCATTTTTTTCTTTAATAAAATTGTATAATGCTCTATTTTAGAGCATTATAGCTTTACCTATTATATCATATCGAAGAACAGAAGGGAACTATAACGCTTGTCTATATATTCTTCTTCTACCTAAATTATATCATATCGAAGAACAGAAGGGAACTATAACTGTAAATCTTTTATTATTTGTTCTACTACCATTATATCATATCGAAGAACAGAAGGGAACTATAACTCATTATTTTGTTTTACAATTTGTTTATAAATTATATCATATCGAAGAACAGAAGGGAACTATAACTTAATTCATATTGAAGGCTTAGACGCAAATATTATATCATATCGAAGAACAGAAAAAAACTATAACAACATTCCATTTGTTCCTTTTATATATGTAAGTATATCATATAAAAATTAGTTTTTACAACAATTTAAGAAAATTTGTTTACAAAAAAGATGTTTTATGCTATAATATTCAAGATATTTGTGTCCTATATGTTGAAGTGTGAGAGTTCTTATGCACAAAACTTGTGAGAGGATAGGTACATAAAATAAAACAATAAGAGGTAGGCAAAGTAAAAATGGGAAAAAAATATATAAAAAAAATGATTTGGTCATGTTGTGTAATATTTGTAGTTATAGGAGTAATTTGTTTGGTTCCCAAATCTCCAATTTCTGAAGAGCCAGAAAGTTTTTCTAAAACTTTGGAAGTTCCAGAACAGGAAGAAGAGGTTTCTGAACTAGAGGAAGTTTCTCAAATAACTTGGGAGGAATTAGAAGCACTTTGGCCTAAGCTACAGAAGGCATTATGGGAAAACCCTAACCTAAATGAATTTGAAGGCAGGAAGCTTGAAATATCAGAAAATAGAGTACTGATATTAGACGGCTACAATACAGAGTGTAATGTAGATTATCCAGAACCTGATAAATTTATTCAAGCGGTTCCAAATGAAGACAGTTCTTGGATATGTATGTTATATTCAAACAAAATTTTCTATGTACCAGAATGGTATGATGGAAAGTTACACGAATATAAGGAAACATATATTGATAAAAATGGAACTGAAAGTATTGTAACTTATGAGGTTCCTTATATTTCATATGAAAAGACTGGAACCGGCGAGCGGTTTACAACAGTAAAACGGATAATAAATGTAAACGTATATGCACCTTTTAATGAAGAGAAACTTCATTTTCTGGAAAAGTTTACATTTGGGAAGAGTGAAAAGTATTTTTTAGATATTCCCAATCCAGAATTTTCTAAGTTTCCATTTTTTATATGGGGAGTAAAAAATAATCGAGCACTTCTCTATAATGAGTATGTGTTGGCAGTGTTTGACATCTCTAATAAAGAGATGAAAGTTTTAACGTCTGATGCACTTGAATACAATATGACAGAAACAACAGTTGAGTTTGTTGAAAATAATGTCAAGTATTCGTGCAATTGGACAGAAAATTCAAATATTGTAAAAATGGATTGACATAAGTTTGTCATGATTACATTTGTACGTAATAACTTTCCTCTCACAGCAATTTAAAGTAGTATATTGTTAAAAAAGACATATACTACTTTTTTGCTTTTATTTCTATACAATTTAATGTTTACATAATTATAGAACTGTGTTATAATACTGCAAGATATTTATGTCTTATAGTGCGTAATAGTTTTTGGCGCACAAAATTTGTGAGAGGATAGACATAATTATTGAGTACATTGAAAAGAGGATTAAAATTGAAAGAAAAATTTCAAGAGTTTTTAGATTTTATAGGAAGGCAAAATCCAATACGGAAAATAGAAAGAGAGGAAAGGAAAAAAAGAGCAAGAAGTATTATATTTATATTAATTGGATTTGTACTTATCTTTGTATTTAGAGTTTTAGTATTTGTTGAACATAAAATATCTGATAGTATAGATTCTTCTAAATCAAAAGAGCAAATTATTGCTGAAGAGGAAAAGTCTATTACCAAACCCAAAGAAGAACCAGAATTAGAAGAATATGATATATATAAAGAACTACTAGAGCCAAGAGTAATGGATATATATTATGATATAGAAAAATATTTTTCAGATATTCAACAAACTCTTAGAGAAAATCCAAAAGAAGCTACGATAGAAGGATTTCCTTTGAGAATATCTCAACAAAGGACTATTGTAGTAGATGGTGAAGATTTAATGTATAATGTGGACTATGATGAGCCTGCTAAGGCGTCTACTGGAACAGTTGCTGATGGCACATGGATATCTTATGCAGTATCTAAAAGAGAGTTTTATTCTCCCCAAAATTATGAAGGAGAATTATATGACTTTACACTGCGGTGCATGGATAGTAATGGTAAAATTTATTATGAGCTTCATAAAGTACCATATATGAAGTTTGAAGATTTGCCAAAAGAGTGCATTTATCAAGTAGTTCATTTTTCTTATGAAAATGGAAAAGAAATTCCAATGTATGCTCCTTATACGTTTGAAAGAGTTCATTATATAGAAAAATTCTACTTAGGAGAATCAGTAGAAAAGTATATATTAGATATGCCAAAAACATATATGGATGGATCAAGTATTGTATTTGTAGAAAATGACCGAATTCTTATAACAAATGCGGATATATTAGGTGTATTTGATATAAAGAAAAATACTTTTTCTGTTATATCAAAAGATATTTTTGATATAGGAAAAACGAATGATCATGAAATTCTTTTTACAGATAGTAACCATAATTTATATTGGTGTAACTGGAAACTGAATTCTGATGCAATATTAGTTGAAAAATCTGATATTAAATAACATAGGTTTGTTATTACATTTGTACGGAATTACTTTCCTCTCACAAAAAACTTAAAGAAGAGCGGTAGACTGCTAAAAGCAGTCATAATACCGCTCTTTTGCTATGTTAATATTTGCTAACATAAAATTAGCACTCTTGTATTGACATTGCTAATTTAAAGTATTATAATATTCTTTACAAGAAAAATATTCGTAAGGAGGTAATTGTTATGAATATTCAAAAATTTACACAAAAGTCTTTAGAGGCAATACAAAATGCGCAAAATATTGCTATTCAAAATCAAAATGCACAAGTAGAGCAAGAACATATTTTATATGCATTGCTTAGTCAGGAAGATAGCTTGATAAAACAATTATTAAAAAGAATGAATGTGTCAGGAAACTTTGAAAGTGAAGTAAAAAGAGAAATAGAGAAAAAGTCTAAAGTTACAGGAGGAGCAAGGCCAAGTAATGGAATTTATGTATCTCAGGATGTAGATATAATGCTAGCAAATTCAGAAAAAATAGCGGAAGATATGAAAGATGATTATGTATCAGTAGAACATATTATGATTTCATTATTTGATAATAGCAATAGACAAATAAAAGAACTATTTAATACTTTTAATATAACAAAAAATGGTTTTTTGAAAGTATTATCAAGTGTAAGAGGAAGTACTAGAGTAACAACTGATAATCCAGAATCAACATATAATGTGTTAGAAAAATATGGACAAGATTTAGTTGCAATGGCTAAAAAGCAGAAATTAGATCCAGTAATTGGTAGAGATACAGAAATAAGAAATGTTATTAGGATTTTATCTAGAAAAACAAAGAATAATCCATGTTTAATAGGAGAACCAGGAGTTGGTAAAACAGCTATTGCAGAAGGATTGGCTTTAAGAATTGTAAGAGGAGATGTACCAGAAGGATTAAAAGATTGTACTATATTTTCATTAGATATGGGAGCTTTAGTTGCAGGTGCAAAATATAGAGGAGAATTTGAAGAAAGATTAAAAGCAGTTTTGCAAGAAATAAAGAAAAGTGAAGGAAAAATAATTTTATTTATAGATGAAATTCATACTATTGTAGGAGCTCGGAAAAACGGATGGAGCAATGGATGCAGGTAACTTATTAAAACCAATGCTTGCACGTCGGAGAACTACATTGTATAGGGGCTACAACATTAAATGAATATAGACAATATATAGAAAAAGATCAGGCCTTAGAAAGACGTTTTCAACCAGTAATAGTAGACGAGCCAACAGTAGAAGATACAATTTCAATATTAAGAGGATTAAAGGAAAGGTATGAGGTATATCATGGTGTTAAAATTTCAGATAATAGTTTAATTGCTTCTGCTACACTATCTCATAGATATATTTCAGATAGATTTTTGCCAGATAAAGCAATAGATTTGATAGATGAGGCTTGTTCAATGATAAAAACAGAAATGCAATCTATGCCAACTGAGTTAGATGAAGTTTCAAGAAAAATAATGCAACTTGAAATAGAAGAAACTGCTTTAGAAAAAGAAAATGATGCTATATCTAAAGAACGTTTAAAAGATATACAAAAAGAGAAGTCAGAATTAAAAGAAAAATTTGATTCTATGAAAGCTAAATGGGAAAATGAAAAAGAAGCTATTGGAAAAGTACAAAAGTTACGTGAAGATATAGAACGTATTAATAGTGAAATTGAACAAGCAGAGAGAAATTATGAATTAAATAGAGCAGCAGAGTTAAAATATGGTAAGTTACCAGAATTACAAAAAGAACTTGAGAAAGAGGAAGAGATTTCAGAAAAGAGTAAAGAAGAAGGACTTTTAAGAAACAAGGTTACAGAGGATGAGATTACAAAAATTATTTCAAGATGGACAGGGATACCAGTTACAAAACTCATGGAGGGAGAAAGAGAAAAGATTTTAAATTTAGATAAAATACTTCATAAAAGAGTAATTGGCCAAAATGAAGCAGTGGAAAAAGTTACAGAAGCTATAATGCGTTCAAGAGCAGGAATTGGAGATCCTAAAAAGCCAATAGGTTCATTTATGTTTTTAGGTCCAACTGGAGTTGGTAAAACAGAACTTGCTAAAAGTTTAGCAGAAAGCTTATTTGATGATGAAAATAATTTGATAAGAATAGATATGTCTGAGTATATGGAAAAATATTCAGTATCAAGACTAATTGGTGCACCTCCAGGATATGTTGGATATGAAGAAGGAGGGCAGTTAACAGAAGCAGTAAGAAGAAAGCCATATTCAGTAATTTTATTTGATGAAATAGAAAAAGCTCATCCAGATGTATTTAATATTTTACTTCAAGTTTTAGATGATGGACGTATAACTGATTCTCAAGGAAGAACAGTAGATTTTAAAAATACTATAATCATATTAACTTCTAATTTAGGTTCAGAATATATATTAGAAGGAATTAAAGAAGATGGAGAAATTTCAGAAAGCTCTAAAGAAAAAGTTGAAAAATTACTAAAACAAAGTTTTAGACCAGAATTTTTGAATCGTTTAGATGAAATTGTATTTTATAAACCACTTAAAAAATCTGAAATATCAAGAATATTAGATTTATTAATTAAAGATTTAGAAAAAAGATTGGAAGATAAACATGTTAGATTAGAACTTACAGAAGATGCTAAAAACTATTTAATTAATAATGGATATGATGAGATTTATGGAGCAAGACCACTTAAAAGATTTGTTCAGAAAAAGTTAGAAACTTTAATAGCAAGAAAAATTTTAAATAAAGAAATTCTTCCAAATACAATAATTACAGTAGGAACAGAGAATGGAGAATTATGTATAAAATAATTTTTTATATTGTCTTATTGACAATTTGACTTTTTGGGTATAAATTAAATTTGAATTTTGAGTCTAGTTTGACTTTGAAATTTATGAAACTCGAAAATCTTAATTAAGAGGAGGAATTTATATGGGTAAAGAGAGCAGTATATTTCATCGGATAACTGAAGTTAGTAAGTTGCAAGATGGAGGAGTTTTTGAAGTTTTTGTAAAATTCTGTATGTCTGATTTGGGATGGATAGATGATGTAAAGTTTTCAATAGGAGATGGAACGGTGAAAACTGTAAGGCAAATGAAACACATGAAAAACGATGAGGAATTTGCTTATTTCAAATTAGAAGAGCCACTTTCATTAAAAACAAGTGCATTATATTATTACTATTTTTCTTTTAAATCTGAAGGAAACTTTAGATACTATAAAAAGAAGAACAGAACTGGAGAAAATAGTGTTTCTAATGCAGAATGTTGGAAATTGGCGGTAAACTTTAGTGCTCCTGAATGGGCAAAAAATGCGATAATGTATCATATATTTGTGGATAGGTATCGTAGAAGTAGTAAAGAAAGAACTGAACTTATTCAGATTCCTGGTAGGACAATTCATACTAGTTGGAATGAGCCAGTAGTATTAGGACCAAATGAAAATGGAGATTGGAATGTTGATTTTTATGGTGGTAATGCTAAAGGAATTGAAGAAACTCTGGATTATATAAAGAAGCTTGGTGTTACAATTCTTTATTTAAGTCCTATAGTTGAAAGTACATCAAATCATCGGTATGATACAGGCGATTACAGAAAGGTGGATCCATATTTTGGTACAAATGAAGAAATGAGAAGTTTATGTGATAAAGCACATCGTAAAGGAATGAAAGTAATTCTTGATGGAGTTTTTAATCACACAGGAAATGGCAGTAAGTATTTTAATGAATATGGAAGATATGATACTGTTGGAGCATTTCAGAGTGTAGATTCACCATATTTTCCATTTTATAAAGTAAGGTGGGAAGATGGAAAGCTGAAATTTAGTTATTGGTATAATATACCAAATGTTCCTGAATGTAATTGGTACTCTAAAGAGTGGCCAGATTTCATTTGTGGAGAAGGAGGAGTTATTGATTACTGGTATCAAGAGTTTGGAATTGATGGTATAAGATATGATGTTGTAGATGAGATTCCAGATGAAGGAGTATATTTATGTTGTGATTCAGGTAAACGAAATAATTCAGACTCTCTTTTTATTGGAGAAGTATGGAAAAATCCAATGAGACAAAACAGAGGATATATGGGTTCTGGGAAAGGTATGCATACAGTAATGAATTATCAATGGGAAGATTCATTGATCCGGTATTATAAGTATGGTGCTTCGAGATTTCTTCAAGAGAAGATTGAAGAAATAATGACAGAATATCCGGAAGACAGTATAAGAACTCTTATGAACTTTACGTCCACACATGATATTTCTAGATTAAGTGAGATATTTGCACGTGATTGTTTTAACAAAGAATATGGAGATGAAAAATGGGCATGGAATTTATTAGATGATAGTATGAGATTAGATGGTACGCTTAAGTTGTCAAATTCTGAGTACAAACAAGGAAGAAGGACACTTATGCTGTATATATTTACTATTATGTTTATGCCTGGTATAGTATCTATATTTTATGGAGATGAGGTCGGTTTAGGTGGTTTGGGAAATTTAGCTAATAGAGCTCCATATCCTTGGGGAAGGCGTGATAAAAAACTTCTTAAGTTTTTTAGAGAAGTTGGTAAAGCACGTATTAGCCAAGAATTTCTTAAAAATGCTGAGTTTGAGCCGATTGAAGTTCACGATTGGTGGTGGAGCTACAAAAGGTACGATGATGAAAATATGCTTGTAGTTTATTTTAATAATACAGAAGATGTCTTGCATCCTACGTTATTGGAAGGCTATAAAGAATATGAAATTATCGCAAATTTAAATAATTGTACTATTACTGATATTTCACCATATGGGGCAATTGCAATTAAACTTATGTAAAAACTGCTTGAATTTTATTTGAAAGGGGCGCTTAGTTTTAAGCGCCCTTTTAGTAATATATACCTTGATATAAATTTTTTTCTTTTAAAATTTTGTCTATTCCATTTATAATCCATTTTTTATGTAGGTTCCATTCAGGAGCAATAAGTAAGTCTTTTGGACTATCTCCAGAAATTCTGTGAATTACTATATCAGGAGATATATGAGTTAATACATATATACAAGAATTTAAATAATATTCTAAACTTATAGGTAAATATTCTTTATTTTCATACATTTGAGCTAGTTTAGTATTTTTTACAATATAAGTAGAGTGTATTTTTATACCTTGGATATTGTGACTATTTATAAAATTAACAGTATTTTCTAAATCTTTTTGAGTTTCATTTGGAAGTCCTATCATAATATGAGTAACAACATCAATATTGTATTTATTTAGTAATTTTACAGCTTTTGAAAATTGTTCATTTGGATATGAACGATTAATTAATTTTGCAGTTTTTTCATTTGAAGTTTGTAATCCAAGTTCTACAAAAACACATAATTTATCAGAATAACTTTTTAAAAGTTTAACTATATTTTCATCTATACAATCTGGTCTAGTAGCAACTGCGAGTCCTACAATTTTATCATTTATTAGAGCAGAATCATATTTGATTTTTAAGTTTTCAATAGTATCATATGTATTAGTAAAATTTTGAAAATAAACAATAAATTTATTTGCTCTCTCAGATTTATAACTTTCAAAATAGCTTCTTACTTGATTGGTAATATTTATAGAAGAGTTAATATGGTCACCCGAACCTTTTTCACTACAGAAAATACAACCGTAAGTTAGAGAGTTTACCATCTCTATTAGGGCAAGTAAAGCCACCATCAATGCAAATTTTTAGTGTTCTTTCTCCAAATTTATTTTTGAAATAATTATTTAATTTATTATATCTTTCTAAAGTTTCCATAATGAAATTAGTATATCAAAAGTTTTATGAAAAGACAATTATATTAAATAACATGCTTGAATAAAATTAATACTTTTGATAAAATTAGCCAATACTAAGAAAGGAAAATTAATATGTATTGTTCAATATACAATTCACCAGTTGGAAAAATTAAAATAATAGCAGATAATCAGAATATAATAGACATTGGGTTTTCAGAGGAATGTAAAGAAAATCCCAATAAATTAAGTATAGAATGTAAGAAACAATTAGAGCAATATTTTGAAGGAAAAAGAAAGATTTTTGATATAAAATATAGATTAATAGGTACAGATTTTAGTTGTAAAGTTTGGAATGAACTTTCTAAAATACCATATGGTAAAGTTGTTTCATATAAAGATATAGCAGTAAGAATAGGAAATGAAAAAGCTGTAAGAGCAGTAGCCAATGCTATAGGGAGAAATAATTTATTAATAATAATTCCTTGTCATAGAGTTATAGGAAGTAATGGAAAATTAACTGGTTTTTCAGCATATACAGAAGAAAAAACAGGGATTGAAATAAAACAAGAGTTATTAAATTTAGAAAAATAATATAAAAATATTGCATTTTATAATATCATAATATAGAATATAAAAAATATATATAATTAGGAGAAAAGAATGTTAGTAGAAAGGGAAATAAGAGAACTTGCTAATCAAAAAGAATATGTAAAAGTTTTTAATTATTTTCATACTGAATATACAGAAATGATGAAGAACTTTTTAACTCGACATGAAGTAAAATTAAATGAAAATGATTGTCTTATAAATTATATAGTAAAAACACGATGTTTTATGCCAAAATTTACAAGTTATACAATTCCTATTTCTAATGCTATGTATGATGAAAATTTACCAGAAAGTATAAAATATGATTTATTAATAAATAGTTATCCAATTGTTAAGGATGTTTTTAGTAAGTGATTGATAGGAGGAAATAAATATGGAATATAGGTATAGGCCTGTTGGGGTTTGCTCACAAGATATGGTAATAGATATTGATGGAGATATAATAAAATCTGTTGAAATTGTAGGAGGATGTGCTGGAAACACAGTGGGGGTAGCTAGACTTATAGCAGGAATGAAAATTGATGAAGCAATAAAAAGATTAAAAGGCATTCCTTGTGGTCTTAGAAGTACTTCTTGTCCAGATCAATTAGCAAAAGCTTTAGAAGAAATAAAAGAAAAAATAGGGTAAAAGAAAAACAGCTATTATTGCTGTTTTTTTATCATTTCACAAATATTAGCAAAATCTTGAATAGATAGTTTTTCTCCACGAATTTTCGTATCTAAGTTTGCAGACTTTAAGAGTTTTTCAGCATTTTCTTTTGAAGAAACAATTTTATTATTTACTAAACTATTTATTAATGTTTTTCTTTTTTGAGAAAATGCAGATTTTATTATATCAAAAAATAATTTTTCATTAGAAACTTTAACTCTTGGAGATTTTAATAACTGTAGTTTTATAACTGATGAATTAACATCAGGAGATGGTATAAAACAATTTCTAGGAACATCTAAAACAATTTCTGGTTCAGAATAATAATAAATACTATGAGTAATAGCACCAGTATCTTTTTGACCTGGAATGGCTGTAAGTCTTATGGCAACTTCTTTCTGTACCATTACAATTATACTGTCTAGGGGTAAATTATTTTCTAGTAATTTCATAATGATTGGAGTTGTTATGTAGTATGGAAGATTTGCAACAATTTTGCATTTTTTTATATTTTGGTTTAAATTTTTTTCTATTAATTCTTTTAAATTTACTTTTAAAACATCATTATTAATAAGTTCAAAGTTTTTGTATAATGAAAACCTATCATTTAGTATATTAAGCATTTTTGTATCAAGTTCAATAGCAATGACTTTTCCAGCTTTATCAAGTAATCTAGAAGTTAAAGTGCCAAGACCTGGTCCAATTTCAATAATTAAATCTTCATTTGAAATTTGACTAATTTCTATGATACTATTTATAACATTTTCATTTATTAAAAAATTTTGTCCCAAAGATTTGTTTGCTGTTATTCCATATTTATGCATAATAAATTTTGTTTCTTCTATTAAATTCATTGTATACTTCTTTCTTAAATTATTTTATAATATTTTAACATGTAAAATGATTATTGTAAATACTGAGCCTGTATGGTATAATAAAAAATAGATTAATAAAAGAAAGAGGTTTATATGGCAGAAAATATTACACTAGACCCTGAATATGCAGATTTAATTATTGAAGTAAATAAATTGAAAGATAAAGTGGCAGAAAAAATAGCACGGTAGAGATATGCTTGCTTTTCATGTTATACCAGATATTGAAAATGCATATTTAATGAAAATTGGAATGTTAGAAAATGACGCATTTAAAGAAAACTTAAAATTACTTAGGATAAATAGAAAAATTGAATTATATAAAGAAAGGTTAAAATTAAAAAGAGAAATTGATGAAGAAGAAATAGAAAAACAATTAGATATAGAGTTTGATAGTATAGATGAAGAATTTACTGAAATGCAAGAAGATTTAATATATGATATAGAAGATGATTTAACAGATGGTGTTGCTTCAGAGTTTTTGAAATTAGTTAATATAATATATAAAAATTTAATAAAGAAATTAAGTCCATTAATTAATTTTGATAATAATAGAATGGATAATCAGCTTTATGAGTTACTAGAAAGGTCATACAGAGAATTGGATTTATCTATGATGTCTAAATTGCAGGTAATTTGTGAGCAAATAAGACCAGATTCTAGTTTAACAATTGGAGATATGAAAACTTTAAAAAGAGCAAAACAAAAATATTTAGATTTGATTGATGAGAATGAAGAAATTATTTTGAATATTAAGTGTTCTGATAGTTTTGATAAAAAAAGGATTTTAGAAGATGAAAATTTAATAAGAAGGACTAAAGATGAAATAAATCAGGAAATAATAAATACTCAAAAGGATATAAAAAAGGCAGAAAGAGAATTAAAAAAATTAAAAGATAATGGTGTTTAAAAAATAGTCTTGATTTTATATGGAACAAATGTTATAATAATATTAGTTTGATATTTTAAGAAAGGGAGAGTAAAATGAACCAAATATTAATTTCTGAAAAGGTTTATGTGACTCCAGAATTAAAAAGAAAAAAAAGAATGTACAAGATAGATTTCTTCATTTCTGTTTTTTTAGTTTTCATTTTATCTTCATATTATATCTATGCTGAATATGATAAAAATAAGAATGAAGCAATGTCTCAAGAAGTTTTGTCTAGTTTGAGCTTTAATAGTGACTTAGTAGATGATACAACAATTAAATTTGAAGATAATGCTACAATAGTAATTTTAAATGAGGAAGATACAGCGCAAGTTATAATTTCATCAACAATACCAGAAGAAAATGATAGTGAACTTCAACAGCAAATTTCTGAAAATATACAGAGAAATACATATAGAACAGAGAGTGGTGAGGAGTATTATTATTTAGCTAAAATTAAAATTCCTTCAATTAATTGTGAATATGGAATAATAAATACTTGGTCAAATGAATTGCTAAAGATTTCACCTTGCTATTATTGGGGAGCTCAACCTAATAAACCAGGAAATTTTTGTGTAGTTGGACATAATTATAGAAATAATAAGTTTTTTAGTAAGGTTCCAGATTTATCAAATGGAGATATTGTAGAAATTACAGATTTAACTAACAAAACAGTTCAATATTCTGTATATGATAAATATATAGTAGATCCAAATGATACAGCATGTACAACACAAAATACAAATGGAAATACAGAAATAACTATAATTACTTGTACAAATAATGGAGAAAATAGAGTTATTGTAAAAGCAAGAGCAATAGAAGGATAAGAACTACTTTTTAGGCAGGTTTTGTGACCTGTCTTTTTTGTTATTATAGTATCAATATAACTTTTATCTTCATACTATATAATAAATAAATTTATTTTATATTGGAACGGAGGAGTATTATGCAAGAAGAAGTTTGTAATTATTTGTCTAGTATAGCAATTAGTGTTATTATTGCACTTATATTAACTTTATTATTTTTTAATGGTTTGTTTTTAAATATATTATATGCTATGTTATTTTCACTTATATTGGCATTATTATCTTTACTTATTATAGCAATTTTAGGGGCTTCAGATAACGGTTTTACTAGAACAATTTTATGTAAAAATGCATTTTTTATATTAATTAGTATAATTCGGAAATATATTTTCAAATTTGTTATCTGTACTTATTTCATTATCACCAGGAAGTGTACTTTCTGCAATTTTAGTGGGATTTTCATTTTTCTTTATGTCATTAAATATATTTATATTATTTACAGTTTTACTACATATATTGAGGTTTAGTTGATAATATTTATATTATAGAAATAAATTAAAAAAATTGAGAATAGTTTTACCTATTCTCAATTTTTGGTAATAAATTTATTATTTATTTGTCATTTCTTCTAAGTTTAATAATTCTTGCCATCTTGTATCAACTTCTTTTTGGAATTCTTCTATCATCCATTCATTACCAGGTTTAAACATATGTTTAAATCTTTTTTGAGGTTTTAAAAATTCTTCTATTGGAAGTTTTTTTGCAGGTTTATAAGTAATTTTATAAATACCGTTTGTAACTTCATATAAAGGCCAATAGCAAGTTTCAACAGCTAATTTATTGATGTCCATTAAATCTGCTGTATTGTAGCCCCAACCTCTAGGACAAGGAGCTAAAACGTTTAAGAAACAAGGACCTTCTGTGTAAATTGCTTTTTCAGCTTTTTCATATAAGTCTTTAAAGTTTCCTATTGCAGCTGTTTGACCAATATATGGCAAGTTATGAGCTTCCATTATTTTGGCCAAATCTTTTCTAGGTTGCATTTTTCCAGGAATTTTAGTTCCAGCTGGAGTAGTTGTTGTGTCTGAAAATTTTGGAGTGGCAGATGAACGTTGAATACCAGTATTCATGTATGCACCATTATCATAGCAAACATATACCATATCATGTCCTCTTTCCATAGCTCCAGATAAACTTTGTAAACCTATATCATAAGTTCCACCATCTCCACCAAATGCGATAAATTTTGTAGTTTTATTTTCTGGAAGTTTTCCAGTTGCTTTCATTGATTTATATGCAGCTTCTACTCCTGAAAGTGTAGCAGCAGCACATTCAAATGCTGTATGTATGTATGAGTCAGTCCAAGCAGTATATGGATATATAAAAGTTGAAACTTCCATACAACCAGTAGCATTTGATATTACAGCATGGTCTTCTGATTTAACTGCTTTTAATATCATTCTTGCAACAGCAGGTGCACCACAACCTGCACACATTCTATGGCCAGAAGTTAGTCTAGAAGGTATTGTTGCAACTTCTTTATGATTATATGCCATTTTATTTTCCCTCCCTTACACCAAGATATCTATAAGGATTTCCTAAATCATTAGTTTGAACTATTTTTGATAAGTCATTATAAACATTCTCTAAATCAGATATAGTAGTATCTCTACCACCAATACCATATACATAATTTATAGTAGGTACATGTATGTTACTTGTATACATTCCAGATATTACATCTTCGAATAAAGCTCCACCGACAAGCATTTAAAGAATCTGCTTTATCAAGAACAGCTATTGCTTTAAGATTTTTTAAACTTTGAGCTATTTCTTCAGCAGGAAAAGGTCTGTAAACTCTTATCTTTAAAAGACCAGCTTTAATTCCTTGTTCTCTTAATTTATCTACAGTTGCTTTTGCTGTTCCAGCTGTTGAATTCATACAAACTATAGCTATTTCAGCATCATTTAATTTATATTCTTCAAAAAATCCATATTTTCTACCAGTTAATTTTTCAAATTCATTTGATATTTCTAATATAACTTTTTTTGCAGCTCTCATACTATCAGCTTGTTGTTTTTTATGTTCAAAAAGGTAAGCTTGTAAATCTAAAGGACCAATTGCTATAGGTTCTTTATCATTTAATAAATAATGTTCTGGTTTGTAATTTCCTACAAAAGATTTAACTTTATCATCTTCTATTAATTCTATATTTTCAATTGAATGAGATGTAATAAATCCATCTTGACATACCATAAGTGGAAGAAGTACATCTTTATGTTCAGCAATTCTATGTGCCATTATTAAATTATCATAAGCTTCTTGATTATTTTCTGAAAATAATTGTATCCATCCTGAATCTCTAACTCCCATTGCATCTGAATGGTCATTATGTATATTTAGAGGTCCTGAAACTGCTCTATTTACTAATGACATAACTATTGGTAAACGTAAGCTTGATGCAATATAAATCATTTCCCACATAAGAGACAAACCATTTGCTGATGTGGCTGTCATTGCTCTTGCTCCTGCAGCTTGTGCACCAATACAAGCGCTCATAGCACTATGCTCACTTTCAACAGCTACAAATTCTGTATCTACTTGACCATTATTTACAAAACTTGAGAAATATTGGGGTATTTCTGTTGAAGGTGTTATAGGGAAAGCTGCAACAACATCAGGATTGATTTGTTTCATAGCTATTGCGGCTGCTTCATTACCGCTTAATCTTTCTCTAATACTCATATTTTTTCTCCTTTTTATTTTTTAATATGTTTTTTTAAAGTTCGGAATAAAAATATTATATGACTAGGCATATGAGATAAATATTCTATGAGGCGTACTTTGGTAGGTCGATTAGAAATTTATCGAAATATAACGAAGCCAGATGATGTTTTTAGTTCGAACGTTATTCCATAACTATTGCTTTAAAAGGACATACCTTAGCACAAACACCGCATCCCTTACAAGCATCATAATTAAAGTTTTCTCTATTTAAATCTTTATTTACTGGAATAGCATCATCTGGACATACATTAAAACAAAGTCCACATTGTTTACAAAGTTCAGATATAAAAATAGGTTTTTCTGAACGCCAATCACCAGTTTTAAATTCTTTAGCATTTCCAGCTTTATAAATATTTCCACCAATTGTTAAATCTTCAATAGGTGTATTAGGATTTATATCAGTCATAATTATTATTCCTTTCTATTTTACTTTTTCAATTTCTTTTAATGCCATTTCTAAAGCTTTCATATTACCATCAATAACTTCAGGTTTTTTTGCAAATTTATGTTTAAAAGAACCTATCATATCATTTAAAAAAGCTTCATCACTCATAATACCACTAACTTTAACAATTGCTGCAAGCATAGGTGTATTTGGAAAATATTTTCCAAGAGCTTCTACCGAAATTTTTCTAGCATCAATTTTATAAATTGAACCATTATAATTTTTTAAAGAACTTTTCAATTCTTCATTACTTCTTGTTGAGTTAATAACTATTGCACCAGTTTCTTTTAGACCAGCAGTAATGTCTACACAATCAAGTAATGTATCATCAACAACTACTACAAAATCAGGTTCATATATATTACTGTGAATAGTAATAGGATTATTACTAATACGATTATAAGCAACGATAGGGGCACCCATTCTTTCAGGTCCATATTCTGGAAAACCTTGAATATATTTTCCAGTATTAAATGCAGCATCGGCAAGTAATAAAGAAGCTGTTTTAGCACCTTGTCCACCTCTACCATGCCATCTAATTTCTATTAAATCATTCATATTTTAAAACTTTCCTTTCTAGGGGTAAACGTATTTGCGAGTATCCCTTAAATACATTAACATTATAAAATAATAGATTGCTAATGTCAATATAAATGAATTTTTTGAAAATATTACAAAAATATTACAAAAATATTTAAACTTTCATTGACTTTTATCTAAAAAAAATATATGATATTAAGGTAATTTGAAATTAAGCTATATGAAGGAATAATTCTTCAAAATTAAATAGACAGTATTTTAAGGAGGAGAACTAGTAATGGGAGAAGTTATAGTTATAACATCAGGTAAAGGCGGAGTTGGAAAAACAACTACAACTGCCAATTTAGGATCAGCATTAGCATTAGCAGGAAAAAAAGTAGCATTAGTAGATACTGATATTGGACTTAGAAATTTAGATGTTGTTATGGGTTTAGAAAACAGAATAGTTTATGACTTAGTTGATGTAATAGAAGAAAAATGTAAGTTAAGACAAGCACTGATAAAAGATAAAAGATTTAAAGAACTTTTCTTACTTCCAGCAGCTCAAACTAAAGATAAAACTTCAGTTGATGAAGAACAAATGAAACAATTAATAAGTAAATTAAAAGAAGAATTTGACTATGTATTAATAGATTGTCCAGCAGGTATTGAACAAGGATTTAAAAATGCAATTGCTGGAGCAACTCGTGCTTTAGTAGTTACTACTGCCGAGATATCTGCAATTAGAGATGCAGACAGAATTATAGGGTTATTAGAATCATCTGATATAAAAAATCCAGAATTAATAGTTAATAGATTACGTCCATCAATGATAAGAAAAGGAGAAATGATGGATGTTGATGATATAGTAGATTTATTATCAATTGATTTAATTGGTGTAGTACCAGATGATGAATATATTATTACTCAAACAAATAAAGGAGAACCAGTAATCTCTAATAAAAAAGCACCTTCAGGAAAAGCTTATTTAGAAATTTCAAGAAGAATTTTAGGAGAGAATATAGAAGTTACTGTTCCTGGAAAGGAAAAAGGACTCTTTGCTAAATTGAAAAGATTATTTAAAAGAAACAATTAGTGGAGGTATAAAATGTTTGAGAATATAGGTAGTTTTTTTAAAAAGATAATAAAAAATGAACCAAAAGAACTATTAATTGATAGTGCTACTACACAATCAAAAGATGCAGCTAAAGAAAGGTTGCATCTTGTATTAATGCAAGATAGAGCGAATGTTTCAGCGGATTTCCTTGAACTTATGAAGCAAGAAATGATAGATGTAATAAAAAAATATATTGTTATTGATGAAAGTCAAATAGATGTTAGGCTTACAAATCAGGAAAATATAGATGGTACTATGGGTGCTCCTTCTTTATATGCTAACATACCAATATTAAATATTAGAAATGATATAAAATGTGAGGTGTTTAGAGAAGAAGATGATACTGTAATAGAAGAAAATGTAAATTCAGAGGTTTTACTTGTTGATGAAAATATAGAAAAGGCAGAAGAAATAGTTGAAACTAGCGAAATAGTTGAAGTAGTAGAAAGCGAAGCTGAAATTATTGCACAAGAAGAAATTCAATCAGAAGTTATAGTAGAAGAAAAAGAAGTTGAACAAGAGAAAACTATAGTAGAGGAAGAAAATAAAGAAGTTAATGTAGAAATTAATCAATCAGAGGACATAGAAGATGAACCAGAAGCTAAAGAAGATATAGAAATCGAAGAAATGGAACAAGATGAAGAAGATATAAAAGTAGATGTTGAAGAACCAGATGATGATGACGATGATGATGTTACATTTGATGATTTATTAAAAGCAGCAGAAGAAGAAAAGAAATTAAGTGAAAATGAAAATACAGATACTGTTATAGAAAAAGATAATGAACAGTTAGAGAACATAGATAAAAATGATAAAAAATTCAATTCATATAAGGCTAAAGTAACTAAAAAAACTACAAAAAAGAAATCTTCTAGAACAAGAAAGGGTAAAAAGTAAAAGGAGTCTTTAATGAAAGAGAAAAGATTAAAAAATACTGACTGGGCTGTTTTAATAATAAGTTTATTACTTTTATTTATTGGGATAGTTGCTCTTTATTCAGCAACACAAAGTACAGAGCTTGGAGAATTTAGAAAACAAATTCAATGGTCTTTAATTAGTATTCCATTTATTATTTTGGCTTATATAATAGATTATAGGATAATTGTTAAATTTTCACCAATATTATATTTAATAGTTATAGGTTTGCTTGTTGGGGTGTTATTTACTAAGGAAATAAGTGGTGCTCGCAGTTGGTATAAAATTGGGGATTTTTTATCATTTCAACCATCAGAACTTGGAAAAATAGTAATTATAATGTTTTTGTCATTTATTTTATATAAGCTTCAATTAAAAGGTAAAAGAGAAATTAATAAACCTTGGAAGCTACTGATATATTTTGTTTTATGGGCTATACCTCTTGGTCTTATAATAATACAACCAGACTTTGGAACTGCATTATCATATATATTTGCAATGTTATTTATGCTTTTTGTATCAGGATTAGATAAGAAATATATAATCTTTGCAATTTTAATAATTGCAATATCGACTCCATTTGTATATAAATCTTTACCAAGGCATGCTAAGGCTAGAATAGAGATATTTATGAATCCAGAAAGTGATCCAAGAGGAGATGGATATAATTTAATTCAATCTAAACTTGCTATTGGTGCAGGACAATTTTTGGGAATGGGATATTTAAAAGGAAATCAAACTCAACTTCGGATATTTGCATCCAAAAACAACTGATTTTATATATTCTGTTATTGGAGAAGAACTAGGGTTTATAGCAACTAGTAGTATAGCAGTATTATATGTTATTTTAGTAATAAAATCTATTGGGATTGCTAAAAATGCAGAAGATAGTATTGGTTCATATATTGGAGTAGGAATTGCAGGAATATTTTTCTTTCATATGGTTCAGAATATGGGAATGACAATAGGATTACTTCCAATTACAGGTGTTCCATTACCATTTGTTAGTTATGGAGGAAGTTCACTTATAACTAATTTTATTTGTATAGGATTGTTACTTAATATTAGTTCAAGAAGGAAAAAAGGATTAAGTTATAATAATAAAGTAAATATATATGGAATTTAAATAATAGGAAATTTGAAAAATGTATTTGAAAAAACTTAAAATAGGAAATATAGAGTTAGAAAATAATTTAATATTAGCTCCAATGGCAGGTGTTACAGACTTGCCATTTCGTTTAATTACTAAAAAATATGGGAATCCACGGACTAGTATGTAATGAAATGGTAAGTAGTAAAGCTATTTGTTATAATGATATTAAAACTTTAAAAATGATAGAAACTAAAGATGAATTTCCAATATCTATGCAGATTTTTGGAAGTGATAGAGAGTCAATGGGAAAAGCAGCTGAGTTTGTTAGTAAAACAGCGGATATATTAGATGTAAATATGGGATGTCCAGCTCCTAAAGTAGTAAAAAATGGAGATGGAAGTAAACTGTTATTAAATTTAGATTTAGCAAAAGATATATTAGAAGAAGTAGTCAAGAAGTCAACAAAACCAGTTACATTAAAAATAAGAAAAGGCTGGGATAATGAACATGTAGTAACAGAAGAAATAGCTAAGATAGCAGAAAGTGTAGGAGTAAAAGCTATAATAGTTCATGGAAGAACTAGAGATGAATTTTATTCTGGAAAAGCTGATATAATAGCTATAAAAAAGGTTAAAGAAGCTGTTAGAATACCAGTAATTGGGAATGGTGATATATTAACTCCTCAAGATGCATTAAGAATGTTTGAAGAAACAGGATGTGATGGAATAATGATAGGTAGAGGTTGTTTAGGAAATCCATGGATTTTTAAACAAATATCACATTTTTTAGAAACAGGAAAGGAACTAAAGGCTATTTCTAATGAGCAAAAGGTGGAAGTATTAAAAGAGCATTTTGAAATGCTTTTACAAAATAAGGGTGAGTATACTGCAACAAGAGAAATAAGAAAACATCTTTCATGGTATGTAAAAGGTATGCCAAATGCAAAAAGTTTTAAAGAAAAGATAAATTCAATAGATTCAAAAGAAAATTTTTATAAATTGTTTTAAAAATTTCTAATCTCTCATAAATTGTATGGGAGGTTTTTATTTTGAAAAAGAGATACATATTTTTAATTCTTATAGTTATTATAATTTTTTTGATTTTTAATTATAAAAAAATTATAAATGGTAATAATATAATTAGTAAAAATGAAGAAGATATTATTGAAAGCATTTTAAGTGAAAATGTAAAATATAAGTCTGAAGTTAAAGTTACTGTTTATAGTAATAAAAATCAAAATGAGTATAAATTAAAGCAAGAAGAAAGTGAGAATTTTAGTTATCAGGAAGTTATAAGTAAAGGTAATTTAGAGGGTCTGATAACAGAGATTAATAACAAAAAAATTATAATAAGAAATTCAAGATTAAATTTAGAAAAAATATACGAAAACTATGAAGAGGTAACAAATAATTACTTATTTTTAAGAGCTTTTGGAGAAGATTATAATAATAGTGAAGATGTAAAAAAATATGAAGAAGAAGATAATATTGTAGTTAGTGTAAAGATTAAAAACTCTAATAAATACATAAAATATAAAGAGTTATATATAGATAAAAACACAGGAATTCCTAAAAAGCTTATAGTAAAAAATAGTGACAAGCAGATTGTAGTTTGCATAGAATATACCAATATAGAAATTATGTAACTTAAAATATATTTCAATAATTCTATTTTAATATGTAATAAATTAGGAGTGAATATTATGGTAATAAAAAGAGGAGATATGTTTTATGCAGATTTAAGTCCAGTAGTTGGATCAGAACAAGGAGGAGTAAGACCTGTTTTAATAATACAAAATGATACGGGAAATAAGTATAGTCCAACAGTAATAGCTGCTGCTATTACATCACAAACTGGAAAAAATAAACTTCCGACTCATATAGAAATTGGATCAACAGAAATAGGTTTAAAATCAGAGTCAGTAGTTTTGGCAGAACAAATTAGAACAATTGATAAAAGTAGATTAAAAGAAAAAATAGGCCATATAAATAATGAAGAACTTATGGAAAAAGTAAATGATGCTATAGGTATAAGTTTTGGTTTATAGTTAATATTTTAACATAAGAAATGTTTATTTTTATAAATGAGCATTTCTTTTTATTTGTAATTGCTAATTAAAAAAAATTGTGATATAATTAAAAAGTTAAAATATACACTGGAAAGTGAGGTAAAGAGATGTTTTGGAAAAAGAAAAGGAAATTAAAACTGAAGGAGGTTCGGTTAAATGGTTCTGCATATACATTAGAACCAGTAGCAAATGAACTTAATGTTGCTCCAAGAGCAGCTATTCTGCTTTTAAGAGCAATTAATGTGCATTGCAAAGAAGATGAAAATGCATATATTCCAGAGTCTATTTCTGTTGAAGATGTGAAAAGGTGCCATATGGCGAATGAAAAGTTCCTTATAATTGAGGGGCTTGTCACAAACGGAAAATGTGCCTGGGATACAGAGGTTTCAGAAGATACAGAGCTAATACTTACTAGTAAGGCAAAGAAACTTTTGTTAAAAACTGCTTTAAAACAGAAAACTCAGAAATGACCAAAATAGAAAACGGTTCCACTTTGGAACCGTTTTGGTTAAAATTCACAATTTTTTGGTGTTCTTGGAAATGGGATAACATCACGGATATTTTGCATTCCAGTAACATACATAATAGCTCTTTCAAAACCAAGACCAAATCCACTATGAGGGGCACTTCCATATCTTCTTAAATCTTCATACCACCAATACTCTTTTTCATCTAATCCAAATTTTGATATTTTTTCTTTTAATATATCTAAATTATCTTCTCTTTGACTTCCACCAATTATTTCTCCAATACCAGGAGCTAAAAGATCTGTTGCTGCGACAGTTTTTCCATCTGGGTTTTGCTTCATATAAAATGCTTTTATTTCAGCAGGGTAATCAGTAACAAATACAGGTTTTTTAAATATTTTTTCACTTAAATATCTTTCATGTTCTGTTTGTAAATCAATTCCCCAAGAAACTTTAAATTCAAATTCATCATTATGCTTTTCTAATTCTGTTATAGCATCAGTATAAGAAATTCTTCCAAAATCTGAGTTTATTACATTATTTAATCTTTCTAATAAAGTTTTGTCAATAAAATTATTAAAAAATTCCATTTCTTCTGAACAATTTTCTAGAACATATTTAATAATATATTTTAACATATCTTCTGCTAAATCCATATCGTCTTTTAAATCAGCAAAACATATTTCAGGTTCTATCATCCAGAATTCAGCAGCATGTTTAACAGTATTAGAGTTTTCTGCTCTAAAAGTTGGTCCGAAAGTATATACATTTCTAAATGCAAATGCATAAGTTTCAACATCTAATTGACCACTTACAGTTAAATGAGCAGGTTTTCCAAAGAAATCTTTTGAGAAATCAACTTTATCATCATCTGTTTTTGGAACATTATTTAAATCAAATGAATTGACATTAAACATTTCTCCTGCACCTTCGCAGTCACTTCCTGTAATAAGAGGAGTATTTACATATACAAATCCACGTTCTTGGAAGAACTTGTGAATAGCATATGCTAAAACTGAACGAACTCTAAATACAGCATTAAAAGTATTAGTTCTTGGACGTAAATGAGAAATTGTTCTTAAGTATTCAAAAGAATGGCGTTTTTTTTGTAGTGGATATTCACTGTCTGAAATATTTATAATTTTTATATTTTTAGCATGCATTTCAAATTCTTGTTTAGCATTTTCTGTTTTGACAAAGGTACCTGTAACTACAATTGATGAACTAATTGTTAATTTACAAATTTCATCAAAATTTGATAGATTATTATCAAAAACAATTTGAATATTTTTAAGAAAGCTTCCATCATTTAATTCTAAAAATCCCAGTGTTTTAGAGTCTCTAACTGTTCTAATCCAACCAGATATAGTTATATCTTTTGAATAAAAATCTTCTGGAGTTTTAAATAAATCTTTAATAACTAATTTTTCCATAATTTATCAATCCTTTCGCTCAATATTATACATAAAAAACTCACATAATTCAATACAAAAAATAAAATAAAATTAAAAAACTATATGATATTGAAAAGAAAAAGATTAGAGTGTTGTTTTTTGTCGAATGTTGTAATATAATCATATTGGAGAAATTTGTTAAAAGGGGATTTTTTTATGTATTGCAGTAAATGTGGAAATGAAATAGATGATAAAAGCGAATTTTGTTCTAAATGTGGAACTAAAGTGGTACAAGGCAGTAGCATTAATGGAAGTAAAGTTAAAACAAAAAATAATAAGAAAATAAATAAAATATTTCTTATAATTTTAATTATTCTTATACATCTTATTCTATTTGCAGGAGGAACACGAACTTTTTTAAATACTGAGAGTGTAACTGCTGAGGTTATTTATCCAGTAAAACAATCAGCAATTACTGGATTAACAACAAAGAATGAATATGAATGTAATATTGTATATCAATATAAAGGAATAGAATATCACGATAAATTAACTTTTAATGATGATAATCTTCCAAAGGAACTTAAAGATTCTAGCACTGACCCAAACTTTTTTGATGTTAAATTAAAAGGATATGTCTATAAAGACAATGTAAATAGATTTGTTTTAGATATGGAATATTATAATATATCTAAATATATATTTTATATTCAAGCCATATTAATTATTCCAAGTATTTTGTTAATTATAAAAAGTATAATTGGTTTAATTAAAAATAAAACTAATAGTAAAAAAGGAATTGATAAAGTTGTTTTAATTTCAATCATATTTTTAATTGCTATTATTATAGGAAGTATTATATTTTTTATAAGCAAAAATAAAAATCTATCAAGCAATAAAGATAATACACCAGTTGATTGGGGACTTACAATTAATGGAACTTCAATTATTTTACCTTGTTCGTTAGATGAATTAACTAATACAGGTACTAAAGTAACAGCGACTGGCTACGAAAATGTTATTTCTTCAACTAATCAAACTTTTTCTGGTTATAGTGCAAATGCAGATGGATGGGAAAGAACAATATCTTTAGATTTAAAAACAGGTAAAGATGTATCAAAAAAAGAAAAAAATGTAACTGTATCAAGTATTGATTACAAATTACCTGCACATTCTTTTGATACAACTATTGGTATAACCCCTGATAAATCATCTTTGCTTACAAGTTTTCAATTCTCTATAAAAAATAATATTACAATTGGTTCTAAAAGTGAAGATGTCATTGAAGCCTTTGGAACTAATTATGAGCCCAAATCGGAAACTAATTTAGATGGTTTATATTCATTAATTTATTATGAAAAAGGTAACAGCACACTAACTATTGGTTTTGAAAATGGTTTTGTTCGTGAAATTAAAATTACTACTACTAACTTAAATATAAGTAAAAAAGAAAGCTATGATTTAGATAATAGTTCACAAGACAGGAGTTTGTCAAATAGTAAAGAAAAATCAAGTAATTCCAATAATATAGACTCTTATAATACAGCAGTAGCTGAAATAAAAAAATGTTTAAAAGATGTAAATTGGTTAAAACAAAACATATACATAACAGAAGATGAAATGATAAGTAATAATACAAATATTTCTGACCAGCAAATAAATTTCATTGTATGTAAAAACAATACAAAACCGATTATTGTTGTGGAAACATCATCAGACAATAATTTATCTATTAAAATTGACCTTGTTACATATGAAAATAATAAAGTAAAAGTTGAAAGAATTGGTGAAGGACATAATTCTCATATTGGATATTATATTGATGCAAATAAATGTGCAGTTTGTACTAAATATATGCATATGGGGACATGTGAGACTTTATTACATAGTATTGTTGATGGAAAAATAAGTTTATTAGGTTCATATGGTTACTATGAAGAATATATAAGCAATACTGACGATAATGTAGAATTAAAGTATATATATTACATTGGATTTGATACAAATTTTAATAATGATAAAGAGGTTTCTGAAGATGAATATGAAAGATATAAGAAAAACTTAAACGAAGAACAATACAATTTTGTTTCAATTGCTACTGAATTAACAAGTGAAAATATTGATTTGTATATAAATGGTTATTAAATTAATGTGAGTTATACTTCTAGTTTAGCATATTCTTTTATAATACAGCGAAAGTCTTAATCGGATTAAATATAAATAATTAATAATGTTATTGATGGAAAAATTGTCATAGTTAAACCTTTAACAAGTAAAATTACAAATATGACTTTAAAAATATAGAGAAATAGATATATAGAACATATAACACAAAGCATCTACCTTAAATGGTAGGTGCTTTTTTATATAATGAATTGCTATTACCTACTTTTAGTTTTCTAATAGCATTACCATCTATTTTTATTGATTTTATTTATTCTATATGATTTATAATTTTATATAATAATGAGTTACCTAAAGCCAAAATCAAAAAAAAGTAATGGCTAAAGTAGAAGTATTAACAGTAGCAGAACAAAAAGAACTTATAACTGTTTTAGAAAAAATCGACCATAAATACAAACATATAATTTTACTTGCCTTATATACTGGAATGCGTATAGGCGAAATTTTAGCACTTACTCGTGATAATGTTAATTTAAAAGACAATACTTTAACAATAGAAAGAACTTTAACACGAGATAAAAATGATAAAGTTATTCTTGGCTCTACTACAAAAACTTCTAAAGGCAAAAGAAGTATTTATTTAAGTAATAATGCAGTATCAGTTTTAAAAGAAGTAATGCAAAATAATATACTTAATACTTATAACTTAGTATTTTTTGATTATACAAAAAATACTTTTATAACACCTAATGAAATAAACTGTTATTTACAACGATTAAATAACAAATATAATATATGTCCTCATATTCATACACATATGTTAAGACATACATACGCAACTCGTTGTATTGAAGCTGGGATGTCTGCTAAAGTTTTACAAGATATTTTAGGACATAGAAAATTTAAACTACTTTGGATACATATACAAGTGTTTTTGAAAAATTTAATAAAGACGAAAACGAAAAATATGAAAATTATATGAAAGAAATTGGACTTTAAAATCTCTACTGCATCAGAACTGCATCAATTTCAATAAAATTTCAAAAAATAAAAAGAATGTAACCCTTGCTATAAGTGAGTTACATTCTTTTTACTTTGTTTTTTGACTTTGGTGCCGATGACGTAGTTATCTACAACTTTTTCGGCTCTCTTGACGATTGATACAAATATCAATCAATTTATTAAAGTATATCATATTTTTTATAAATTGCAATAGAATTTCAAAATAATCTATAAAACACTAATCAAAATACGTATATTATAAATTTCAGCCAGTTATTATAGTCCTACTTTTTTCAAATAGAATTTCTTCGAATTTTTTTGAAACGTCTTTTTTACTTTCAAGGCATTGTATTATGTCTTTGTCTGTTATTGGTATGATTAGACCATTATCATCTTTAAATGTATCTATACATCTTTTTATAAAAAGGCTTTCATTGTCGATTTTTCTACATGATAATATTCCTAATTTTCCTCTTTTTGTACTAAATCTACCTGATAGTTGATCAAGTTCTGGATTATTGACATCACTTGAATAATTTTTACATTCTATAAATAAAAATGGACACGGAATATTTACTTTCTCTGGTATATATGTAAAAAATCCTGTTTCTGATACATTTGTAAAACATATATCTATTCTTTTTCTTCCATCATTAATTTCTTTTTCTTTTTTAGGATTTATAAGATTTGGATAAAGCAAAAGCTCAAATATACCAATCATAGTATTATGAAAATCAGATGCAGATTTTGTACCATAAGGAATATTTTTTAACTTTTGCATAAGAATATCACAAATTTTATCTATTGAAATTTCTTCCAACATATTTCCACCCATTGAATTAGCTTTATTTAAGTATGTTTTTTTGAATTCTTCTAATACTTCTGGATGGTTCATTGTAAAATTACTCAAATAATCTTTATTCATTTCTTCTTCTGACTCTATTATATCTTTTTTTGTAACAAAAAGTTCTTTTGATTTTTTTCTTTCTTGTACTAAACTAGTTCTATTTCTTATATTTTCATCTTGTAAAAAATTTAAAACAAAATGTTGGCGATATTGTGAACTTGAACCTTCAAGTGAAAAATTAACAATCTTTTTAGGTATTAACAATATTGGATTATTATTTATTATTAGCCTTTCCATATACTCATTTTCCCACTTTAAATTCTTTTCGTTCCAGAAAAAACCAGATGGAACATTAGGAGTAAGTTTTATATTAAGTAGATTACATTGATTAATAGTATATTCAAGAAGTTGTTTTTTTAGTATATTAGTTAGCATATCTGATAACATATCTTTATCAAAACCATTTACTAATACTCTTAAATCTTCTATATTCTTTAAAACTCCATTTTCTATTGCTTGGCTATTTTTTAATGCATCAAATATTTTTTCTGCACCAAGTTGTCCCACACCTTTACCTTGTGATTTACCTTTAGATAACCCTAAATGAGTTTCATTAATTTCGCTCAAATGAGAGCACAAATATTTAGCTTGTTGGTCAAAATCGTTTGATAAAGTATTTATTAAGTAAGAAAAAAATGAATCCATTGTTACGACAAACCTAGCATTAAATTCACTATCATATTTCCTAATTAAATTTGAATCAATAAATAAAGGTATATCTCTTTCGATGTCAATATCTACAAAATCAAGTTCAAATTGCGATTTGTTTAAATTTAATATTTCACTAATCTTCATTTTCTATCCCCCAAAAGTCATATTTTTACATTATTATAGAATATTTTGACAATTTTTTCAAGAAGTATTGATTTTAGAACTTATGTTTTGTATAATGATATAAATTAATAGGTATTTTATAATAGGAGGCTAAATAAATGACAGAGTTAAGTGTTTTAAATCAAAAAATATCTTATATAAAAATTGAAGATGAAGACTATATATCAATTACTGATATGTTGAAATCAAAAGATGGTGATTTTTTCGTTTCAGACTGGCTAAGAAATAGAAATACCATTGAATTTTTAGGTATTTGGGAAGAAATTCATAATCCTACTTTTAATTATGGCGAATTTGCCATAATTAAAAGTCACGCTGGTTTAAATAGCTATAAATTAAGTGTAAAAGAATGGACTGAGAAAACAAATGCAATTGGCATAATATCAAAAACTGGAAGATATGGTGGAACCTATGCTCATAAAGATATTGCGTTTGAATTTGGAATGTGGATTAGTCCAAAATTCAAACTATTATTAATAAAAGAATTTGAAAGATTAAAAGCAGAAGAACAAAAACAAATAGGCTGGAATGCTAAGAGAGAATTGTCAAAAATTAATTATAGAATACATACCGATGCAATAAAGAATAATTTAGTACCTAAGGAATTAACTAAAAACCAAATAAACTTTGTTTATGCAGAAGAAGCTGATGTATTAAATATGGCTTTATTTGGTATAACAGCGAGAGAATGGCGTGCTAAAAATCCTAAATTAGATGGAAACATAAGAGATTATGCAACAATGAATGAATTAATATGTTTAGCTAATTTAGAAAATTTAAATTCTGTTTTTATAAATGAAGGATTGAAGCAAGCTGAAAGGCTTGAAAAACTAAATAAAATAGCTATATCACAAATGCAAATCTTAACTGATACCGATATGAAATATTTAAAATAGAAAAAATGGAACTGCTTTAATCTATCTTAGTTATTCTATATAATTTATAATTTTAAATAATAATAACTTATCTAATATTTCTGTTGTAGAAAATTTATTGATAAAAGTATAATTTCGTGATAGTATTTATATATACAAAAGGTTAGGAAGTGATTTGGTGGAAAAAATAATAAATACAATTTTAAAACAGAATACGACTTTATTTGGAATTAATCCTAAAGTAGAAAAAATCAATGTAGGATTTACTAATACCATATACAGTATAGATGATTCTTTTATGGTTAAAATTTGCACTAATAATGATAATGAAAATGCATTTCAAAAGGAAATTGAATTTTATAAAACAAACAAAGAAAATAATTTAATTCCAAAATTGTATTATTCAAGTACTGATAAAAAGTATATTCCATATTTTTATGAAATTATAGAAAAAATAGATGGTGTTTCTTTATACAATGTATGGCATACTTTTAATGAAACACAAAGAGAAGAAATTATAAAGCAACTATGTATTGCTATGAAATGCATTCATAGTAATATTGGTGAAAGTTATGATTGGACAAAAAGAATAAAGGATCAATTTTTATCATTATATGAAAAAGCAAAACAACTTAATATATTTAGTACAGAAGAACAAACACTTCTTGACTATACATATACAAAGTTTGGAAATTATTTAAAATCTAATGATTTTGTTTTAATTCATAATGATTTGCATTTTGATAACATATTCTTTAATGATGGTAAAATTAAATTAATAGATTTTGAAAGGTCAATGTATGCTCCTAGAGATTTTGAACTAGATATTCTTTATAGAATGATTAGAAAACCTTGGAAGTTTGCTAGCGAAGAAACTGAGCCATATACTGACTTAAGTGATTATTCAAACATAATGTCATATATAGAAAAATATTATCCAGAGTTAGTTAATATTCCAAACCTTTATAAAAGACTAGCTATTTATGATATAGTATATTTCTTGAAACACTTAATACAACATCCAAATATAAAAGAATTGAAATATGATGTTTTATTAGCTACTAAAAAAATAGCATTAAAAGACTAAATGCAATAAATTAAATCTGTAATATTTTTATATTACAATATAAGTTGTTAGGAGGAAAATATGGAAAGAAAAATAGTAGCAATTGGTGGAGGACAAAATGGAAGATTAAAACCAGATGGAACAAGAGATCCTTATGAAACTGAAATAATGGATAAAGAAATAATTAGGTTAACAGGAAAACAACAACCAAACTTTTTGTTTTTAGGTCATTCTCAACTAGAACCAGAAGCTGAAGCTGGATACTTTATTACAATGAAAAATATATATGAAAAAATGTATGGTTGTGAGTGTAAGACTATTACTAGAAAAGAATTAATTCAACAATTAGATACAGCTTCAAAATTAGTTGATTGGGCAGATATTATCTATGAGGGTGGTGGCAACACTCTAGATATGATTAAATTATGGAATGAAACAGGATTTAATAAAATTTTAAATGAGGCTTGGAAAAACGGAAAAGTTATGTGTGGTGTATCAGCAGGTGCAAATTGCTGGTTTAAGGAATGTTCAAGTGATTCACTTAAAATAAAATATGGTTCTGACCAACCCTTAATAGTAATGGAATGTTTAGGTTTTGTAGAAGGACTATTTGTTCCACATTGTGATGAACAAGGAAGATATGAATCTGTAAAGGAATTATTGAAGAAAAGAGATACAATAAGTATACAAATGTCAAATTGTGCAGCTCTTGAAATTATAGATGATAAATACAGAATAATTACAACTGATGCCTCACATCATGGAATAAAAGCATATGGGTTAAAATCTTATTGGGAAAACCACGAATATTTAGAAAAAAAGATTGAATTATCAAAAAAATTTAGACCTTTAAATGAATTATTATCTAAAAATATTGCAAAAGAATTAGAAAGATAACCTACAATTTATTCCAAACTATTAAGCGAGTGAGAGTTTTATTCTCATTCGCTTTTAACAATCTTTAAATATAAATCAATTCTCTAAAAACAATTTCTTCTGCTTGTGCCTTAATAGAGTTCATAGTACCTACCCAATAAAGCATATCTGTATTTTTCATATCTTCAGTCAAATCACTTTTAGATTTTAACTCACTAATAATCTGCCCTACTCTATTGTCTGCCGTTTCTTGTATTTCTTTTAAGTGTGTGTTTAATGTTCCGTCCATTAGCATTGTAGTATAATCAGCTTTTTTGTGTTCTTTCAAGTATTTTAATCTCATTCTTCCATATTTATTTAAAATAAGTTTTTCTTGTTTAGACATTACTATGTTTGGTATATAGTAATCTCCCTCTAAATGATATTCAATACCTGTTCTTTCATCAATTTTTGTTTTTGGTAATTCGTTTTCCATATCTAAATTTCCTCCTTTTAAAATCTGGTATCATTATTCTTCTTTTTATTTTTAGTTTGCTTGTTTTCATCTGGTATAGTTCTTTTTTAGCAATATTATTAGCAATTTCATTATCGTTGTTATCAAATATGCCATTTTTATATAGGTCATCACTAACAATTTTATAGTTATCATCTTTATCGTAGCAAATTCTTTTGTGGAAATGACTCATAATACTATACCAAAAGTCTTTAAATTTCTTTAATTCTTGTTTTAGTTTTTCCTTTTCAGCTTGTAATCTGCCTATAATCTTGTCTTTAGTAGAAAGTTCCTTTTTCAAACTGCCGATTTCATTATCTTTTAGTTCTATTTCATATTTAAGTGAACGATTTTCTTTTTCTATCTCAAAAGTAGAATGTTCAAAATCTTTAATTGCCATATTTAAGTCATTGACACTTCTAACTGTTTTAGTAATATCTTTTACATCTTCTGTATAGTTTTTGATTTTCTGGACATCCTCGTTTGAAATAACCATATTATTCTTATTCATCAAAGTAGGTTTTAAATTGTCTAAAATTTTATCTATACCTTTGCTTGTATTATCTATTTTTTTAGTTTGAGTATTTGCTTCCTTTAGTCTTTCTTCTTTTTTCTCTAATTGCTTTTTTATTTCTCGATAATCTCCCATATCTTTAATGTCTATGTCTCGATTTCTACCTTTTTTCTTTTGTTTTAATAGTGAATTTTCACAATAGACTT